>CAZAWU010000031.1:25157-26322 GCA_964488915.1 uncultured Burkholderiales bacterium
TAGGCGACGCGCTCGATGGTGAAACCGAGCGCCATGCATGCAAGCACCGCGACCATCAGCGCGAGAACGAAGACGAGCGGCGGCGCCACGCCGGCTGAGAGCATCGGCAGCGTGACCGCAAGCGAAACCATGGCGCCGATCATCACGACTTCGCCGTGGGCGAAGTTGATCAGTTGCATGATGCCGTACACCATTGTGTAGCCGAGCGCGACCAGCGCGTAGATGCTGCCGAGCACGACGCCGTTGAAGAATTGCTGGAGAAAGAGGTCGAACTTTGACATGCGCGCTTCAGAGCCGATGCGGGCCGGTAGTTAAGAGCGAGTCACTACACTAGACGCTTGCAACATTGCCGCCGTCAATCCAGCGCAAGCCGGAATCCAGCGCGCCCGGCAGAAGAACCTGGATCCCGGCGTACGCCGGGATGACGCTGCGGCGGCTGCGCGCGTCAACGTGGTTTCTCTTCGCGGTGAAACAAAAAAGGCACCCCTGCGGGTGCCTTTTCGCTCGCTGTGCGCTTAGCCGCCCACCGTTTCTACCGGCATCCACTTACCGTCTTTGACCTGGTAGATCGTGATCAATCCGCCTTTGATGTCGCCTTTCTCATCGAAGGAGATCGGCCCGGTGACCCCAGTGTGGGACATGCTCGCCAGGGCCTCGAGGTACTTGGCCGGATCGGCCGAGTCCGCTTGCTTCATCGCCGCGACGAAGATTGCGGCGGCATCGTAACCGTACGGCGCGTACAACTCGATCTTAGTTTTGTACTTCGCCACCAATTTGTCCGCAAACGCGGAGCCACCGCTCATCTTGTCCAGCGGCACGCCCGGCGAAGAACCGTACGCGCCCTCGGCGTCCGCTCCGGCCAACTGGATAAAGTTAGGCGTTTGCATGCCGTCGCCGCCAATGAATTGCGCTTTGATACCGAGCGCTTTGATCTGCTTCATCATGGGACCGGCTTGGGGGTCCATGCCACCGAAGACGATGGCGTCGGGGTTCTTGCTCTTGGCTGAAGTCAGGATTGCCTGAAAGTCGGTCGACTTGTCGTCGGTGAACTCGCGCGCCAGCGGTGCGCTGCCCGCGGCACCGACCGTGCGTTCGACTACGTCGGCCAAGCCTTTGCCGTAGGCCGTGCGGTCGTCGACGATCACGACTTTCTTCAAGCCGAGCT
>CAZAWU010000032.1:0-7643 GCA_964488915.1 uncultured Burkholderiales bacterium
GCTGCGGGTGCGATTCGAGCGAGGGGTGAAACACGCGCGTGACTTGCGGCTGCGCTTCCAGCCAACGCGCAAGTTGCAAAGCGCTCGCGCACTGAGCTTCGATGCGCAGACGCAGGGTTTCCAAGCCTTTCAACAACACCCACGCGTTGAACGCACTCAGCGTCGGCCCGATGGTGCGCATGAGCGGATACATCTTGCCGACGACAATCTCTTTGCTGCCCAGCACCGCACCGCCGAGCACGCGCCCCTGTCCGTCGATGTACTTGGTCGCGGAGTAAATGACCAGATCCGCACCGAGTTCAAGCGGGCGCTGCAGGATCGGCGTGCACATGCAGTTATCCACCACCAGCAGCGCGCCGGCGCGGTGTGCGATTTCCGCTACTGCTGCGATGTCGCACAGTTGCAGCAGCGGGTTGGTCGGCGTTTCGGTGAACAGTAGTTTCGTCTGCGGCGTGACGGCGCCGCGCCAGGCATCGACATCGGTCGTATCGACGAAAGTCGTGCGAATGCCGAAGCGCGGCAGGATGTTCGAGAGCATCTGCGTGGTGGCGCCGAACAATCCGTTGGAGGCGACGATGTGATCGCCCGACTGGGCGAGCGCCATGATCGTGCACAAGATTGCTGCCATGCCCGAACTCGTCGCCAGACACGCGGGCGCGTTTTCCAGCGCGGCGAGGCGCTCTTGAAACGCGGTGACGGTGGGATTCGTGAAACGCGAGTAGGTGTCCCCGGGCTCTTGTTCGGCGAAGCGCGCGGCGGCCTGCGCGGCGTTCTTGAACACGAAGCTCGAGGTCAAGTACATCGCCTCGGCGTGTTCTTGGAACTGGCTACGATTGATGCCCGCGCGTACCGCGAGCGTGTCGGGATGAAATTCGGGACGCATGGCGACCTCCGGTGAACAAGGTTGACCAGCGCGAGCTACAGAACCAATCGTGCGCGATCGGGAGACAACAAAAAACCCGATCGCTAAAGCGGATCGGGTTTGCACCTCGCTTTAGCGGTATTTTTAACGCGCCCGCAAGCTGATATCAAATCGGCGCGAGGGGAAAGTTTACTATTGGTGGGCACAGACTGTCAAACTGCACACGTGAGTAGGGTGCGCATGGCGCACCTTTCTACCGCCGCCCGGTGCGCACCCCAAGCATTTTCGCCGATACAGTGGCCGCATCATGTACCAAAGCACCGATGCTCTCAACCCGCTGTCTTACCGAGACGAAGAGGGCATGGTAATATTGGTATTACTGACGCAAAGAAAGGACGTCCATCCATGACCCTAACCGTAAAGTTGCCCTCCGAATTGGAGCGGGATCTCACGCTGCATTGCGATACGGAAGGGCTGACAAAGTCTGAGGTCGTGACGCGGCTGGTTCGGCAATACTTAGATCTGCAAAAACCCTCGAAGACTGCGCATGAGTTGGCGCTAAAGCATGGACTAATCGGTTGTTTTCGCAGCGGCACGACAGACCTGGCGCGCCGCCATAGCGAAGCCGTCAAGGACAAGTTGCGTGCCAAACGCGCTCGTTGACACTGGTCCGCTAGTGGCGTGGTTCGACGCGCAGGACAGTGAGCACGCTCGCGTGCGCGAGTTCATGTTCGGTTTTCAGGGTAATCTCTGTACGACCTGGCACGTGTTGACTGAAGTGTGTCACCTGCTGCCGACGCATGCTCACGATCGGTTATTCGGTTGGCTTGCCGACGGCGGTGCGCGCATCTTTGAGGTGCCGTCGCAGGCGCTGAACGCCATCGCTTCGCTCATGCGCAAGTATCGAGATCGTCCTATGGACTTAGCGGATGCTTCACTCGTGTGGCTAGCGGGAGAGATTGGGGTCAGTGCAGTCCTGACGGTGGACCACGGTGACTTCCATAGCTATCGAATCCCGGGTGGGGGGCGCTTTGATCTTCTGTTGGATGTTGAGCGGCGTAGTAAACCAGCCAGGGGAAAGCGCGGTCGTTAAGGGGAGCTCCAAGCGCGGATGCCCCGGCACTATATACTACCGATAGGGCATGCCGGACAATTAGGAATAGCTCCAATATCCAATGGATACTTAGGGCAGAGACAGGTTGCGCCGCTTCTCGCGCTCCGCCAACGCCTCATGCAGCGCGATCACCTGTTGCGCTCGCTCCACAATCGGCAGATCGACCATGCGTCCTTGGTAATTGTGCGCCCCCACGCCTGCCGCGACTTGGCGTTCGAACTCGGCGACCAGTCCGCGCGCTTGCGCGACTTCTTCGTCCGAGGGTCGAAATTCTTGATTGGCGATCAGAACTTGCTTGGGATGGATACAGAAGCATCCGGAGAAACCCAAGCGGCGTGCGCGCTTGATGCGTGCGCGGAACGCTGCTTCGTCGCTGAACTCCGCGATCGAGCCAACGAAGCCGATCGGTTCGACGCCGGCGCGGCGGCTGGCGGCGATGCCCATGACGTTGTGCACGTAGAGCGCGTCTTCATCCGGCGCGGCGTGCAGCGACGCCGATAAATCCTCCGAGCCGACCATCATGCCGTAGATGCGCGGGTGCGCGGCAGCGATGGCGGCCATGTTGTGCAGGCCTTCGGCGTCTTCCACCATGGCGATGATGCGCGTGTGGCCGACGGGCAGTTTGCGCTCTTGTTCGCAGTCAGCGAGGATTTCGGCGACGGCTTTGACGTGCGAAGCATCGGGCACTTTCGGCAGCGACACCGCGCGCACCGATTGGCGCACGGCGGCTTCCAAGTCGCGCAGCAAGCGGCGCCAAGGGCGGTTGACGCGCACGATCACATCGTAGCCGGCGGCGGCGAAGCGCTCGGCGATCGCCGGCAGACGCTGCGCAGCGAGATCTTTTTGATCCGGCGCAACGCTGTCTTCCAGATCGATCTGCAGCGCGTCGGCGGGTTGCTTGAGCGCGCTCTCGATGAAGCGATCGCTCGTCGCAGGGACGAACAGCATCGAGCGCCAGGGAGCTTGTGGCGCGGTCATGGCAGGCGGGCGAGTTCCGCGGGGATCACCGCGTTGTGCTCACCGCGCTGCGGCGCGGGGCCGAAGCCACTGGTTGTAGCGCTCACGCGTGCAACGGGCCGGCTTGCGCCGGAGCATATTGCTTCATGGTGTGGTGTTCATCTTTGCCTAAGAGCGCGCGCGGCCAACACCGGAGAGGTAGCCCGCGCGATGGCGGATTATCGCTCTTTGCTGCGCACCCCGGCTTACAATAAGCGCAATACACGCAAAGGAGGTGCTCATGCCCGACTCAACCGCTAGCCGCGCGCCCCGCGAGCGGTCCGCGCAAGATGTCTATGCACGCCGCGCGCGCTACTTCGATTCCGGCAATGCGTTTAACCTCGAATACGCCGAGGTGCCGGCGGCGGCGTTCGCAGCCGAGCGTGATCGGGCGCTCGATCCTGCCACGGGGACGGCGCTGATCCTGTGCGATCAAAGCGCGGCGCTGGGGTTGAATTATCCGGCCACGTCGCCGCTCGTGCTCGCTGCGTATGCGCGTGTGTGCGCCGGGGAAACGCTGCAACTCGATCCACGCGCCACGACGGTTCTTGGCTTCGTGATCGCCGGTAGCGGCAGTGTCCAGCAAGGCGGCGACCTGATCGAATGGAGCCGCGGCGACGCGTTTTCCTTGCCGGGAGGTGTGCCGCTGAAGTTGTTTTCCAGCGCCAACGAAGACGCCGTCGTGTGGATCGTCACCAACGAGCCGCAGCTCGCCTTCGAGCGCTGCGCGCCGCCTGCTGCGGCCGAGGCTTTGGTGGAGGCGGCGCATTTTCCAGCGGCAACGATCCACGCGGAACTCGATCAGGCGCGCGCCCGTCTGCAGGGGCAAGCCGAAGTGGCAGGCTTAGCGGTCGTCTTTTCCTCGGCGGGCTTAGAGCCGCGCCGCAACATTTCGCCGACGCTCACGCTGGCGATGAATCAGTTGCCCCCCGGCGGCTATCAAGCGCCGCATAGCCACAACTCCGTTGCCGTGTCGCTCGTGGTCGACGGCGAGCGTTGTTACTCTAAAGTGGACGGAGCGCGCAAGGACTGGTCGCCCTACATTACGACCGTGACGCCAGCCAAGAGCGTGCACTCGCATCATAACGACGGCGCCAAGCACGCGAATTGGTTGATCGTGCAGGATGGCGGACTTTACTATCATTGCCGCACCATGGGATTTCGCTTTGAGCAGCCTGAGCATCGCTAAGGCGCGCATGGCGAGCGCTGCGCGGAGCGGACCTTGGACCTAGATTGCAGTACCGACGACGCGCAGCTAGTAAGCAAGCTGCGTGCGGCGATCTTGGCGCATGCCGGCGAGGAAGCGTGGCGTGAGCGCGGGCGCTGGCTGCAAGTGCGTGTGCTGATCGGTGTCGGGCAAGTGTCGTTGCTGCTCAATTTCGAGCAAGGCTTAATCAGAGAGCACGGCCAATTGCCGCCGCTCACGGCATGGGACTTCGCCATACGCGGCAGCGGTCAAGCATGGGCGCAATTTTGGCGCCATCCGCCCCCGCCGGGATGGCACGATTTGCTCGCTCTGTCGAAGCGCGGCGAAATGCGCTTGGAGGGCAATCTGCAACCGTTCATGGCCAACTTGCAGTACTTCAAAGATCTGCTCGCCTTGCCGCGGAGTGCGGCATGAGCGCCGGAGCGGAGGCTGCACTCGAACCGATCGTCGGGCGCTATCTCACGACTCGTGTGCAAGGCCAAGACTGCCGCATTTATTTCGAAGAAGCAGGGCAGGGCATCCCGCTGGTTTGCCTGCACACGGCCGGTGCCGATGCACGGCAGTTCCGCCACTTGCTGTGCGATGCCGGCATCACCGCGCACTTTCGTGTGCTGGCGTTCGACCTGCCTTGGCACGGCAAATCGTATCCGCCGGCGGGTGCATACGATCGCGAGTACCGGCTGACCACGCAGCTTTACGTCGATACGGTGCGCGCATTTTGTGCTGCGCTGCGGTTGGAGAAACCGGTCATCATGGGCTGCTCCATCGGCGGGCGCATCGTGCTGCAACTGGCGCACGCGCATGGCCGCGAGTTTCGCGCGTTGATCGGCTTGGAGGCGGCGGATTTTCAGCAGCCGTGGTACGACACGGCGTGGCTCAATCGGCCGGATGTGCACGGCGGCGAAGTGTGCGCAGCGCTTGTGTCAGGCTTAGTCGCGCCGCAGAGTCCTTATCGCGACGAGACGCTGTGGCAGTACAAGCAGGGCGGGCCAGGTGTGTTCAAGGGCGATTTGTATTTCTACCGAGTCGATGGCGATCTGCGCGGGCGATTGGACGGCATCGATACTTCGCGCTGCCCGCTTTATCTACTGACGGGCGAGTATGATTTTTCCTGCACGCCGGAGGATACGCTGCGCACGGCGCAATCCATATCGGGTGCGAAAGTGACCATCATGCGCGAACTCGGGCACTTCCCGATGAGCGAAAATCCGGCTAAGTTTCGCGAGTACATTTTGCCGGTGTTGGAGGAGATACGCAGTGCAGGCAGCTAGTGCCGCCGTCGCAACCGAACGCAAACCGATGCTGATCGATGGGCAGTGGATCGGCGATGCTGATGCTTTGCTGACGTCTGTCAATCCGGCCAATGGCGCGGCCAACTACGAAGTGTGCGCGGCGACCCCCGCGCATGTAGAGCAAGCGGTAGAGGCTGCCGCACGCGCTGCGCGAGCGCCAAGCTGGAGCGCACTCTTGCCGCATCAGCGCGCTGCGGTTCTGCATCGCATCGCCGATTTGATCGCAGCCAACAGCGAGCGATTCGCGCGGCTGCAGATGATCGAGAACGGAAAAGTATGGCCGGAGTGCGTCGCGCAGGTGAAAAGCGCGGCGGCGACCTTCCGCTACTTCGCGGCGGTGTGCGAAACGCTCGGTTCGGAGGTGACGCCTGCACGCGGCGACTATTTGTCGATGACAGCGTACGAGCCCTACGGCGTCGTCGCCGCCATCACGCCGTGGAATTCGCCGATGACCATGGAGGCGCAAAAGGTTGCACCGGCCTTGGCGGCGGGCAATGCGGTCATTCTGAAACCTTCCGAGCTGACGCCTTCTCCGGCGTTAGAACTTGGGCGTATCGCGTTGGAAGCGGGGGTGCCGCGCGGCGTGCTCAACGTGTTGCCGGGCGTCGGGGTGAGTGCGGGGGTCGCATTGGTAGAGCATCCCGGTGTAAAGATGGTGTCGTTTACCGGCGGCACCGCGAGCGGCAAACGCATCGCGCTTGCGGCAGCGAAGAAGTTGATGCCGGTCGCGTTGGAACTGGGCGGCAAGTCGCCGCACATCGTGTTCGCCGACGCCAATATTCAAGCGGCGGCAGAGGCGATTGCTTCCGGCATTTTCGAGGGCAGCGGGCAGTCGTGCGTAGCGGGCTCGCGCCTGTTCGTGCAGCGTTCGGTGTACCAGCGCGTGCTCGAGGCGGTGTTGAACATCGCGCGCGCGTTGCGTGTCGATCTGCCGGATGCCGCGGGTGCTCAGATGGGACCGATCGCTTCGTTCGCGCACCGCGACCGCATTGAGGCGATGGTGGGGGCGGCACGCGCCGCGGGTGCCGAAGTGTTGTGCGGCGGGGCGCGGCCAAGCGACGCGCGCTTGGCACAAGGCGCATTTTATTTGCCGACGGTTTTGGCGGGAATGAGTAACGCCGCCGCAGTTGCGCAAGAAGAAATCTTTGGGCCGGTGCTGTGCGCCATGCCGTTCGAAGACGAGGATGATTTGATCGAGCAAGCCAATCACAGCGTTTACGGTCTCGCAGCCGGTGTGTGGAGCGGCGACTTTGCGCGCGCCTATCGCGTTGCACGCAGGTTGGAGGCCGGCACGGTGTGGATCAACACGTATAAGCAGCTATCGATCGCGACGCCGTTTGGCGGTTTCAAGGAGAGCGGCTTGGGGCGCGAGAAGGGTATCGGCGGCGTGCGCCTGTACCAGCAGACCAAGAGTATCTACGTCGGGTTGACGCCGCAATGAGCTTCGAGCGCCTCGGTTTCATCGGTTTGGGGGTGATGGGCGAGCCCATGTGCCGCAACCTGGCGGTGAAAACCGGCGCATCGGTGCTGGCGCTGGATCTCGACCCTGCGCCGCTGCAGCGCTTGGCGGCGGTGGGCGTGGGCAGCGCCAAGACGCCGCACGAAGTGGCGCGGCATGCGGAGGTTATTTTCCTGTCGCTGCCGTCGGGCGAAGTGGTGCAACGCGTCGCGGTGGGCGCCGATGGGTTGCTCGCAACGGTCAAACCGGGCTCTCTGGTGGTCGATCTCAGTACTTCGCCATTGAACTTGACGCGGCAAATCGCGGCGCAGTTCGGTCAGCGCTCAGTGACTTTCATCGATGCGCCGGTCGCGCGCACGCGCGCAGCGGCGGAGGCGGGCACTTTGTCGATCACGGTGGGCGCCGATGCGGCCAACTTCGGACGTATCCGCCCATTGCTTGCGACGTTTGCGAGCGACGTCACGCTGTGCGGGCCGGTGGGCTGCGGGCAGGTCGTCAAGATTTTAAACAATATGGTGTTGTTCGAGACCGTTGCGGCGCTGAGCGAAGCGCAAGCCATCGGCGCGCGTGCAGGGGTCGATCCTGCGGTATTGTTCGGTGCTTTATCGAAGGGTTCGGCAGATAGCTTTGCGCTGCGCAATCACGGCATGAAGGCGATACTGCCGGACGACTTTCCCAATCGGGCGTTTTCGGTGACTTACGCACGCAAGGAT
>CAZAWU010000032.1:7743-26304 GCA_964488915.1 uncultured Burkholderiales bacterium
TTGTGATGTCGTAGTCGTCGGTGCGGGCAATGCCGCGATGTGTGCCGCGCTCGCGGCGCGCGAGGCTGGAGTTTCGGTAGTCGTGCTGGAGCGCGCGCCGGAACACTTGTCTGGCGGCAACACGCGTTTTACCGCCGGAGCCATGCGCTGCGCCTACGACGGCGTCGATGATTTGCGCAAGCTGATGCCCGACCTCAGCGACGAGGAGGTTGCGCGCACCGATTTCGGCAGTTATACGGAGGACCAGTTCTTCGATGACATGGCGCGTGTGACAGAGAATCGAACCGATCCACACTTGGCTGAGCTGTTGGTCAAGCGCAGCAAGGCGACCATGTTGTGGATGCGTGCCAAGGGTGTGCGCTTTGCGCCGATCTACGGGCGCCAGGCGTTCAAGGTGAATCAGCGCTTCAAGTTCTGGGGCGGTCTTACGGTGGAAGCGTACGGCGGCGGCCCCGGCTTGGTCGAGGCGCAAGCGAAAGCTGCCACGCGCGAGGGCGTGAAGGTGTACTACGAAGCGAAGGCGCTTTCGTTGCTGCGCGACGACGACGGCGTGCACGGCGTCACCCTGCGCCATCGCGGCAAGACCCAAACGGTTCGCTGCAAGGCCGTGGTGCTCGCCGCAGGCGGCTTCCAAGCCAATCCGGAGTGGCGCACACGCTATCTCGGGCCGGGCTGGGATTTGGCGAAAGTGCGCGGCACGCTATTCAATACCGGCGACGGCATTCGCATGGCGCTGGATATTGGCGCGGCGCCGTACGGCAACTGGTCAGGCTGCCATGCGGTCGGCTGGGACCGCAACGCGCCGGAGTTCGGCGATCTCGCGGTCGGCGACGGCTTCCAAAAGCATTCCTACCCGTTCGGCATCATGTTAAATGCCAACGGCGAGCGTTTCGTCGATGAGGGCGCGGATTTCCGCAATTACACCTACGCGAAATACGGCGCGGTGATCTTGCGCCAACCCGGCCAGTTCGCGTGGCAGATTTTCGATCAGCAAGTCACGCATTTGCTGCGCGACGAATACCGTATCCGGCAGGTAACCAAAGTCAGCGCCAACACGCTAGAAGAGTTGGTGCGCAAGCTCGATGATGTCAATCCCGAGCGTGCGCTTGCAACCGTTCGCGCTTACAACGCCGCGGTGCGGCGCGAGGTCGAATTCAATCCGAACATCAAAGACGGCCGTGGCACGCAAGGCCTGCAGCCGAATAAATCGAACTGGGCCAACACGCTGGAGAAGCCGCCGTTCGAGGCGTACGCCGTGACGTGCGGCATCACCTTCACCTTTGGCGGATTGCGTATCAATACGGATGCGCAAGTGATCGATACCGACGGTGCACCCATGCGCGGGTTGTATGCCGCGGGCGAATTGGTTGGCGGCTTGTTCTATTTCAACTATCCGGGTGGAACCGGGCTGATGTCGGGTGCGGTGTTTGGCCGAGTCGCCGGCGCCAGCGCCGCGCGGCACGCGCGGGGTTAAGCTAACGTGTCAATTGTTATGAGCGAACCAAGCCTATGACAGCCTATTTCATCGTGCGCGCGCAAGTCGCCGATCCCGCTCTAAGAGGAGACTTTGACCGCTGGTACCGAGACGAGCATTTGCCGGACGCGAAGCAATCGTTCGGCGCTAGGCGCGCGTTTCGTGCGTGGAGCCAGACCGAGCCGGCGGTGCACTACGCGTTCTACGAGTTTGCCGATGCGGCAAGTGCCCATGCGCTTAGCACCCTCGCCGACTTCAAGCGCCTGGTGGCGGAGTTCGATCGCGTTTGGGGAAACAGAGTGACGCGCAGCCGCGACGTGGTCGAGGTGGCGCAAACGATTGGAGAGAAGTGAGTCGATTGTTATCAGATATACTCTCGGGCGCGTTGCTGCTCGTCTCCGAGAGTGGAGCGTGGTGCCCAGAAAGGGACTCGAACCCCCACAGTGTTGCCACCACTAGGACCTGAACCTAGCGCGTCTACCAATTCCGCCATCTGGGCGCGGGTTGCAAATTCTATCGGAACGCCCTGTTTTGTCAAATAAGTTGTCCCACAAGTCTTCTCACAAACGCCGCGGCAAGCGCGCCCAAGACCCGCACCTTGAGCGCGAACGCGCGCGCTACGCGCAGCCATTGCCGAGCCGCGAGTTCGTGCTGCAAGTTCTAACCGAGCAGGGCGTGCCGCTGTCCGAAGATGCGCTCGCCGAATTGCTGGAAGTTCGACCCGAGGAGCGCTCCACGTTCGCGCGCCGCTTGAATGCCATGGAGCGCGAAGGCGAGATCATGCGCAACCGCAAAGGTGCGGTGTGCCTGCCGGAGAAGATGGAGCTGGTGCGCGGGCGCGTTGAGGGGCATCCGGACGGCTACGGGTTTCTCGCGCCGGACGACGGCTCCGCGGACCTGTTTCTTAGTTCCAAGCAAATGCTCAATGTGCTGCACGGCGATCGCGTGATCGGACGCGAGATCGGGGTCGACCGCCGCGGCCGGCGCGAAGGTGTGATCGTGGAAGTGCTGGAGCGCGTCAACCAGCGCTTGGTTGGCCGCGTGTTCGTGCGCCACGGCGTGTTATTTGTTGTCGCCGAGAACAAGCGCATCAGCCGCGACATCGTCGTTGCGCCAGGCGAAGCGCGCAACGCCAAAGCGGGGCAGGTGGTCGAAGTCGAGCTCATCAGTCAGCCGGATCGCCATGCCGAGCCAGTGGCGCGCGTACTGAGCGTGCTCGGCAACTACGCCGATCCAGGGATGGAAATTGAGATCGCGCTGCGCAAGCACGCGCTGCCGTTCGAGTGGTCGTCGAAGGTTGAAGCCGAAGCGAAGAAGCTGCCGAAGAAGGTGCTCAAGAAGGACACGGCGGGACGCGAAGATCTGCGCGAATTGGCGCTGGTGACCATCGACGGCGAGACGGCGAAGGATTTCGACGACGCCGTGTACTGCGAAAAGCAGGGCAAAGGTTTCCGCCTAATCGTGGCGATCGCCGACGTCAGCCACTACGTGCGGCCGGGCACGGCGCTGGATGAAGAAGCCATGGCGCGCGGCAACTCGGTGTACTTTCCGCGTCGTGTAATTCCGATGCTGCCCGAAGCGCTGTCGAACGAATTGTGTTCGCTCAAGCCGCAGGTCGATCGCTTGTGCATGGCGTGCGAGATGAACATCAGCGCGCGCGGCGAGGTAAAAGAGTATCGTTTCTTCGAAGCGGTGATGCATTCGCAGGCGCGCTTGACTTACACGCAAGTCGCGGGTTGGTTGTACGGCGATGCACCCACGCTGGCCGAGGATGCGGCCTTGCTGCCGCATTTGCGCAACCTCGACGATCTTTATCAGGCACTGAGCAAAGCACGCGCGCGGCGCGGCGCTATCGAGTTCGAAACCTCGGAACCGGAATTGCGCTTCGACGATCGAGGTAAGATCGTTTCCATCCGGCCTTCGGTGCGCAACGAAGCGCACCGCTTGATCGAAGAATGCATGTTGGCGGCGAACGTGTGCGCCTCGGAGTTTCTGAGCGCGCATGAGCAAGCGACGCTGTACCGGGTGCACGATTCACCCACGCCGGAGAAGCTGCGCGCGGTGCGCGAAGTGTTGCGCGAATTCGGCCTGCAACTGACCGGCGGTGACGAGCCGCACGCGAAGGACTACGCCGCGGTGATGCAGCAGATTAAAGGCAAGCCGTACGCTGGGTTTCTGCAGACGCTGCTGCTGCGCTCGATGCAGCAGGCGATTTATTCGCCGGAGAATGTCGGCCACTTCGGTTTGGCCTATGAGGCCTACGCGCACTTTACTTCACCCATCCGGCGTTATCCGGATCTGCTGGTGCATCGTGCCATCAGGGCGGTGCTCGCAGGGGGAAACTATCGTCCGGGCGATTGGCGCGCCATCGGCGAGCACTGCTCGCAGACCGAGCGCCGGGCGGACGAAGCGAGCCGCGACGTGATGGCGTGGCTCAAGTGCTACTACATGCAAGATCGCGTTGGCGAACAATTCAGCGGCACCGTGAGCGGGGTGACCGCGTTCGGCGTGTTCGTGACGCTGGATGAGATTTTTGTCGATGGCCTCATTCACGTTTCAGAGCTCGGCAACGACTATTTTCACTTCGACGCCACCAAGCATCAGCTCGTCGGCGAGCGCACGCGCCAGAGTTACCGCCTCGGCGATCGCGTTCAAGTGAATGTCGTGCGCGTGGATTTGGAGACGAGCAAGATCGATTTCACACCCGTCGATGCGCATGCTTTGGGTGGTTGGCGCAAGCAGTCGCGGCGCGCGAAAAACTAAACACTGTCGCCAGGTTATCGTCATGAGTCGCGACAGTCTTGAGTACTGGACCTATACTCCGTAGTCGGCGATGCCAGGCGGCGAGCGCATCATCTATGGATTCCATGCCGTGACTGCGCGGTTGCGCCAGCGCGCGGCAAGCGTGCGCGAGATTTACTTGGATCGCAGCGACAAGCGCGCGGAGGATCTCAAGAAGCTCGCCGCCGAGCGCAATGTGCGCGTGATTACCGCCGACAAAGCGCGCATCGATGCGCTGGCCGGACACGTCAACCATCAGGGCGTGGCGGCGCGCGTGGAAAACATTACGCTGGCGCACGATCTCGACGAACTGCTCGACAGTCTCGCCGAGCCGCCGCTGTTAGTGCTGCTCGACAGCGTGCAAGATCCGCACAACTTGGGCGCGTGCTTGCGCGTGGCGGACGCGGCCGGCGCGCACGCGGTGATCGCACCGAAGGATCGCGCGGTCGGCCTGAGCGCGGCCGCCATTAAGGTCGCCAGCGGGGCGGCGGACACGGTGCCGTACTTCATGATTACCAATTTGGCGCGCACCATGCGCGAGCTGAAAGAGCGCAACATTTGGCTGATCGGGGCTGCCGAAGATGCGCCGCAGTCGTTGTTCGCCGGGCGCCTTACCGGCGCGCTCGGGCTGGTGCTCGGCGCCGAAGGCCCAGGCCTGCGCCGCCTAACGCGCGAGCATTGCGACGAGATGGTCGCCATTCCGATGTTCGGCGCTGTGGCGAGCTTGAACGTCTCGGTGGCCACCGGCATCTGCTTGTACGAAGCGCGGCGCCAGCGTGAACTGGCAGGGGCGAATCACGTCAAATGATGATTATTTCTGCGGAAGTTCATCCGTGAATTGCTTGGCACTACGAAACTGGTTGCTCGCGTGCGTGTTGGTTTTGTTCCTGCCGCTTCGCGCTGTTGCGGCTGAAGCGGCCGCCCTGCCCACTCTGCCGAAAGGCGTCGAGCTCGTTGCTAGCGTTGAAGGCATCACCGAATACCGCCTCGACAACGGTTTGCGCGCGCTGTTGTTTCCCGACGAGTCCAAGCAAAGCGTCACGGTGAACGTGACCTATCTGGTCGGTTCGCGCCACGAAGGCTACGGCGAAACCGGTATGGCGCACTTGCTTGAGCATCTGCTCTTCAAGGGTACGCCGACGCACCCGAACATCCCCGGCGAGTTGACTCAGCGTGGCGCACGCTCCAACGGCACGACTTCGTTCGACCGCACCAATTATTTCGAGACCTTGAACGCGACGCCGGAGAATCTCGAATGGGCGCTGCGCATGGAGGCGGACCGCATGGTCAATTCCTTCGTGGCCAAGAAGGATTTGGATTCTGAGATGACCGTGGTGCGCAACGAATACGAATCGGGCGAGAATAGCCCGGCGCGCGTGCTGATCAAGCGCATGCACGGCGTTATGTACGACTGGCATAACTACGGCAAATTGCCGATCGGCAACCGCAGTGATATCGAGAATGTCGGCATCGAGCGCTTGCAAGCGTTCTACCGCACCTACTACCAGCCGGACAACGCGGTGGTGCTGGTGGTGGGGCGCTTCAACGAAGCGTTCGCGCTAAACATCATCGCCGAGAGCTTCGGACGTATTGCTAAGCCCGAGCGCACGCTGCCGGCGATCTACACGCAGGAGCCGGCACAAGACGGCGAGCGCGAATTCACCTTGCGCCGCGTCGGTGACACGCCGCAGATCGCGGTGGGCTACCGTGTGCCCTCCGGCGCCCACACCGACGCACCTGCGCTCGACGTACTTGCTTACGTGCTGGGCGACACGCCGTCCGGGCGCCTGTACAAGGCGCTGGTGGAGCCGAAGAAAGCGGTCGGCATCGGGGCGTCGCAAATGAAACTGCACGACCCGGGGGTGCTGGTGTTCGAGGCGCAACTGCGCAAAGAAGACGCGATCGAACCGGCGCGCACCGCGTTGATCGCGACGGTGCACGCGTTGCGCGAACTGGCGCCGACCGAGGAAGAAGTCGCGCGCGCCAAGGCGGCTTTCTTGAAGCAGATCGAGACCACCATAAGCGGTGCGGACCGACTCGGGCTGGCGCTTTCCAACTGGATGGGCATGGGCGATTGGCGCCTGTTCTTCCTGTACCGCGACCGTCTCAAGCAGGTCAGCGTCGAGGACGTGACGCGCGTCGCACGGCAGTATCTAAAGACAGCCAATCGCACGGTTGGGGTGTTCATGCCGGAGGCGGCGCCGGATCGCGCCGAGATTCCCGCGACGCCGGACATCGCGGCGCTGGTCAAGGATTACAAGGGCGATCCGAGCATCCAACTCGGCGAAGCGTTCGATCCGTCGCCGCAGAATATACATGCGCGCACCAAGCGCATCGATCTGCCCTCGGGATTGCGTTTGGCGCTCTTGCCGAAGAAAACGCGCGGCGCGCGTGTGGTCGTTCAACTAAGCTTGCGCTTCGGCACAGCGGAGAGTCTGCGCGGCCAGAACACGGCGGCGATGCTCGCGGGCGACATGTTGATGCGCGGCACGGCGCGGATGACGCGCCAGGAGTTGGAGGATGCGTTCGACCGCCTGGGCGCGCAGGTCTCGGTTGCCGGCGAGGTGAGCGGTGCGGTGGCCTCGGTCGAAACCAAGCGCGAAAACTTGGGTGAAGTGCTGCGCCTGGTCGCGCAGATCCTGCGTGCGCCGCGTTTTGAAGCAAGCGAGTTCGAGCAGATCAAAGCGCAGCGGCTGTCGGCGATCGAGCAGCAGCTCTCCGATCCGCGTGCGTTGGCGAGCCAGCGCTTTAGCCGCCACCTGAGCCCTTATCCGCGCGGCGACGTGCGCTACGTGGCAACGTTTGATGAGCAGATCGCCAGCCTGAAGGCGGCGACGCTCGAGCAGGCGCGCGCGTTTCATCAAGACTTCTATGGCGCTTCCAACGCGGAGGCGGCGCTGGTGGGCGATTTCGATGATGTCGCGATGGCCGCGCTGCTGCAGGAGCTGTTCGGCGATTGGAAAAGTCCGCAAGCCTTTGCGCGCATCGGCGCTCAGTACCATAGCGTGGCGCCGCTCGACGAACAACTGCAAATTCGCGATAAAGCCAACGCTTTCCTGCTGGCCGGTACGAGCTTGGAGATTAGAGACGATGAAGCGGACGCGCCCGCGCTGGTGCTGGCTAACGAAATTCTTGGCGGTGGGTTCCTGCACTCGCGCCTGGCTACGCGCATCCGCCAAAAGGAAGGCCTCAGTTACGGGGTCGGCTCGCGTTTGATCGTGGGCTCGGAAGACCGCGTCGGGCGATTGACCGCCTACGCCATCTACGCACCGCAGAACCTGCAGCGCTTGGAGGCGGCACTGCGCGAGGAGCTGGCGCGCGCAGTGCAGGGCGGCTTCAGCGAAGAAGAAATCTCTCAGGCGCGCAGCGGACTCATGCAGCGCTTCGTGCTGAACCGCGCGCAGGACGGCAGCTTGGCGGCCGCGCTGATTCGTCTCATGCAGTTGGGGCGTACGCCGCTGTGGGACGCCGAGGCGGAACGTAAGTTGGCGGCACTCACGGCCGCCGACGTCAACGTGGCGCTGCGCCGGCACGTCGATCCCGCGCGCTTCACCGTCATCAAAGCGGGGGATTTTCCGAAGGGCGGAGCGAAGACTGGGGGTTAGAAAACGGCTACATTCCGGATAGACGTGTTTCGCTGGAAATCACTAAAATGACAATACTCGCCTATCTAAAATCTCAAGAAAGGCGTTAAACATCATTCTTGGGATTATACAATTTCTAGTATGTCCTAAATGCACCGCTGCTGACGCTTGCCTTCCGCCCTCCGCCTACCCCTGCTACAATCCGCCTCCCCTTGCCTCATCCGCGCGATGAGGCTTTTGCCGGTCAGCGTCTTCATCCCGAAGGCGGCGCCAGCGCGAAACCCATAAGGAGAGTTGAGTTGCGACATTACGAGATCGTTTTTATTGTTCATCCCGATCAGAGCGAGCAAGTGCCCGCGATGATCGAGCGCTATCGCGGCATGGTCACCAACGGCGGCGGCAAACTGCACCGCTTGGAAGACTGGGGCCGCCGGCAGTTGGCCTACCCGATCCAGAAAGTCCACAAAGCGCACTACGTGCTCATGAATATCGAGTGCGAATTGGCGACGCTGGCGGAACTGGAAGACGCGTTCAAATTCAGCGATGCGGTGCTGCGCCACCTCACCATCAAGCGCGACGAAGCGGTCAGCACGCCGTCGCCGATGATGAAGGAAGAGAAAGCCAAGTCGCTTTCGGTGACGCAGCCGATGGAAGTAGCCAAAGAAGCGGCGCCCGCTGGCGACGCCCCCGCCGCTAACTAGAGAGACGGAGTAGACAATGCCACCGCGTTCATCATTTCGAGGTAAAGGCAAAGGCAAAGACGCCAAAGGCAAGGACGGACGTAAGCCGAATCGTTCGCTGTTCCGCCGCCGCAAGTTTTGCCGCTTCACCGCCGAGGGCGTCAAGGAAATCGATTACAAGGATATCGACGTCCTGAAAGAATTCGTCAACGAGAACGGCAAGATCATGCCGGCGCGTATCACCGGCACCAAAGCCGGCTATCAGCGCCAGCTCGGCACCGCGATCAAGCGCGCGCAATTCTTGTCGCTGCTGCCGTACACCGATCTGCATCGGAGAGCGTAAGCGATGGAAGTCATTCTGCTAGAAAAACTGCCTAACCTTGGCAAGCTGGGCGACGTCGTCAAAGTCAAGCAAGGCTACGCGCGCAACTACCTCATTCCGCACGGTAAAGCCAAGCGCGCCACGCCGGAAAACGTGGCGGCGTTCGAATTGCGCCGCGCCGAATTGGAGAAAGCGCAAGCCGACGCGCTGAGCCAAGCACAAGCGCGCGGCGAGAAGTTGAATGGCACGACGGTGCAGATCACGCGCAAAGCTGGTGCCGACGGCCGCTTGTTCGGTTCGGTCACCAACGCCGACATCGCCGAGGCTCTGACGGCGCAAGGCTTCGAGATCAGCAAAGCCGAGATCCGCATGCCGGCCGGGCCGCTGAAGACGATCGGCGACACGCAACTGGCGTTGGCGCTGCATCCGGACGTGGTAACCACCATCACGGTGTCGGTGCTGGGCGAGCAGTAAACACGGCGCGGGGGAACATGGTGAAGGCGGCGCGGGGGAACCCCCTGCCCCCGCGCTCGTTCTAGAAGCGGAGTCGCCGACACTGAGTGCGCTGCGCGCACTTTGAAGGAAAGAGCAACGGCGGCCGCTGTTGCTTCTTACACCAAGGTGCGCGCAGCGCACCCTCGATTGTCGGCTACGCCTCCAGAACGAGCGCGGGGACGCGAAGATAGGCGAAGCCCAGGCTTCGCCTGTCTTCGCCAAGGGGTTCCCCCGCGCCACCTTAAATCCTGTGAGCAAGCGGTTGATAACTTGTGAGTGTTCGCCGCGGCGTGAGTTTTTCGTGTTCGCCTTACACCACGGCGCGCGAAAACGTTCGATAATAGTTCGCTCGAAAACGCTTACGGTCGAAGAGATCGCGCCATGGCTCGCCCCATCCCTCTCGTTCAGCCCGACGCTCAAGTCGAAGCGATCAAGCTCCCGCCGCACTCGATCGAAGCCGAGCAGGCGGTGCTCGGCGGGCTGCTGCTCGAAAACACGGCGTGGGATCGCATCGCCGACGTCATCAGTGGGCAGGATTTCTACCGCGACGATCATCGCCGCATCTTCGAGCACATCGGACGGCTGATCGACGACGCCAAGCCGGCCGATCTCGTCACCGTACCCGAATCGCTAGAGCGCTCCAACGAACTGGAAACGGTTGGCGGGCTCGCTTACCTTGGTTCGATCGCGCACAACACGCCGAGCGCAGCCAACGTGCGCCGCTACGCCGAGATCGTGCGCGAGCGCGCCATCATGCGCAAGCTGGCGCAAGTCGGCACCGAGATCGCGGACAGTTCGTACAACCCCAGCGGGCGCGATGCACGCAATTTGCTCGACGAAGCCGAAGCGAAGATTTTCCAGATCGCCGAAGCCGGCGCACGCGGCGGGGCGGGTTTCGAGCATATTCAGCCGTTGCTTACGCAGGTGGTGCAGCAGATCGACATGCTGTACAACCGCGAGAATCCGAGCGACGTCACCGGCATGCCGACCGGCTTTGTCGATCTCGACCACATGACCGCCGGCTTGCAGCCGGGCGATTTGATCATCGTCGCTGGGCGTCCGTCGATGGGCAAGACCGCCTTCGCGCTCAACATTGCCGAACATGTCGGGCTGCACGAGCGCCTACCGGTGGCGATTTTCAGCATGGAGATGGGCGGCACGCAGATCGCCACGCGTCTGCTCGGCTCCTCCGGGCGCTTCGATCAGCACAAGCTGCGCACCGGCCGGCTCGATGCGCAGGATTGGCAGCGCTTGACCGACGTGCTGTCGAAAATGAGCGATGCACCGATCTACGTCGACGAGAGCGGCGGGCTGAACGCGCTGGAACTGCGCGCGCGCGCGCGGCGCTTGCACCGGCAATATCAGGGCTTAGGCTTGGTCGTAGTCGATTACTTGCAGCTGATGAGCGCGTCCTCGCAGGGCGAGAATCGCGCCACGGAAATCTCGGAGATCTCGCGTGCGCTAAAGTCGCTGGCGAAAGAATTGAAGGTGCCGGTGATCGCGTTGTCGCAGCTGAACCGCGCGCTCGAGCAGCGCCCGAACAAGCGCCCGGTGATGTCGGATCTGCGCGAGTCCGGCGCCATCGAGCAGGATGCCGACGTGATCCTGTTTATCTATCGCGATGAGGTGTACAACGAAGATTCGCCCGACCGCGGCATCGCCGAGATCATCATCGGTAAGCAGCGTAACGGGCCGATCGGCACCGTCAAGCTCACCTTCCGCGGCCAGTACACGCGATTCGAGAATTACGCGAGCGGCGGCGGCTACTAGCACCTGATCTTGCGTCCGATCCGCGCCCGCATCGATCTCAAGGCGCTGCGCCACAACCTGAGCGTAGCGCGTCGGCTCGCGCCCAACGCGAAAGTAATGGCGGTGGTCAAAGCCAACGCGTACGGCCACGGTCTCACGCGTGTGGCGCGCGGACTGCGCGACGCGGACGGATTTGGCCTATTGGAACTCGATGCCGCCGTGCGCTTGCGCGAAGCGGGTTATGCGCATCGGATTCTGTTGCTGGAAGGGTTCTTTAACTCCAGCGAGCTTGAAACTATCGCCGATCACCGCCTCGCGACCGTGGTGCATTCGATGGAGCAAGTGCGGGCGCTGCGCAGCACGCGGCTGAAGCAGAAAGTCGAGGTGTATCTCAAGATCAACACCGGTATGAACCGGCTCGGCATCGATGTGGCCGAGGTGCCGCGCGCGCTGCAGCTTTTGCAGACCGCGCAGATCGCACAGATCACGCTGATGACCCATTTTGCCTGCGCGGAGGAGCGCGATGGCGTGCGCGAACAATTGCAGCGCTTCGAGCAAGCCGTGGCCGGGCTGCAATTGCCGCGCAGCTTGGCGAACTCGGCGGCGCTGCTGCGCCATCCAGCGTCGCACGCGGACTGGGTGCGGCCGGGGATCATGCTGTATGGGTCGTCCCCGTTCGAAGATCAGGGCGCGGATGAGTTAGGTCTGCGTCCAGTCATGACCTTGGAGAGCGAGATCATCGCCGTGCGCCAGCTCGCCGCCGGCGATGGGGTGGGTTATGGCGCCGTGTTTCGTGCGCAGCAGCCGATGCGGGTCGGGATCGTGGCTTGCGGTTACGCCGACGGTTATCTTAGGCATGCCAGTACCGGCTGTCCAATTTTGGTGGACGGCATTCTTACTCGCACTCTAGGTAGAGTATCGATGGATATGCTATGCGTGGATCTGACCGGTCTTGATCAGGCGCAAGTGGGCAGCCATGTCACGTTGTGGGGCGAGGGTTTATCGGTGGATCAGGTCGCCGCACACGCCGGGACGGTGAGCTACGAACTGTTGTGCGCGCTAGCGGCACGCGTGCCTGTGACGGAAGTCGACCCGGTTTAATGCTGCATGGCTAAGGCAAAAACGATCTTCGTGTGCAGCGAATGCGGCGGCTACGCCACCAAGTGGCAAGGTCAATGCGCGCATTGCAACGCGTGGAACACTTTGGTCGAGAGCGTCGAGCGCGCAGCGCCCGCCAGCACCCATCGCTTTGCCGCACTGGCGCAAACCAGCCAAGTGCAACCGCTGAGCCAAGTCGAGGCGCAGGAACTGCGGCGCTTGGCCACGGGGATCAGCGAGTTCGACCGCGTGCTGGGCGGCGGTTTGGTGCCGGGCGGCGTGGTGCTGATCGGCGGCGATCCGGGGATCGGCAAGTCGACGCTGCTGCTGCAGACGCTGTGCCGCGTCGGCGCGGCGCACAGCACGTTGTACGTGAGCGGCGAAGAGTCGCTGCAGCAAATCGCGCTGCGCGCGCGGCGCCTGGGGCTGGAATCGCACGATGTGCAACTGCTCTCGGAGATCCAGCTGGAGAAGATTCTCGCGGTGCTCACCGAGCGCAAACCGGAAGTGGCGGTGATCGATTCGATCCAAACGCTGTATTCCGATGCGCTTACATCGGCACCCGGTTCGGTCGCGCAGGTACGCGAGTGCGCCGCGCAACTCACGCGCCACGCCAAGCAAAGCGGTACGACGCTGGTCATGATCGGTCACGTTACCAAAGAGGGCGCGCTGGCCGGCCCGCGCGTGCTCGAACACATGGTCGACACCGTGCTGTATTTCGAGGGCGACACGCATTCGAGCTTTCGTCTGGTGCGCGCATTCAAAAACCGTTTCGGCGCAGTGAACGAACTCGGCGTGTTCGCCATGACCGAGCGCGGCTTGCGCGAAGTGGGCAATCCGTCCGCGCTATTCTTGTCGCATCACGCGCAGGATGTGGCCGGGGCGTGTATCACGGTAACGCTTGAAGGCACGCGCCCGCTGCTGGTGGAAGTGCAAGCTTTGGTGGATAGCGCGCACGGTTCGAGCCCGCGGCGCTTGAGCGTCGGGCTGGAAAGCAATCGCCTCGCGTTGTTGCTGGCGGCGCTGCACCGGCATGCCGGCATCGCCTGCTTCGATCAAGACGTGTTCGTGAACGCGGTGGGCGGTGTGCGCATCGCCGAGCCAGCGGCGGACTTGGCGGTGCTGCTGGCCATCGTCTCCAGTTTGCGCAGTCAGGCGCTGCCGCAAAAACTGGTGGCGTTCGGCGAAGTCGGGCTGGCGGGCGAGGTACGGCCAGTGCAGCGTGGGCAGGAGCGGCTTAAGGAAGCGGCAAAGCTCGGTTTCACCAGAGCCATCATCCCCAAGGGCAATGCCCCCAAGCAGAAGAGCTTGGACGGTATTGAGTTAGTGCCGGTGGAACGCCTGGAGCAAGCCGTTGCGGCATGCCGCAACCCGTAGTTCGATCGCGCCGGTGTTGCTTCCTCGCAAGTAACCGATACAAGAGGCGGTAAACATTACCAAATGGCTTCCCTGTTGATTGTCAGCGGTATACCCTACATGTAACCAAGGGGGGAACAGGGCGGAAGGGAAGCGTATAATGTTTGGTTCCGATTGACTCGCGAAAGTGGCGGAATTGGTAGACGCACTGGATTTAGGTTCCAGCGCCGCAAGGTGTGTGGGTTCGAGTCCCTCCTTTCGCACCAGAATGCACCCATAGAAATGACAACAGAGGCATCTAATACCCTTCAACGGCAAGTGGAACTGACATTCCCTGCCACCAAAGTCAATAGTGAAGTCGATGCGCGCCTGCGCCGCATGGCGCGCACGGTGCGCTTGTCCGGTTTCCGACCGGGCAAGGTCCCACTCAAACTGGTCGCGCAGCAGTACGGCGGGCAAGTGCGCCAAGAGGTTGTGGCCGAAGGCATCCGCGAGGCTTTCGCGGAAAAGGTAAAAGTGCACAACTACCGGGTGGCCGGGCTGCCGCAGTTCGAGCCGAAGGCGAACTCGAACGACGAGTCGCTGTTCGAGTTCGTCGCGAAGTTTGAGGTGTACCCAGACATCACCGTGGGTGACTTGAGCACTGCGAAAATCGCACGCCCAAGCACGCAAGTGACCGATGCGGACGTGGATCGCACCATTGAAGTGTTGCGCAAACAGCGCGCGCACTTCCATGCAGCCGAGCGTGGCGCCCATAAGGAAGACCGGGTGCAGATCGACTACCAGGGCACCATCGACGGCCAGCCGTTCGAAGGCGGTTCCGCAACGGGGCAGTTTGTGACGGTTGGCGACGGGCGCTTATTGAAGGCGTTCGAGGACGGTTTGATCGGGATGAAAGCGGGCGAGACCAAGCAGGTCTCGGTGACCTTCCCTGCCGACTATCACGGCAAAGCTGTGGCGGGGAAA
This sequence comes from uncultured Burkholderiales bacterium, assembly GCA_964488915.1. Taxonomy (GTDB): domain Bacteria; phylum Pseudomonadota; class Gammaproteobacteria; order Burkholderiales; family JALYOK01; genus CADEHE01. Next base: position 22,249 of record CAZAWU010000032.1, read on the forward strand.
AACGCGGTGTTCGAGATCACGGTCAAAGAAGTGCAAGAACCGCATCTGCCCGAGTTAAACGATAGTTTTGCCAAGACTTTGGGTGTGGCTGATGGCGATCTGGGCAAGATGCGCGCGGAGATTCGCGCCAACCTGGAGCGGGAGGTCACCAACCGCATCAAGGGGCGGGTCAAAGACCAGATTATGCAGGTTTTGCTGGAACGCACACCCATTACGCCACCGCAGTCGCTGGTCGGTATGGAAATTGCACGCATGCACGAGAGCATGTTGGCAGACTTGCGCGAGAGGGGAGTCAAGCTGGAGGGTCAACAAACACCGCCGCCGGATTTGTTCCGCGAACAGGCCACCCGGCGTGTCACGCTGGGCCTTATCGTCGCGGAGATCATTAAGCAGCAAGGACTGGCGGCGAAGCCGGAGCAGGTCCGCGCCCGCCTCCAGGAGCACGCCCAGACGTATGAGCAACCCGACGAACTGGTAAAGTGGTATTACTCGCAGCCGGAGCGCATTCGCGAGGTAGAAGCGGTGGTTGCGGAAGATAACGTGGTTGAATGGATTTTGGCCCGAGCGCAAGTGGAACCAGCCACCATCGCGTTCGAAGAGTTGATGGGGACGAAGCAAGCATGACGTATCAGGAGCCGCAAGGCTTGGGTTTTATCCCGATGGTCGTGGAGCAGAGCGGCCGCGGGGAACGCGCGTATGACATCTATTCGCGGTTGCTGAAAGAGCGCGTCGTATTCATGGTCGGCCCGGTCACCGAAGCCACCGCTAATCTAGTGGTTGCCCAGTTGCTGTTCCTGGAGTCGGAAAACCCCGACAAGGACATTTTCTTTTATATCAATTCTCCGGGTGGTTCAGTTTCGGCCGGTTTGGCCGTTTATGACACCATGCAGTTCATCAAGCCGGATGTTTGCACCACTTGCATCGGCTTGGCAGCGAGCATGGGTGCGTTTTTGTTGGCGGCGGGCACTAAGGGCAAGCGCTTTGCGTTGCCGAATTCGCGCGTCATGATTCATCAGCCCTCAGGTGGATTTCAGGGCCAGGCTTCGGACATCGAGATACACGCGAAAGAGATTCTTTACCTGCGCCGTAAGCTGAACGAGATGATGGCCAAGCACACCGGACAGAGCGTGGATTTGCTTGAGAAGGACACGGATCGAGATAACTTCATGAGCGCCGACGAAGCGCTCAAGTACGGCATCATCGACAAAGTATTGGCAAGGCGCGAAGGCGCGGGCGGATCGGATTCCTAAGACAAATAAGGCGAAAGGCGGCCGAGAAAGCTATGACGGACAAGATTGGCGGTGAAAAGCTGTTGTACTGCTCGTTTTGCGGCAAGAGCCAGCACGAAGTGCGCAAGCTCATCGCCGGCCCGTCGGTTTTTATCTGCGACGAGTGTATCGATCTTTGCAACGACATCATCCGCGAAGAAATCCATGGCAATGAAGTCAAAAATGCCAAGCTCGATCTGCCAGTGCCGCAGGAAATTTGTCGTATCCTTGATGAGTACGTGATCGGCCAGACGCGCGCGAAGAAAACGCTCTCCGTCGCTGTCTACAACCACTACAAACGCCTAAAGACGCAGACCAAGCACAACGAGGTCGAAGTCGCCAAGAGCAACATCTTGCTGATCGGCCCGACCGGTTCAGGCAAGACTCTGCTGGCGCAAACGCTCGCGCGCTTGCTCAACGTGCCGTTTGTGATTGCCGACGCGACCACTCTTACCGAAGCCGGCTACGTCGGCGAGGACGTCGAGAACATCATCCAGAAGCTGCTGCAAAAGTGCGACTACGATGTCGAGAAGGCGCAGCGCGGAATCGTTTACATCGACGAGATCGACAAGATCTCGCGCAAGTCGGAGAACCCTTCGATCACGCGTGACGTCTCCGGTGAAGGCGTGCAGCAGGCGTTGCTCAAGTTGATCGAAGGCACAATCGCCTCGGTACCGCCGCAGGGCGGACGCAAGCACCCGAACCAAGAGTTCGTGCAGATCGATACGACCAACATCTTGTTTATCTGCGGTGGCGCGTTCGGCGGTTTGGAAAAGATCGTACGCAACCGCTCCGACAAAGGCGGCATCGGCTTCAACGCGCAAGTTTCGAGCAAAGACAACCGCGAAGAAATCAGCGAACTGCTGCACGACGTCGAACCGGAGGATTTGATTCGCTTCGGCCTTATTCCGGAATTCATCGGCCGCTTGCCAGTCATCGCCACGCTCGACGAACTGGACGAGAAAGCGCTGATTCGCATCTTGACCGAGCCGAAAAACGCGCTGGTGCGCCAGTATCAGCGGCTGTTCAGCATGGAAGGCGTCGAGCTGGAATTCCGCGAGAACGCGCTGAATGCGATTTCGCGCCGGGCACTCGCGCGCAAGACTGGCGCGCGCGGCCTGCGCTCGATCATCGAGCACGCGCTGTTGGAGATCATGTTTGATCTGCCGTCGATGCAGAATGTCGCCAAGGTCGTAGTCGACGAAGGAACGATCGCGGGTGACACACCCCCGATCTTGATTTACTCCGACCAGCCCAAGGCGGTGGGCGTCTAACTTTTTGGCATATTTCCCCCGGGGCGGCGCTTGCGATGCGCTCGGCCGTACCCATATGCCACTCTCTGCCTAAGGAGTAATCATGGCAAGCGAATTGATGCAAGACACACCACGCTACCCGCTGCTGCCACTGCGCGACGTGGTGGTATTCCCACACATGGTTATTCCGCTCTTCGTCGGGCGGCCGCGCTCGATCAAGGCGCTGGAAACCGCCATGGAAGCGGGCAAGAGCGTGTTCCTGGTAGCGCAAAAATCTGCTGCCAAGGACGAACCGGGGCCGGAGGATATGTATGAGGTCGGCACCGTAGCGAACATTCTGCAAATGCTAAAGCTGCCTGACGGCACTGTGAAAGTGCTCGTCGAGGGCACACAGCGTGCGAAGCTCGGCTCGGTGATCGACGCCAAGACGCACTACGTCGCCAATGTACAAGCGATTCCGGTGTCGAACGAACCGGATCACGAAGTCGAGGCGATGCGCCGGACGCTGATGGCGCAGTTCGATCAGTACGTCAAACTCAACAAGAAGATTCCGCCGGAAGTGCTCACGTCCTTTGCCGGTATTGACGACGCGGGCCGCCTCGCGGACACGATCGCCGCGCACTTGCCGCTCAAGATCGAGCAGAAGCAGCAGATCCTCGAGCTGATCGACCTCAAGCGCCGCTTGGAGCGTTTGCTATCGTTGCTTGAATCGGAAATTGACATACTCCAGGTAGAAAAGCGCATCCGTGGCCGCGTCAAGCGACAAATGGAGAAGAGCCAACGGGAGTATTACCTCAACGAACAGGTCAAGGCGATCCAGAAAGAGCTGGGCGACGGCGATGAGAGCGCCGACATCGCCGAGCTGGAAAAGCGCATCAAAGCCGCGCGCATGCCGAAGGAAGCCAACGCCAAGGCGCGCGCTGAGCTAAAGAAGCTTACGCTCATGTCGCCGATGTCGGCGGAAGCAACGGTGGTGCGCAACTACATAGAAACATTGGTCAACTTGCCGTGGAAGAAGAAGACCAAGGTCAGCACTGATTTGCGTGCCAGCGAGAAGGTGTTGGACGCGGATCACTATGGTTTGGAGAAGGTCAAAGAACGCATCGTCGAGTACCTGGCCGTGCAGCAACGGGTCGACAAACTGAAGGCGCCGATCCTGTGTTTGGTTGGCCCGCCCGGCGTCGGTAAGACTTCGCTGGGGCAATCGATCGCGCGCTCGACCAATCGCAAGTTCGTGCGCATGTCCTTGGGTGGCGTGCGCGACGAAGCCGAAGTGCGCGGGCATCGCCGCACCTACATCGGCTCCATGCCAGGCAAGATTCTGCAGAACATGGCCAAAGTGGGTGTGCGCAATCCGCTGTTCTTGCTTGACGAAGTGGACAAGCTCGGCATGGACTTCCGCGGTGATCCGTCCTCGGCGCTGCTGGAAGTGCTCGATCCGGAGCAAAACCACACGTTCGTCGATCACTACGTCGAGGTCGAGTATGACTTGTCTGACGTGATGTTTGTGGCCACTGCGAACACGCTCAATATTC
>CAZAWU010000033.1:0-25483 GCA_964488915.1 uncultured Burkholderiales bacterium
CATCTGACGCTGGTGCCGTACCTGCCCTCCAGCGGCGAGATCAAGACCAAGCCGACGCAGCACTCGGTTAAAGAACTGCGCGAGATCGGTATCCAGCCCGACGTGGTCATGTGCCGCGCCGATCGGGCCTTGCCCGACGACGAGCGGCGCAAGATCGCGCTGTTCACCAACGTGCCGGTGGATTCGGTAGTGACGGCGGTCGACGTGGATAGCATTTATAAGGTTCCCGGCATCTTGCACAAGCAGGGGCTCGATCAGACCGTGGTGCGCAAGCTCAACATCGATGCGCCGCCCGCAGATCTGTCGCAGTGGGAAAAGCTGATCGATGCGCTAGAGCATCCCGAGCGCGAGGTGCACATCGCGCTGGTCGGAAAGTACGTCGATTTGACCGAATCCTACAAATCTCTCACCGAAGCGCTGATCCACGCCGGTATTCACACGCGCAGCAAGGTGTGCATCCACTACGTCGATTCGGAAGCGATCGAGAAAGAAGGCACCGCCTCGCTCACCACCATGGACGCGATCTTGGTGCCTGGCGGCTTTGGCAAGCGCGGTGTCGAAGGCAAGATTGCCGCGATCCGCTATGCGCGCGAAAACAAAGTGCCGTATCTCGGCATCTGCCTCGGCATGCAGCTCGCGGTGATCGAGTACGCGCGCAACAAGGCGGGCTTGGCCGGGGCGCACAGCACGGAGTTCGAGCCGCAGTCGCCGCATCCGGTGATCGGCTTGATTAGCGAGTGGCGCACGCGCGAAGGTAAAGCCGAAACGCGTAGCGAAAAATCCGATCTGGGCGGCACCATGCGCTTGGGCGCGCAGGAGGCGATCCTTGCGCCCGGCTCGCTGGCGCACCGCGTCTACGGCAAGGTCGAAGCGATCAACGAGCGGCATCGCCATCGCTATGAGGTCAACGCCAAGTACGTTATGCTGCTGACGGCAGCGGGATTAAAAGTTTCCGGCGTGTCGAGCGGCGAAGGGTTGTGCGAGATCATCGAGCTGCCCGAGCATCCCTGGTTCCTCGCGTGTCAATTCCACCCGGAGTTCACTTCCACGCCGCGTAACGGACATCCGTTGTTCAAGGCGTTCGTCGAAGCGGCGCTCGCCGCCCAGGCGCGCGGATTCGCGGCACGCGATGCCGCGTGAGCGAGGCCGTCATCCCGGCGCAAGCCGGGATCCAGATTATCCTTGCGTTGGCTGTAGATTCCGGTTTGTGCCGGAATGACGCCGCCGCTTTGATTCAAGCGCTGCCATGAAGTTGTGCGGCTTTGAAGTGGGTCTCGATCATCCACTCTTTGTAATTGCTGGTCCCTGCGTAGTGGAGTCACGCGAAATGGCCCTCGACACCGCGGGCCAGCTCAAGGAGCTATGCGCGGACCTTCGCATCCCATTCATCTACAAGTCCTCTTATGACAAGGCCAACCGCAGCTCGGCCAAATCGTTTCGCGGACTTGGTATGGAGACCGGACTGGAGATCCTCGCCGAGGTGAAAAGCAAGCTCGGCGTGCCGGTGCTGACCGACGTGCACGAGAAAGACGAGATCGCCGCAGCGGCACGGGTGGTCGACGTGCTGCAAACGCCGGCGTTCCTCTGCCGGCAAACCGACTTCATCCAAGCCGCGGCTTGCGCCGGCAAACCGGTCAACATCAAGAAGGGCCAGTTCCTCGCCCCCGGCGACATGAAGAACGTGGTCGATAAAGCCAGAGCCGCCAGCGGGCAAGACAACATCATGGTGTGTGAGCGCGGAGTGTCGTTTGGATACAACAACTTGGTTTCCGACATGCGCTCGCTGGCGATAATGCGCGAAACGGGTTGCCCGGTGGTGTTCGATGCGACACACTCCGTGCAACTGCCGGGCGGGCAGGGTACGGCCAGCGGCGGGCAGCGCGAGTTCGTGCCGGTATTGGCGCGCGCGGCAGTCGCCAGCGGGGTAGCGGGCGTGTTCATGGAGACGCACCCCGACCCGCAAAAGGCGCTATCCGACGGCCCGAATGCGTGGCCGCTGCCAAGGATGCGGGAGCTGTTGGAGACCCTGCGTGAGTTGGATGCGGTGGTGAAGCGGCGCGGGCTTGTGGAGGCTTCGCTCTTGCCCAAGGTTTAGGCTTTCCTAAACCTCTCTACGCGGCGCCCCCTAACCGTCCCCCCAGGAAGCGGGGGAGGGCATGCTCCTTCCCTCTCGTAGAGGTTGGGGTGGGGTTGCGTGACCAAAAGTACGTCGTCATTAACATTGGCTGGTTGAGAACATGAGTGCAATCGTAGACATCGTAGGCAGGGAAATTTTGGATTCGCGCGGCAACCCGACCGTGGAGGCCGACGTACTGCTGGAATCCGGCGTGATGGGCCGTGCCGCCGTTCCTTCCGGTGCTTCTACCGGCACGCGCGAAGCGGTGGAGTTGCGCGACGGTGACGCCGGCCGCTACCTTGGCAAGGGCGTGTTGAAAGCGGTCGAGAACATCAACACCGAGATTTGCGAAGCGATCATCGGGCTGGATGCGGATGAGCAGAGCTTCATCGACAAAACCATGATCGATCTGGATGGCACCGAGAACAAGTCGCGCCTGGGCGCGAATTCGATTCTCGCCGTGTCTATGGCGTTGGCGCGCGCGGCGGCGGAGGAAGCGGGGCTACCGTTGTACCGTTACCTCGGCGGCGCCGGGCCGATGCAGCTGCCGGTGCCAATGATGAACGTCATCAACGGCGGCGCGCACGCGAACAACAGCCTCGATATGCAGGAGTTCATGATCATTCCGGTGGGCATGAACACCTTCCGCGATGCGCTGCGCTGCGGGGCGGAAGTGTTTCACGCACTCAAGAAACTGCTCAACGCCAAGGGCATGTCCACCAGCGTCGGCGACGAAGGCGGTTTTGCGCCGAACCTGGAAAGCAACGAAGCCGCGCTCAAGCTGCTCATGGAAGCGATCCAAGCCGCCGGCTACCAGCCGCGCAGCGACGTGGCGATCGGCATGGATTGCGCGAGTTCCGAGTTCTACAAAGACGGGCGCTACAAGTTAGAAGCGGAAGACCGCGCGCTGAGTTCCACGGAGTTCGCCGACTACCTCGCCAACCTGGCGGACAAGTACCCGATCATCAGCATCGAAGATGGCATGGCCGAGGACGACTGGCCCGGCTGGCAAACGCTCACGCAAAAGCTCGGCAAGAAGGTGCAGTTGGTGGGCGACGATGTGTTCGTGACCAACACGCGCATCCTACGCGAGGGCATCCGCCAGAATGTGGCGAATTCGATCCTAATCAAGGTCAACCAAATCGGCTCGCTCACGGAAACGTTGGCCGCGATCGAAATGGCTAAACGCGCCGGCTACACCTCCGTCATTTCGCACCGCTCAGGCGAAACCGAAGACACCACCATCGCCGATATCGCAGTGGGCAGCAACGCCCTGCAGATCAAGACCGGCTCGCTTTCGCGCTCGGACCGCGTAGCCAAGTATAATCAGCTACTTCGAATCGAAGAAGAATTGGGAGAGGCGGCTTCCTACCCAGGTAGAGAGGCGTTCTACCAGATCAAATAGCACCGAGTACATGCGCGCTGTCGCTTTCGCACTGATGCTGCTGGCCGCCGGGCTGCAATACCCCCTTTGGATGGGCAAGGGCGGCTGGTGGGAGGTTTGGCGCCTGGAACAGCAACTGCAGGTCAGGCGCACTGCAAACGCCAAGCTGGTGCAGCGCAACAGCGCGCTGGCGGAAGAGGTTAAAGACCTCGAGGACGGCCTGGATGCCGTCGAAGAGCGGGCGCGGGCGGAACTCGGCATGATTCGCCGCGAGGAGCTGTTCGTGCAGGTCGTGCCGGAAAGTGGCGCCGAGACAACCGTTGCCAGCAGCACGGCGCCTAAGCTGACGCCGCCGACACAATAGCGGTCAGCGCGCTGCGCGCGGGGCTCGTTATCGGGACTTTACCGAGCAAAGGAGCCGTCCCATGAACTTTCAACACGCCATCGTCTTCGCAAGCTGTATCGCTTCGCTTTGCGCAGTACCTGCCGCACTGGCAGTGGAAGAGGGTGCCGATTTCATGCTGGGCACCTGGACGCGCGACGGCGACTGCAAGGACGGCGACGTCATTCAGCGTGACGGCCCCCGGTACAAGTCGAAGATCCGGGGCCTGAACTACGTGGGCACCGTGCAGCGTGAAGGCGATACTATCAAGACCAATTTCGCGTCCGACGACGGCAACGCGCGCCGCTACACCTACCACATCGAGAACGACAATCGCCTGCGCATCGTCGATCTTGTCGTGTGCGACCGCGTGCGCTGCGAGTTGATGCACGTGCAGAGTTTCTTCTACGTGATGCGTTGCGCCGAATAAACAAGGAGCCCGCTATGCCTGCTTATCTCATCGCCGACATTACCGTTCACGATCCCGTTGCGTTCGAGGAATACCGCAAGCTGGTGCCCGCCACCGTCGCCGCGTACGGCGGCCGCTACCTGGTGCGCGGCGGCAAGACCGAAGTGCTGGAAGGCGGCTGGTCACCGAAACGCCTCATCATTCTGGAGTTTCCCTCGATGGCGCGCGCGCAAGAGTGGTACAACAGCCCCGAATACAAAGAGAAGGTCATGCCCCTGCGCCTCAAGGCCTCCACCGGCAACGCTATTTTCGTCGAGGGCGCATAGGTCTGCCGTTGCTTAAACTGGCTCGAGTAGTCTGCCAGTTATGGCTATGGATATGATTAACCGATAGATACTCTTCGATTCCAACTCTCCCATGCCCGCATACGTCATCGGCGAAATCGAAGTCACCCATCCCACTGCCTACGAGGAATACAAGAAAGCGGTGGGCCCGGTCCTGCAGCAATTCGGCGGCAAGTTTCTGGCACGCGGCGGCAAGGTCGTGCCGCTTGAGGGCGGCTGGAACCCGAAACGCTTGGTCATCGTCGAATTCGCGAGCATGCAGCAAGCGCTGGATTGGTACAACTCGCCCGAGTACGCGCCGGTGAAGGCGATGCGGCAGGCTGCGTCGACCGGCAATCAACTCATCGTGGAAGGTGTTTGAGCGCTCGCGTTGATCGCGTTAAGCCGCGCGCATGATCCACCACATTTCCATTCCCGCAGCGCGACCCGCGCACGTCGCCGAGGTGCTGGCGGAGTTGCTCGGTGGCGGGGTATCGCGTTTCGGCCCCTATCAGAATTCCTACATCGCATGGGCGGGCGATGAGTTCGGCACTGCGCTCGAGGTGTTTCCGGTCGGCACGGAGTTGTTTCCCGATCGAGGCGCGGGTCAGTGCAACTTCCGCCATAGCCCCGCGCACTCGGGTTTCATCACCACGCACGCCGCCGTTTCGGTCAAGCGCTCCAAAGAAGAAATCGTCGCGCTGGCGCGGCGCGAGGGCTGGCGTGCGCTGGAGCTTTCGCGCGGCAGCTTCCGCGTGATCGAGTTTTGGATCGAGAACCGCGTCATGCTGGAAGTACTGCCGCCGGAGATGGCGGCGGAGTACTTGGCGGCAACGCGCCCTGCTTGAGACAGGGCGTGGTCAAGCACCGGTTAGCGGGACTCTGCTTGCTGCTGGCGAGCGCGTTTGTGCCCGCGCAAGCTGCGGCTCCGGCGGATCTATCGCAAAGTCTGGTGCGGGTGCGGGTCGTCAATGAGTCGCGACGGTTGGCGAACGGCTCCGGCGTGGCGGTGCGCGGTGACATGATCGTGACCAGTTGTCACGGCACGCGCGGCGCGCGCTGGATCGACGTGCTCGGCGCTGGGCAGGACTGGAAAATCAAGCGGCTGGTGAAGGACGTCGAGCATGATTTGTGTCTGTTGCAGCTCGAGCACAGCGCATTCGAACCATTCCAACTCGCCTCCGCCGAAGATGAGCCACGCCTGGGCGATGCGGTCAGTGCGGTGGGTTTCGTCGGATTGCAGCCAGCGCGCGTGCACGGCACGGTAAAGGCGCTGCACATGCTCGATGGCGCCAAGGTCATTCAAACCGACGCGGCGTTCAAAACCGGCGAAAGCGGCGGTGCGTTGCTCGACGCTGCGGGCAAGCTGGTTGGCATCCTGACCTTCTACGCCGATGGTGACGGCGGCGGCTTCTTTGCTTTGCCGGTCAAGTGGGTGCAGCGCCTGATCGAGCGAGCGCAAAGCGGGCTCGAGCCTGACACGCAAGCCGAAGCGGCTTTTTGGGAGCGGCAAGACGCGCAGCGTCCATGGTTTTTGCGCGCTTTGGCGCGCGAGTACGCCGCCGACTGGCCGGCATTGTCCGCGATCGCCGGGCAGTGGTCAGACGCCGAGCCGCACAATCCTGAAGCTTGGCTCGCTCTGGGCAAAGCGCGCTATCACACCAGCGATTGCGCTGGCGCCGCCGTAGCGCTGCGTGAAGCCACGCGGCTGGAACCGCGCCACAGCCAAGGCTGGTATTTCCTCGGACGCGCTTATGCCGCATTGAATGAGCGCACGGCGTTCGCGCAAGCACTTGAGCGGTTGGAGTTGTTGAGTCCCGACATGGCCGCGGCTTTGCGCGAACCACCCCAAGCGTCGCAGCGCGAGTGAGGCATGAACATCCGCCAACTCGAAACCTTCTACTGGATCGGCCAGCTCGGCACCTTCAGCGCCGCCGCTGAGAGGTTGCACACGTCGCAAGCCAATGTGTCGGCGCGCATACGCGAGCTGGAGGATGAACTGGGCGTGGCGTTGTTCGAACGCATCGGCCGGCGCGTGCAGCTCACGGTGAAGGCGCGCGAGTTGCTTGTGCACGCGCACAGCGTCGTGACCGACGCCGCGCGGCTGCGCATGGTGGCGGGCCGGCCGGAGCTGGTGCAGAGCGTCATCAAGATCGGCATGGGCGAGGCGGTGGCGGCGCGCTCGCTGGTAGCGATCATCGATGGGTTGAAGCAACGCCACCCCGATGCCGAAGTGGCGTTCGAGATCGATCTTAACGTGCAGCTCATGGGCAAGCTGAGCCGCGGCGAGCTCGATGTCGCAGTGCTTGCTGGGCCGTTGGATGCGCTCGGTCTGCAGTTCACGCCGATCGGCGCGATGGAGTTGGTCTGGGTCAGCGCGCCATCGCGTTTGCGCGGCCGTGACCAAGTGAGTCCGGCCGATTTAGCGAATGTGCCAATCATGGTGCTGCCGCGCGAAGCGCGCATGCACGCCCAGATGCTGGAGTGGTTCGCCGAGCAAGGCGTGAAGCCTGCGCACGTGAGCTATTGCAACAGCCTCGCCACCATGCTCGCCGTCGCACGCGCTGGGGTCTGTGTTTGCTTGCTCGCGCGCCGCTACGTCGCCGCTGATATCGCGGCGGGGACGTTGCTCGCGCCGACATCGATACCGCCGATCGCATCGCTCAAGTTCTACGTCGCCACGCGCGCAGGATCGATCGATCCCGCGATTCCGGAAGTCGCCGCGATCGTCGCCAAAGCGGCGCAACTACCCGAGCTGGGGCCGGAGGTGGCACCGATTTCGCCGCAGCCGCGCAAGCAGCCGGCAAAACGAGTGCGCCGCGTTTCGGCGAAATAACGAATTACGACGCCCATCCGGGGATGGGCGTCCAAGAACGAAACGACCGCGCTCAGCTCCTCAAGAACTCTGTCACATTCTTGTTGAACTCATCAGGCGACTCGCGCATGCTGAAGTGTCCGGCGTTCGGAAGCGCTATGAACTTATGGTTTGTGTAGAACTGCGGCACCAGATCGGCCCAGTCGATAATCACGCAGGTATCGCCCACACCCCACAACACCATAGTCGGGATATTGGTCGGCACGTAGTCCTGCGGCTCCCAGCCCCGCGCGGCCGGGCTCAAGTTGGCGCGATACCAGCTAAAACCGCCTTCGACGTTGCCGGGCTTGACGAAGTTGTCGGTGATGATCTCAATCTCTTCCGGCGTCCACAGCGTCTTGTTCTTCGACCACCAGTTAAAGAACCAGCGGAAATAGATCTTGGTCGCCTCGCGGCTGGAGCCGACCAGTTCGGTGGCGAGTGGCGTGCTGTGGAACGACGCGTAGTAGGAATGACTATGGAACGCCGGGCTCAAGTAACGCGCTTCCGCGCCAGGCAAGAACGGGTTGGCGAGGATTAGCTTCTTCACCATCTCCGGGTAACGCCGTACGAACTTGTGCATGGTGAGCGAGGCCCAATCGTGTCCGCACCAGTAGGCTTTCTCGATGCCGAGTGCTTTTGCTACGCGCATATGATCGTCGACGGTGGTGTTGAGATCGTAGTGATCGACGGGATCTAGATCGATGCGGTTGGTCGCCTTGTTGTAGCCGGGTTTGTCGGAGTCGCCGTAGCCGCGCATATCCACAGCGATGACATCGAAGTGCTTGGCGAGCTCCTTGATGTTCATCCAGTAATCCCACCAGAACCCGGGCCAACCGTGGAATAGGAACAAGGGCTCGCCCTTGCCCTCGCGCACGTAGTGGAACTTGACGTCGTAGCCGCGCGGATCTTTGGTTACTACAGTGCCGTGGTTGAAGTCCGACGGTTTGAGAATTTTGCGGCCATAGAGCGAATCGGTGCTGCCCTTGGCGACCTGCTTCTCCCATTCGCCTCGATACAGGTCGCGATAACTCGGCACGCGGTAGGTCGGCGCTTTCTCGCCGGCGGCGTGCGCTTGCGGAGTATGGCCGAGATTTCCGGCCGCCAATGCCGTCGCCATGCCGGCGCCCGCGCCGAGAAAGAACTGGCGGCGGTTAACTCCGGCGCCGCGCGGAATTGCGCTGGCGATTGTCGTAGGCCCATCGTTGCTAACGGATGGGTTTGCTGCGGTCGATGGATGTTGTTGTTCTTCGGGAGTTGTACCTTCACTGCGGCGTTTCATTGCGAAATCCTCCTTTGAACGATGAAAACAAGCGCCGAACGCGTGCGTAATGAGCAAGAACGGGACGATTCGCATGAGACCGCATTCCGGCGCACGTTACACCTGTCTCGCACTACTCGCGATCGTCGCGATCCATGGTACGCGCAGCACGGTCGACAAAACACCGAGAAATTGTTGTTGAAATGCATAAAGGAATTGCATGAAGGAGGTGCATATCTCGGCCGAGAAAGTCGGGAGACTGCCGTCGCGCGACGACAAGCGTTGTTTCGCCGCGATCAAGTGGCTCATGTCTAAGATGGCCGGCATCAACCCATTGCACTAGGGCTGGCGAGTGTTGCCGCTAGCGGTTAAGCTTCTGGCAGGGCAGTGTGCCCCGGCGTAAGCGCTGCCCGTGACCGCCAATCTCCCAATGAAACTGGAGCTGCAACCCTAACCAATGAGCACAACGCTCTCGCCCGAGTCGCAGCAGCAGACCATCAACAAGATCTCCCGGCGTTTGCTGCCGCTGCTGGTGGTCAGCTATCTGATCGCGTACATCGACCGTACCAACATCTCGTTCGCCGCGCTGACCATGAACAAAGATCTGGGTTTGAGCGCGTACGTGTACGGCTGGGGCGCAGGCATCTTTTTCCTCGGCTACGCGATCTTCGAAGTGCCGAGCAACATGATCTTGGACAAGGTCGGCGCGCGGCGTTGGATCGCGCGCATCATGATCACGTGGGGGCTGATCTCTGGAGCGATGGCGTTCGTTACCGGCCCGGTGAGTTTCCTGGTGTTGCGATTTCTGTTGGGCGTTGCGGAGGCCGGGTTTTTCCCCGGCATCATCTACTACCTCACTAAGTGGTACCCGGCGGCGTTTCGCGCACGCGTCATCTCGATGCTATTTCTCGCCATACCGATTTCGAACTCGGTGGCCTCGGTCATTTCCGGTGCGATCCTGGAGATGGATGGCGTGCTGGGATTGAGGGGATGGCAATGGGTGTTCATCCTCGAGGCCCTTCCCGCCGTGCTGCTGGCTTTCGTCGTGCTGCGCAAAATGATCGACCGCCCCGCGGATGCGCCTTGGCTCGCAGCGGATGAGCGCGTTTGGCTGGAGAGCGAACTGCAAGCAGAAAGACGGAGAGTGGAAAGCGCCGGGCACATGAGCCTGTTCAAGGCGCTCACGGATGTGCGCGTATTGGTTCTGGCGATGATCTACATGACGAGTGTGACCGCCGGCTACGGCATCGTGTTCTTCTTGCCGCAGATCATGAAAGGCTTAGGACAGTCGAATTTCGTGACTGGCTTGCTCACCGCCATTCCTTACGCGATCGGCATCATCGGCTTGCTTTGGTGGGGGCATTCGTCCGACCGCCGCAACGAGCGCCGCTGGCATCTGATCGCGGCAATGTCGGTAGCAGGTATCGGGCTGGTCGGCGCGGGATTGTTGCGTGACACTTACGTGGGCATCGCGGCGATGTCGCTGGCCGTGGTCGGCCTGTACGGCTCGCGCCCTTCGTTCTGGCCGATGCCGTCCATGTTCCTCACCGGTGCGGCGGCGGCCGCCGGCATCGCACTGATCAATTCGATCGGCAACCTCGGCGGCTACGTCGGACCTTTCATCGTCGGCTGGATCAAAGACGAGACAAAAAGCTTCGAGATGGGGCTGTACTTCCTCGCCGCGTGCGCGTTCGCGTCGGCGGCGATTACCTACTTTTCGCGGCATCTGCTGATGTCGCAACCTGCTCGCTCCGGTTCGATTGCTGGAGAGGCGAGTAGGGCGGAGAAAGCGTAGCTGCCTTCCGTCATATTCGGAAGCCTTCTTAAGGCGATGCGCTAATGTGCAGGCACGTCGTCCCGGCAAAAGCCGAATTCGGGGTGGTCGACAAAGACAACCGAGACTTCGGTGTGCGCCGGGGTGAGAACGAGAATGCTATAGGGCTAAAGTGCCACGCTTTCACAGCCCGCCGGACTTACCCGCAGGTAGCCTGCGCGCTTACCCCAATCCGTTAGCACCCAGCGCTCGCAACTCTTGCCGTCGACCATATGGGTGTGCTGCGCCGGACGATGCGTGTGACCGTGGATGAGACGTGGGTAGCCGTGCGTGCGCAGCGTGGCGGCGACCGTTTCCAAGTTGACGTCCATGATAGCGGCGCTCTTTCCGCCTTTTTCTTCCTCACTCATTTTGCGTAAGCCCTCGATCAAGGCCTTGCGCTCGTCCAGCGGTTTGGCGAGAAATTGTTGTTGCCACGCTGGGTCGCGCACCTGCTTGCGGAAGTCTTGGTAGCGCAGATCATCGGTGCACAGCAGGTCGCCGTGCATGAGCAGCGTCGGCGTGCCGTAAAGGTCGATGAGCATGGGGTCGTTCACTAGTTCCGCGCCGCATTCGCGCGCGAATGCGGCACCGATCAAGAAGTCGCGATTGCCGTGCATGAAGTAGAGCAGGGTTTGCGCCGCCACATCCGCGAGGGCATCGACTACCCGGCGGTTGAGCGGATCGTCGAGATCGTCGTCGCCGGCCCAATATTCGAATAGATCGCCGAGGATATAGAGCGCGTCAGCTGACGGCGCTTTGCTGCTAAGAAACTTGAGAAAGCGCTTGGTGATCTGAGGTTGTTGCGAGTTGAGGTGAAGATCGGAGACGAACAGCGTTTGAGGATTGCGGATTGAGGCTTGAGGGTCGGGCAACCCCATCCGCTAGCTCCTCAATTTTCGACGGTTGATACCGTCTTTAACACTTCTCCGCCTTCTGGATCACCACGTCCTCAACCGGCACGTCTTGATGCCCGGCTTTGCTGCCGGTGGACACCGCTTTGATCTTGTCGACGACGTCCTGGCCTTCGACCACTTTCCCGAACACGCAGTAGCCCCAGCCGCGTGGATTGGGTGCGGAGAAATTCAGAAAATCGTTGTTCTTGACGTTGATGAAGAACTGCGCCGTGGCCGAATGCGGATCGTTGGTGCGCGCCATGGCGATGGTGTAAGCGTCGTTGGTCAAACCATTGTCGGCTTCGTTCTTGATCGGTTCTTGGGTGGATTTTTGCTTCATCCCGGGTTCGAAGCCACCGCCTTGGATCATGAAACCGTCGATGACGCGGTGGAACACGGTGTTGTTGTAGTGCCCGCTTTCCACATAGCTCAGAAAGTTTTTGACAGTCACGGGTGCTTTAGCCGCGTCAAGTTCCAGCGTAATGGAGCCCATCGATGTTTCTAAACGAACCACGGTTTTTCCTTTCGTGTCTTGGGGGCAATCCGCCCGCGCCGCCCCGGTTGCCCATCCGCCCGCAGTGGCAAGCAGCAGTGCCACGCGCTTGAGATTGGCGCGCCGCTTTGGATTGAACTGTTCGCGCATTATGAATCCAAACCCTCGTAGACGATACGCCAGAGGCCTTCTTCGCGCAGCCAGTATTGGCGCTTTCTCGCGGCGATCTCAAAGTTATTGCTGCGGTAGTCCTGTTCGAAGCTGACCACCGCCAGTTGTTCGTTGCCCGGGTAGCCCAGAATACTCACATTATCGAGCCGCACCGTTACCCAACTCTTGGAGGCGTTGGAACTGCGTCTCTGTGCGAGCCAGCCATCTAGGCTCCGGCCTTCGCCGCGAAAGGTTTGGTGATAGTGGCGTGCATAGCTCTCTAGGTCACGCGACTCCCAATCTCTGCGCCATTGCTCCACCGCGCTCTGTAGCTCGGCGCGTGCCTGTGCCAGATCTTCGGGGTTGGCCCATTCCAAGTCCTCGGCGATAACCACTGGGGTAACGCCGGGCCGCAAGTATGGCCGCAGCGCATCGAGATCGCTGTTGGCAAGCACGACGCAGCCGTTGCTCGCGCGCGGTGGCCTGCTGTAGGTGTCGGACGGTACGCCGTGCAGCCAGATGCCGGAGCCGCTGCGCTTAGCGCGTTGATCCCAAGCGTTCGGATAGTTGATTGGAAATGCACCGCTGCCATAGAAATCGGTCAGGCGCCCGGGCGCGAGATCGTCGGTGATTTCGTACACACCCACCGGCGTGCGCTGATCGCCCTCCCGGTTCTTGATGGGGCCGTTCTTGCCGATGGTGATGTAGTAATCCCGAATTAGTTTCGGTGTGCCCTCGGCGTTGGCGTAGAGCAAAAGGCGCGAGCGCTTGGTATCCACTACGACGGCGTGCGCTTGATGCGGCGCGAGCTGCATGAGGTAGCGCGGCATCTGACGTGCTTGCTCCAGTTCGTCGGTGTAGCGGCGCAGACGCGCACGCGCCTCTTCTTCCAAGTCGTGCACGGCAGGCGACGTGACGCTGGGCAGGCTCTCGAGCGTCATAGCGGCGTCCGCGCGCGCCAACAGAAACTCACCCTTGGGTGATCGTGGCTTGCGCTGGCGTGCATCCGCGATCGCGCCGAAGCTGCTCAGCGGATGCGCGCGCGCCATCAGTAAATCGCCCTTCACGAGGTGCGCCAGGCGGAAGTTCGGCGTGTCGGCCAGCAGCGTATCAACCGCGGTCATGGCGCCATCGAGATCCCCCGCGCTTACTTGCATGAGGATGCGCACTATACGCGCCTCGGGATCGTTGCGCTCGTTGCGTGTCTCCAGCAAGTTGACCGCAGGTGGCGTCAGATGCTCCTTGATGGCGAGCGCGACCGTTTGCGTTTGTGCTCGCGCGGGAATGACATCGTCGTCTACGTGCGGCACAGCGAACAGCGCGAGCGCTACCGCGGCGCCCGCCAGCCCGATGGCTGCGCGCGGCTGACGCAGTACACGCGCTGCGGCGCTTAGGCCGCTCAGCAGCTCGTTGCCGAGCCGAGGGTGTTCTTGCAGTTGCGCAGGCGCGGTGGTGGTCTGAACAGTGCCGGCCGGTGCCGCTTGCTCGATCGCCACGCCGCGTTCTTGCGCCGGTACGACGGCGTGCGGCGCCGGCTCCTCCCGCGGTGTCGAGCTGGCTGACGGCGCTAGCGCCGCTTGCCCCTGCTCAGGGCGGGAGTCGATGAATGTGGGTTCGCGCCGCGCCGCGTCGGTTTGCGACGCTTCCGCGGCAAGCCGCTTAGCCAGTTCGGCTAGCCGCCCACCCGTTCTTGCTGTATCTGCCATTGCTGGCCATTGCGTACCAGCCGCAAGCTCTTGCGGTTGGTGCTGCTCAAATTGGACGAGCGATACGCCTGCACAAAGCGTACCGTGGCGGCATCGTTGCCTTCAAACACGACTTCCGTATCGCTGATTTGCACTGAGATCGCGCCGGGCTTATTGATGCGCTGGCGGCGGTTCGACTCCCACGCGCGGCGACTCATGCCTTCACCTGGCTGGAATTGCGCGCCATAAAAGCTCAAGTATGCCGTCACGTCCTTGGTGGACCATGCCTTAGCCCATGACTCGACGGTACTGACGATGGCGTTGACATCGTCGCCGCGCGAGGGTGCCGCCACCGTAGCAGTCGGGGTGGGCTCCGGTTTCGGAGCGGCTACGGGCGGCGCAGGCTCAGGTGGCTTCGCCGCTTCGGCCGGCTTAGGCGGTTCCGGTGGTTTGGCCGTCTCAACCGGCTTCGCAGGCTCGGGAGGCGGTTTCGGTGCTTCTGCCACAGGCTTGGGCGGCTCAACCGGCTTTGCTGCCTCCACTGGCTTCGGCTGTTCCGCAGGCTTGGGGGGCTCCGGTTTTGCCTGCGCCACGACGGTCGGCGTGGGTGGTGCTGCGGCGGGCTGCGGTTTAGGTGCCGCAGGCGGCGGGGCCGGTGTCGGTGCGGCCTGGGCGATGACTGTGCGCTGGCCCTTGCCGCCAAAGAGGTCCTTGATCAAAGCCAGCTTGTTCTGCGCGCCGGCGTTGCTCTTGTCCAATTGCAACGCCTTGTCGTAGGCACGGCTGGCAAGCTTGGCATAGATGTCGCCCAAGTTCTCGTGCGCCGTAGCGTAGCTTGGGTGGGTGTGGATGGCGAGTTCGAGCGCGACCCGGGCCTTATCGTATTGGCCTTGCGAGGCGTAGAGCACGGCCAAATTGTTATAGGGTTCTGGCAACTGTGGGTAGTCTTCCGTCAAGCCGGTGAAGACTTGGATCGCCTCGGTGGGTTTACTCAGTTCGGTGAGGATGATGCCCTTGAGAAAGCGACCTTGCGGGTCCTTGGGACGGCTCGTCAAAAAGGTATTGACTCGCTCGAGGGCCTGCGCGAAGTTGCCTTTGTTCACCATGCTGTCGATGTCGGAAAGCTCGTCCGCGTGCAGCGGCGCTGAGCACAACAGCAGGGCGGCGCAGCTAAACGCGCCAAGGTAACGGCGGGCCAATGGAGTCATTATGCTATGCTTTCGCGTCATTTCAGCCAGCGCGGATTCTATCAAGGAATCCGGAACTTCCTCAATCTTTCTCAAGCTTTGCGTGCGCTTACCCTGGTCTTTTTCCATGACTCGCTTGCGAACTGTTGCATTTCGGCAACACCATGCTGAAGCTCTATAACTCCCTTAGCAAGCGCAAGGAAGAATTTACACCGATTGCGTCCGGCAGGGTGGGTATGTACGTCTGCGGCATGACGGTGTACGACAAGTGCCACGTTGGCCATGCGCGCATGCTGTTGACCTTCGATATGGTCTACCGCTGGCTGCGGGCGCGCGGCTTCGCGGTCACCTATGTGCGCAACATCACCGACATCGACGACAAGATCATCGCGCGCGCCGCGCAAAACCGCGAGCCGATCGAAGCGCTGACCGAACGCACCATCGCCGACATGCACCGCGATCTTAAATTGTTGAACACGCTGCCGCCGACGCACGAACCGCGCGCCACGCAATACGTGCCCGGCATGCTGGCGTTGATCGAAAAGTTGATGGCGCGCGGGCTCGCTTACTTAGGCGCGAATGGCGACGTCTACTACTCGGTGCGCGATTTCCCGGGCTACGGCAAGCTTTCCGGCAAATCGCTCGACGACTTGCGCGCGGGGGAGCGCGTCGCGGTGGCGGAGCAAAAGCGCGATCCGCTCGATTTCGTGCTGTGGAAAGCTTCCAAACCCGGCGAGCCCAAGTGGTCATCGCCTTGGGGCGATGGGCGCCCCGGGTGGCACATCGAGTGTTCAGCCATGAGCGAAAGCTTGCTCGGCGCGCATTTCGATATCCACGGCGGCGGGCAGGACTTGCAGTTCCCGCACCACGAGAACGAAATTGCGCAAAGCGAAGGTGCGCACGGCCACACTTTCGTCAACTACTGGCTGCACAATGGTTTCGTGCGCGTCAACGACGAAAAAATGTCGAAATCGCTCGGCAATTTTTTCACCATCGAGGATGTGCTCAAGGTGTACGATCCTGAGGTCGTGCGCTTCTTCATCCTGCGCGCGCACTACCGCAGCCCGCTGAACTACGCCGACCAACAGCTCGACGAAGCGAAGCAAGCGTTGACCACGCTCTACACGTCATTGCGCGGCATCGAACTGGCGGCCGATGAGGCGATCGATTGGTCGAAGGCGCATGCTGCTCGCTTCAAAGACGCGATGGACGACGACTTCAACACGCCGGAAGCGATGGCGGTGCTGTTCGAGTTGGCTAACGAAGTTAATCGTACGCGCGATCGCACGGCGGCGCGGCAGCTCAAGGCGCTGGCTGGTGTGCTGGGCTTGCTGCAGCGCGCGCCGGAAGAGTTCCTTCAGGCAAAAGCCGGCGGGGCGGGAGCGCTCGACGCCGCTTGGGTCGAAGCGCAGATCGCCGCGCGCAAGGCCGCGCGCGCGGCCAAGAATTTTGCTGAATCCGATCGTATTCGCGACGAATTGCTGGCCAAAGGCGTCGTGCTGGAGGATACCGCCAAAGGTACCATTTGGAGAATGAGATAGGGATTGATACTTAAAGGTATCCTCTTGACAGGATATTCTCGCTGGGCGCAAACCCATTGCTCGTCAAGCAGGTGTATCTGAATCCTCGCGAAAGTGCCCAAGCCACTCCATGGAGAGCGTTTTCATGAGGTTGCCGCGGAAGAACTTCTCGGTGAAATCCTGCGCGCGCAGCGGTTTGCTGAAGTAATAGCCCTGCATCTGGTCGCAGCCCTGCGCGCGCAGCCAGTGCAACTGTTCGGCTGTTTCCACGCCCTCGGCCACGACTTTGCGCTTCAAACTCTTGGCCATGCCGATGACGGCGCTGACGATTGCCGCATCGTCTGGGTCCTCGATGATGTCGCGGACGAACGATTGGTCCACTTTGATGATGTCGATCGGAAAGCGCTTCAAGAAACTCAGGCTCGAGTAGCCCGTGCCGAAGTCGTCGAGCGAGATCGACACGCCGAGTTCCTTCAATGACCGCAACACGCTGGCGGTGCGGTCGATGTCGCGCAGCAGCGCCGTCTCGGTGATCTCCAGTTCCAGGTAACGCGCATCCATGGCGTGCTCGCGCAGCACGTCCTGCACCTCCTGCAGAAAGCCCGTGCGCACGAACTGCACCGAAGACAGGTTCACGGCGATGACTTGCGGCGGATAGCCGGCATCTTGCCAGGCGCGATTTTGTCGGCACACTTCCGCCAGAATCCATTTGCCCAGCGGGATGATGAGTCCGCTTTCTTCCGCCACCGGGATGAACTGCGCGGGCGAAACCAGGCCGCGCTCGGGATCTTGCCAGCGCACCAAAGCTTCCGCGCCGACGATCTTGCCCGAAGGCAGATCGATCTTTGGCTGGTACATCAGGAAAAACTCGCCGCGCGCCAGCGCGCCGCGTAAACGCCCTTCGAGCCGGAAGCGCTCCAGCAGCCGCTCGTTAATGTTGGGCGTGAAGAACTGGACGTTGTTGCGGCCGTGATCCTTGGCGCTGTACATCGCGGCGTCGGCGCATTTGATGATGCCCTCGACATCGTCGCCGTCGTCGGGGTAGACGCTGATGCCGACGCTGAGCGTGCTATGAATCTCGTGGCCGTCGATGGCGTAGGGGCGCTCGGCGATGGCTAGCACGCGCTGCGCCGCATGGGCGATGGCTTCGGCATCGCGCACTTCGCCCAACAAAATGACGAATTCGTCGCCCCCTTGGCGGCATACCGTGTCGCTTGCGCGCACGCACGCCTGCAGGCGCACCGCCATCTCCTTGAGCAACTGATCGCCGACCGAATGCCCCAGTGTATCGTTGACTTGCTTAAAGCGGTCGACATCGAGAAACAGCACCGCCGCGCGATGCTCGTTGCGCTTGGCGCGCGCGATCGCTTGTGCCAACCGGTCGTTGAGCAGCACGCGGTTGGGCAGTCCGGTCAAGGCATCGTGCTGCGCGAGATGCGTCATGCGGATGGCGAGCGAGCGCGATTCGGTGACGTCGTGAAACACCAACACGCCACCGATGACGCGGCCCTCGCGGTCGTGGATCGGCGCGGCGGAGTCTTCGATTGCCGCCTCGCTGCCGTCGCGGCGCAGTAGCAGTGTATCGATCGGCAAGCCCATGGTGCTGTTGCTCACCAGCGCAATTTCGATGGGATTGAGCGCGTGTTCACGCGTTTGTGCATCGACGATGTGGAAGACATCGG
Organism: uncultured Burkholderiales bacterium; assembly: GCA_964488915.1. GTDB lineage: Bacteria > Pseudomonadota > Gammaproteobacteria > Burkholderiales > JALYOK01 > CADEHE01. The sequence goes on from CAZAWU010000033.1 coordinate 18,156, forward strand.
TGAGCAGCTGACCTGCCGCTTCTGCCGCGCGCCAGCCGGTCATGCGCTCGGCCACCGGATTAAGGTAGCTCACGCGCCCTTCGGTATCGGTGGTGATAACCGCGTCGCCGATGGAGTTGAGCGTAACCTGCGACAGCTCCTTTTCCATGAACAGCGCTTCGTCCGCACGGCGCCGCTCGGTGACATCCTCTTGTACGCCGACGAAGTGCGTAAGCTTGCGCTGCTCGTCGTGAACGGGGTAGATGACTAAATCGTTCCAGAACAGCGATCCGTCTTTGCGGTAGTTGCGCAGCGTGACGCGCGCCGGGCGGCCGGCGGCGATGGCGCCGCGCAGTTCGGCCAAGCCGGGCTGGTCGCGGTCGTCGCGTTGCAGAAACCGGCAGTTGTGGCCGAGGATCTCCTGCGCCGAATAGCCGGTCATCTGCTCAAAGGCTGGATTGAAGTAGATGATCGGTTGACCGGGTTTCTGCGCGTCAACGATAGTGATGCCGTTGCTGCTCTGCGCGATCGCGAACTCGTAGAGCCGCAGCGAAGACTGCAGTCGCGCCCGCTCGGTGACGTCGTAGGCGAGTACCAAGTAGCCGAGCACCTCGCCGGATTTTCCTATGTGCGGCACGAAGGTCGAGCGCACCACTTTCGGTACGCCGTGCTCGGTCAGATCGCGCTCGAACTCAACCGTTTCGCCATTTAGTGCGCGCTCGATGTACTGTTTAACGCCTGCGTATGCCGCGGCGCCGCGCACTTCCTCGACGGTATGACCGATCACGCTGCCGGAAGGGGTGTTCCAGAACTCTTCGCGCTGTTTGTTGATGAAGCGGTATCGTTGATTCTTGTCAACATAGGCGACCATGGCCGGGATCGCGTTGGTGACGGTGCTCAGCCACACTTCGTTGGCTTGCAATCGATCTTCGGCACGCTTCTGCGCACTGACGTCCTCCAGCGTGCCGATGAAGCCGGCTAGCTTGCCGGTGGGGCGCAATTCGGCAAGCGTGCTGCGCACCCAAATCGCCTCCCCGTTGCTGCGCACGAAGCGCACCATTAACCCGGCGCCCGGTTCCAGCGCACGTTTCCACTCGCGCGCCACCCTCTCGCGATCTTCTGGGTGAACGCAGGTGGTACGCCAGCCGGCGCCACACAGCGCCTCGAACGAGTGTCCGGTCATGCGCAGGCACATGGCGTTGGCGTAGATACAGTTGCCGGGAACGTCTAGCACGTAGATGCCGACCGGCAGACCGTCGTAAGCGGCGTGCAGTTGTGCAGCGCCGAGGGAGAACCAATCGGGTGGGAACGACTGCTCGCGGCTGCTGCTGGGTTCGGGCATAGGCCATTGAAGCGGTTGGCGCCGAGCTAGTATACCGGCGCGTCGCCGCGCCGGGGCGTTCTGTCCAGGTGCGCGGTTCGGCCCGCGCACGCCTTACGCGGCGGCTTCTAGCAGCGGATTCGCGAGGCGGTCCAGCAGGCCGGTCAAAATGCGCCGGCTGCTCTGGGGCATGCCGAGGAATTCGATACCGATGCGAAAACCGCCACCGTTGGCGAACACGTGGTGGCGCACTACGGCATCGGCGGCGAAGACGCGCGGGTTGAATTTGTCCCAGGAAGTGAACCCGAGCTGGCATTTAGTGCCCGCAGGGATCTGCTTGTCGTGCAGGACGGAGCAGCCACCGGCGGAGATGTCAAAACACTCCACGGTCAGAATGTTCTGATCCGGCAGCAGCACCAGTACTTGTCGGCCGAAACGGTAGCGATGGTGGGCGCGCTGGTTCACTGGTTGCATGGCCGGCCGAAGACGAGGGGTAACTCGCCGATTTAACGGCCGCCCCGCCCCGAACTTGAGCGCTCCTGGGAGCGCGCCACGGCGAGCGGTGGCGCCTTATAGTTACTGCGCGAAGAACTCTTTTACCTTATCCATCCAGGACTTGGCGCGCGGATTGTGACGGTCGCTATCCTGGCGGCTGATCGCTTCGAACTCGCGCAGCAGCTCGCGCTGCCGGTCGGTGAGCTTGACCGGCGTTTCCACCACGACATGGCACAGCAGATCGCCGTGATGGGCGCTGCGCACGCCTTTGATACCCTTGCCGCGCAAGCGGAAAATTTGCCCGCTCTGCGTTTCAGCGGGGATCTTGATCTTGGCGTGGCCGTCGAGGGTCGGAATTTCAATATCGCCGCCCAGCGCCGCCGCGGCGAAGCTGACCGGCATCTCGCAATGCAAATCGTTGTGATCGCGCTTGAACACGGCGTGCTGCCGGATTTGAATCACTACGTATAGATCGCCGGGCGGGCCGCCGTTCGCACCCGGTTCGCCTTCTCCAGAAAGGCGGATGCGGTCGCCTTCGTCGACACCCGCTGGGATTTTGACCGACAGCGTCTTTTGCTTCTTGACGCGCCCATCACCGTGGCAGGTGTTGCAGGGCGACTGCACGATCTTGCCGCTGCCGTGGCAGCGCGGGCAGGTCTGCTGAATTGAGAAGAAGCCCTGCTGCATGCGTACTTGCCCTTGGCCCTGGCAGGTGGCGCAGGTGGTCGGCTGTGTGCCGGGTTTAGCGCCGCTGCCGTGGCAGGTTTCGCATTGCTCCATCGTGGGGATGCGAATGCGTGTTTCGGTGCCGCGCGCGGCTTCTTCCAGCCCGATTTCCAAGTTGTAACGCAAATCGGCGCCACGGTAGACGCCGGAGCGTGTGCGTCCACCGCCACCGCCGAAGATGTCGCCAAAGATGTCGCTAAAGGCATCGGCGAAACCGCCGAAGCCCGCCGCTCCCGCGCCAGCCGCCGCGGCGCTCGGATCGACGCCGGCGTGGCCGAAACGGTCGTAGTTGGCGCGCTTGGAAGCGTCGGAAAGAATTTCGTAGGCTTCCTTTGCCTCCTTGAAGTGCTCCTCGGCTTTCGCGTTATCCGGATTGCGGTCCGGATGGAATTTCATGGCGAGCTTGCGGTACGCCTTTTTGATTTCTTCCTCGGAGGCGTCGCGATTGACGCCGAGGACTTCGTAGTAGTCTCTTTTCGCCATTTTCTATTCGTGAAATGTGAAACGTGAGATGTGAAACGTGAAACGGCAAAACACCCGGCGATGCACATAGCACCGCCGGGTGGTATCACAGCCGAAAGTGAATCGCGTTGTTACACTTCACGCTTCACTCTTCACCTGCGCTAAGCTTTCTTTTCTTTTACCTCGGTGTATTCGGCATCCACCACGTTGTCGTCGTTGCTGCTGCCACCGGCCGCTTGCTCGCTTCCACCGCTTGCGCCCGGCTGCGCACCAGCGCCCTGCGCCTGCTGTTCGGCGTACATCTTCTCCGCCAGCTTGTGCGACGCTTCGGTCAGCGCTTGCGTCTTGGCTTCGATCGCCGACTTATCGCCGTTCTTGACGGCGTCTTCAGCGTCTTTCAATGCCGCTTCGATCTTCGATTTTTCGCCGCCGTCCAATTTGTCGCCGTAGTCTTTCAGCGATTTCTTCACCGAATGCACCAGCGCGTCCAAGCCGTTGCGCGCGTTCACCAGCTCAAGCTGCTTCTTGTCTTCCTCGGCGTTGGCTTCGGCGTCCTTGACCATGCGCTTGATCTCGTCTTCCGAGAGACCGGAGCTTGCTTGAATCTTGATCTTGTTTTCCTTGCCGGTCGCTTTGTCCTTGGCGGAAACGTGCAAAATGCCGTTGGCGTCGATGTCGAACGTGACCTCGATTTGCGGCATGCCGCGCGGTGCCGGCGGGATATCGGTCAAGTTGAACTGGCCCAGGCTCTTGTTGCCGGAAGCCACATCGCGCTCGCCTTGCAGCACGTGAATGGTCACCGCGGTCTGATTGTCGTCCGCGGTCGAGAACACTTGGTTCGCCTTGGTCGGGATCGTCGTGTTCTTCTGGATGAGCTTGGTCATCACACCGCCCAAGGTTTCGATGCCGAGCGACAGCGGCGTCACGTCGAGCAGCAGGACGTCCTTGACGTCGCCTTTCAACACGCCGGCCTGAATCGACGCGCCGACCGCGACCGCCTCGTCCGGGTTGACGTCTTTGCGCGGCTCTTTGCGGAAGAACTCTTTGACGCGCTCTTGCACTTTCGGCATGCGCGTCTGGCCGCCGACCAGGATCACGTCTTCGATGTCACCGATGCCGATACCGGCGTCTTTCACCGCGATTTCGCACGGCTTGATCGAGCGCTCGATCAGATCTTCCACCAGGCTCTCCAGCTTGGCGCGCGTGACTTTCACCGACAAGTGCTTCGGTCCGCTTTGGTCGGCCGTGATGTACGGCAAGTTGACTTCCGTCTGCATCGAGGAAGATAACTCGATCTTGGCTTTCTCCGCCGCTTCTTTCAGGCGCTGCAGCGCCAGCATGTCCTTGCGCAGGTCGATGCCTTGCTCTTTCTTGAACTCGTCCGCCAAGTAGTCGATCACGCGCAGGTCGAAGTCTTCACCACCCAAGAACGTGTCGCCGTTGGTGGAAAGTACCTCGAACTGGTGTTCGCCTTCGACTTCGGCGATTTCGATGATGGAAATATCGAAGGTTCCGCCGCCCAGGTCGTACACCGCGATCTTGCGGTCGCCTTCTTTCTTATCCAATCCGAACGCGAGCGCCGCCGCAGTCGGCTCGTTGATGATGCGCTTGACTTCCAAGCCGGCGATGCGGCCCGCGTCTTTGGTGGCTTGGCGCTGCGAGTCGTTGAAATAAGCCGGCACGGTGATAACCGCTTCGGTCACCGGCTCGCCGAGATAGTCTTCGGCGGTCTTCTTCATTTTCATGAGCACCTGCGCGGAGATCTCCGGTGGCGCCGTTTTCTTGCCGCGCACTTCCACCCAAGCGTCGCCATTGCTGGCTTCGACGATCTTGTAGGGTGAGTGCTTGATTGCCTTGGCGACTTCGCCGTCTTTGAAGCGGCGCCCGATCAGCCGCTTGACTGCATACAGCGTGTTGGTCGGGTTGGTGACCGCTTGCCGCTTGGCCGGCGCGCCGACCAGGACTTCACCGTCTTCCATGTACGCCACGATGGACGGCGTCGTGCGTGCGCCTTCCGCGTTCTCGATGACCTTGGCGGCGCCGTTCTCCATGACCGCCACGCAGGAGTTGGTTGTGCCCAGGTCGATACCGATGATTTTGCCCATGTTCAGTTCCTAAGTTTCAGAGAAGAGTTCGTTCAAAACCGATTGCCCTATAAGTGGGGTGCCGGCTGCACCGTTCAAGTGCAATCAAGCAGTTGGCGCTTGTTCGTTCGAGGCAGCACCTTGCCCCGCCGCCGAGCCTTTGGAGACGGTCACCAGCGCCGGACGCAATACGCGGTCTTGCAGCACATAGCCTTTCTGCAGCACGCTCACCACCGTATTGGCCGGCTGATCCGCTTCGATCATGCTGATAGCTTGGTGGCGGTGTGGATCGAATTTTTCGCCGAGCGGGTTGACTTCGAGTAGCTTGAACTTTTCGAACACTTGCGCGAGCTGGCGCAAGGTCAACTCCACGCCGCTCTTCATGCTTTCAGTGGTCGCGTTGTTGACTGCGAGCGCCGCTTCCAAGCTGTCCTTTACGCTCAGTAGCGCCGAGGAGAAGTTCTCCACCGCGTATTTGTGCGCATTGGCCACGTCCAATTGCGCTCGGCGGCGCACGTTTTCCGTTTCCGCTTTGGCGCGCAAGAACGAATCGTGCGTTTCGGCGAGTTTTTGCTGCAGCTCGGTTAGCGCCGCTTCGGCGCTTGCGGGGATTGCGTTCGGTTCGTTCGCGGCCGCATCCGGCATAACTGCTCCGCTCTCGGGTGTCTGGGAGGTGCTGTTTTCGGACATGATTCAGGGTTAAAACCAAGCAATCTAGAGCGTATGGGGGCGGGCGTTGAGAACTCAAGGGCTGGGTTGGAATTTCTTCAAGACAAGTGAGTTAAGCGCCCACTGCCGTATGTATATTCACGTAAATCACATCAGATAACATTAATCAGATGAAGCTGGGGTTAGTATGCGTCGAAGCAGACCTAGCGCGCAGGATCCAACCCCTGCTGCCAGGTGCGCAGCTTCGCAACCATGAGCGAGCCTACGAACATCTGAGGGTTGGAGTGTTCTTGCCCCTCCGCGCTCTCGCGTTTGGCAATCTCCTTGCGGGCGCGCTCGAACGCTTCGGTAAGCGAATGGGTCTGCTGCAGAGCGTGCTCGACGAAGGCGCGACCGAAGTAGGTCATGTCCGAGTCAGGGCTGCAGCCAAAGGAGGGACGCTTGGCGTCCGCCGCCGTGAGGATGAGCGTGTGCTCGTTCTTGAGCGGCTCGATCAACCCGCCCGCGTAGCACGCCGAGAGCACGATGATGCGCCATTTGATGCCCGCCTCGGCCAGTATTTGCGCGAGCTGCGCGGCGTCGAGCTGCCGCAATTGCAGCGGCTCGTAGCTCACGCTCAACTCGTGCTGGTCGGAGCCGTGCGTGGTTACGTAAACCATGACCATGTCGCGCTCCCGGTCGATGATTTTGCCGATGTGCAGCAGTGCGGCACGCAGGTTGGTCACGTTCGCAATCGGCAGGTCGCGCACGGTGCGGTCATTGTTGATCAAGCTGACCACGCGGCCGTTCGCGTCGAAGCGTTGCGCAAGCGTGGCTCGCACGGCATTGACTTCGTGCATGAACACATTTTCATCCGCTTCGCCGGCGAATCCCACTGCGTACAGATCGTCCACGCCCGCGCGTTGCGGCCGCAGCGCGTCCAGCTCGCGCTGCAGCGCCTGCGCCTGCGCGCTCAGCACGGCTTCTTCGGTTACCACCGGCGGCTCGGCCGGTTCCTCGACCACATCGGCCACCCAAAGCTCATGCGTGCTGAAGTAACTGGCGCATACGAACACGATCAGGTGCACCAATGCCGCGGCGAGCGTGCGCCGCAGCGCAGCGCCCGGCAGCCAGCGGGCGGTAGTTAAGATGGCGGTGAGGTAGGAGTAGAGCACGAATGCCCAGTTGGCGAGTACTGTAGCGCGCGCGCCGTAGCCTCCCAAAGTGAGCCACAGTTGAGCGCCGATGAAAATCAGCGTGAGCCAAACCCAAAGGCTTTCCACGGCGACGAAGACCGGCAGTGTGAGCCGGCTTTGGGCGTTAAGGCGCGCGTAGAGCGCAACCAGCGCAAGCAGCAATACGTCGCCGGCAAGCGCGGCGGGCAAAGCGCGCAGGTTGAACGACGCCGGCCATTCCACGAGCAGCGCATCCAAGACAAAGTACAAACCGGTGAGCAGAGCAACGACCGACAGCGCTTGTTCGGTAGTGGAAACGAAGCGAGTCAGTGGTACCCGCCGCAACAGCAGCAGCGGCAGCGCCGAGCGCAAGTTGCGCCATAGATCGCTAAGCCAATTGCTACCGGACGAGTGGCCGGGCGTAACGCCTACGGGTTG
>CAZAWU010000034.1:0-25243 GCA_964488915.1 uncultured Burkholderiales bacterium
GCGCTCTTCAGTATCTGAATGAGCGCGCGCAGCCGCTCGTTCGGATCGGTCAGTTCCAGCAGTTCTTGCTTGAATGCGAGTGGCAGTGGCAGCAGTTCCGAAAGCCGGTAGCCAAGCCATACCGCGTCCGCCAGTTCTTCTGCGGTAGGTCGAAACCTCTCATCAGTATGCTCTGCAAAATGTCTCCCAAATTCATCGAGGACGTCAAACTCCTCGGAGATTGGGGCTGCGGGTTCATTTTCTAGCAAGGTTACGCTGCCGAGCAGTAAGCCCGCGCCGTTGTCGCGGTAGCCATCGATGCGAAAGCGCTGCTCGCCGCGCGTGAGTACTTGCAGGACACCGAGCTGCGGCATGTCCCATTCGATGATGCGCGCCAGGCAGCCGACGCGCTCGGGTACGGCGGGCGTGCCTACTTCACGTCCCTCGCGAATAGCGCACACGCCGAAGGCGCTGTCATCGCGCAGGCAGGTCTTTGCCATGTCCATGTAGCGCTGCTCGAAGATCTTAAGCGGCAGCAAACCACCCGGAAACAGCACCGTATTTAGCGGGAACAACGGCAATTCCATCACGCCGCCTGCGTAGCCAGCGGTGCGCCGCCGTTGGGCGCGCGACGGTGCAGCAAGCGTGCGCAGATGAGGCCGTTGATCGTGCCGAACACCATCGCTGCAGCGGCAAAGAAAGGAATGAAGTACGCGAGCCCCGCATGTGGAATGAGCCAGAAATAGGCGAGAGCGACCTGCCCGGCGGTGTGAGCGAACGCGGCAAGCACACTCTGCGTGACCGGGCCAAACCAGGCGTTGGGCAACGAGCGGCTCACCCCCAACACGGCCAAGCTGCAGCACGCGCCGGCGAAGCTGAGAGCGAAGCCCGGCGCCAAGAAACTGCCAAACAATAGACTGGCGACCACCACCCGCAGTAGCGATATCCATGCCGCGGTACGCCAGCCGTACTTGTGCAAGACGAGCAGCACGACGATGTTGGCGATACCCGGCTTGACGCCGGGCAGCGGCGACGGAAAAGCGGCTTCGGCGGCCGATAGCGCCACCGCGGCGGCGGCGAGTCGAGCGATGTGACGATCCTGCGCGCTCGCCGTCAGCGTGATGTGTGCTTGCTCAGCGTCAGAAATTGAGCGAGTCATACACATGCCCGCCGGCGATTTGAATGCTTACTTGGTTGGGCAGGCATAGCGCCACCTCACCCGGGCGTGAAAGCCAACCTTGTTTCACGCAGTATTGCTTGGGACTCGGGTCGCGTGCGATGCGCACGCGGCGATCGCGCACTTCCACCTCGCTCACGCCAAGCGGACCCGCCACTCGGTAGTGAGCATTGGTGGCAAGCGGAAGTTCGCGCACGATGCCACCGCCGCTGCGCACGATCACGCCGCGCGCACTCCCGCCGGCGAGCCACAATCTGTCCGCAAGCGCAAGCACGGCGCACAGCGCCGCGGCTAACACCAGCCAATCTCCGGGTCGGATAAAGGTGGTGTTCACTTGAGAGTGCCTAGCTCGCCAACTCGCGATGACGAATAACGACTTGGTAGTCCGTCGCAAACCAGCTTGCCAGCTTGTTGGCGAAATACACCGAGCGGTGCTGCCCGCCGGTGCAACCCAACGCAATGGTGAGCGAGCGGCGGTTGTCGCGCGCGAATGCCGGCACCCAAGCGGCGATAAAGCGCTCGATGTCGGCCAGCATTTTTTGCGCTTCGGCATTGCCATCAAGAAACGCGATGACCAGTCCATCGTTGCCCGTCAACGGACGCATGAGCGGATCGTAAAACGGATTCGGCAAACAGCGCACGTCGAAAACGAAATCTGCATCAGAGGGTATGCCATTCTTGAACCCAAACGATTGAAAGAATAGCGCTAAACGCGTTTGGTCCAGACCGATGAAATCTTTAACCCATCCACGCAGCGTGTTGGGTCGTAGGTCGCTGGTGTCGAGGCGGTGGCCTAGCTCGCCGATAGCTTCCAGCATCTGGCGCTCGAGTTCGATGCATTCCGTCAATGTGCGCTGCTCGTTTGCCAGTGGATGCGGGCGGCGCGATTCCGAAAAGCGCTTCACCAGACTGTCGGTTTTCGCCTCCAAGAACAGTACGCGCACGTCAGTGCTCGCAGCGCGCAAATCCTCCATCACACGCGGGAGGTCCTGCAGCTCGCTGCCGCCGCGTGCATCAATAGCGAGCGAGACGCGCGAATGGCCGTGCTCTTTCAGAAACGCTACTACTTGTGAGACGAAATCCACCGGCAGGTTATCGACGCAATAGTAGTCGGCGTCCTCCAAGACCTTAAGCGCAACGCTCTTGCCGGAACCGGACAGACCGCTGATGATGACTACTTGCACGCGCGACCGTGCGCCAAAGCGACGCGTTAGTCGGTGATCTCGAGGGCTTCCTCGAGATCACTTGAGGCGCGCATCTGTTGCTCATGGCGCTCGATGAATTGATGCGTGCTGTCGATGCCACGCTGCTTGAGGATGTAGTTGCGTGTGGCGGCTTCGACCAGAACAGCGAGGTTGCGTCCGACCGCCACCGGCAGCACGACTTTGGGAAACTCAATGCCGAGGATGTGTACGGTAGTCGCGTTCATCGGCAAGCGCTCTAGCGAAGATAGATCGCCCCCTGCCGGTTTCTCCAGATGTACGATCAGTTTCAAGTTCTTCTTCGGCCGCACCGCGGTCTCGCCGAAAATCGCCCGGATATTGAGCACGCCCAGTCCACGCACTTCAAGGAAGTCCTTGAGCAGCGGCGGGCAACGTCCCTGTAGCGTCTCGGGCGAGACGCGGTAAAACTCAGTGACATCGTCGGCGACCAAGCCATGGCCGCGGCTGATCAGCTCCAACCCCAACTCGCTCTTGCCTACCGCGGAGTCGCCGGTGATGAGTACACCCGTCTCCAATATCGCCATGAACACGCCATGCATGGTGATGTGGTCGGCCAGTTCCAGCGATAGCCAATAGCGCAGGATGTTGATAAGTTTCGGGCTGGGCTGAGGCGATGTGAATAGCGCGACACCATGCTGATCGGCAGCTTCCACCAGCGCTGGTGGCGGCGCTTCCCCATTGCCGATGATGACCGCGGCCAGGTGTTCGTTGAAGAGGTTGCGCAGTGCGTCGTTCAATCCCGCCTGACTCAATGTGCGCAGGAAAGCCGCCTCCGCAACGCCTAAAACTTGGCAGCGTTGCGGATGAATTAAGTTCAGGTGAGCAATAATGCCCACCGTCGGGTTATCCAAGCTGCCCTCGGGCACGAAACGGCCGCCGCCCTGCTTGCCTGCAAGCCATGTGAGAGCGAGTTTGTCGCGGTGCTCGTTATAAAGCCGCTGAACGCTTACTTGGGGCATGGGCAGACCACTCGGTTAGCAGTTTGTGTACGGCTATAGGATCATCGCTCTTGCGCAATCGCTCGCGCATCTCGACGTCACCAAACATCTGCGCCAGTTCGCCGAGGATCTGCAAATGATGCTCGTTGGCGTGCTCCGGCACAAGCAAGGTGAAAACCAGGTCTACCGGCTGTCCGTCAGGTGCATCGAAGGCGATCGGCTGCGCGGTTCGAACGAAAGCGCAAAGCGTTTCTTGCAAGTGTTTCACACGCCAGTGCGGGATGGCGAGGCCGTAACCCATGCCGGTCGAGCCAAGGCGCTCGCGGCTATTCAAGCTGTCGATGACGACGCTGCGCACGAGCTGCTTGTGAGTGTCGAACAATGTGCCAAGCCGGTCGAACAGCTCACTCTTGTTGCTCACTTCCAAGCCGAGTAGCACGTGAGACGGGCGCAAGAGTTTGGAAATGAGATTCATTTGATGGATTGCCGAAATTGAGCGGCGGGCGGTCAGCTCAGTCGTCTGGGCTGACGCGCTACTCGCCTGAGCGGCGCTTCAGCGGAGTGTCGTTGTGGCGCGGCTCCGACAGCTTTTCCTTATGGCGCACCACTTGCCGGTCGAGCTTATCGACCAAAGCGTCCACTGCGGCGTACATGTCGCTGCCTTCAACCGCAACGAACATGTCTTTGCCGCGTACGTGCAGTTCCACTTCAGCTTTCTGAACGGATTTTTCAACCGAGAGTACGACGTGCAAATCGATCACGTGGTCGAAGTGGCGAGTCACTCGCTCGAGTTTTTGTTTCACGTACTCAAGGATCGGCGGCGTTACGTCAAAGTGCCTGCCACTGACGGTGAGATTCATGAACGCCTCCTCCAAATGAGCAATGGACACCAAACGCGCGCGGCGTCAGGTACTCAAACGGTCAGATCGACTTGCGCAGGTTGGCCGGTTGAATCTGCATAGATTCGCGGTACTTCGCTACGGTGCGCCGCGCAACCACAATGCCTTGTTGACCCAAGATATCTGCGATTTTGCTGTCGGATAACGGTTTCTTCGAGTCTTCCGCGCCGACCAACTGCTTGATCAACGCGCGTATCGCGGTCGACGATGCTGCGCCGCCGGTATCGGTTGCCACGTGGCTGCCGAAGAAATACTTGAGCTCGAAGATGCCACGCGGGGTCAACATGAATTTCTGAGTGGTGACGCGCGATACGGTTGATTCGTGCAATCCGACCGTTTCCGCAATCTCCCGCAGTACAAGCGGGCGCATCGCCACATCACCGTGATCGAAGAAATGCTTTTGCCGCTCGACTATCGCTTGCGAAACCTTGAGGATGGTTTCGAAGCGCTGCTGCACGTTCTTGATCAGCCAGCGCGCTTCCTGCAGTTGGCTGGATAGCTGCTGATTGCTGCTGTCGCGGTTGCGCTGTAGGATGTCCGCGTACATCTGATTGATGCGCAGCCGCGGCATCGCATCCCGGTTGAGCGTCGCTACCCAGCGCGAACGCACGCGGCGTACAAAGATGTCCGGTACCACATAGCGCGTGTCGATCGGTTCGAAGTCGGAGCCGGGGCGCGGGTTGAGGCTCGTGATCAACTTTTTAGCGCCGCGCAATTCGTCATCGCTTACGCCCATGACGCGCTTGAGTTTGACGAAGTCGCGTGCGGCCAACAAATCTAGATGTTGTTGCACGATGGTCTTGGCTTGCGCGAGGAACGGCGTGTCGCCCGGCAAGGCAGCAAGTTGTAGTGTCAGACATTCGGCGAGGTTGCGCGCACCGATGCCGGTTGGGTCGAATGTCTGCAACAATTTCAGCGCGGCCCCTAACTCCTCTGACTCTACTTCCAGTTCGGCGGGCAGAAGCGCCAATATCTCCTCGAGCGGCTGCGTTAGGTAGCCATCCTCGTCGAGATTCGCGATTAGGACTGTAATCAGCTGCTTGTCGCGCTGGGAGACATGCGTTAAGTTGAGCTGACTGAAAAGGTGATCTTGTAAGCTTGGCGGAACGGCTGGCTGTTGTACTGACTGTTCATCGTCGCCGTCGTCGCGCCAGCCGGGACCTTGCCCATCTTCGAGACTCCAGGAATCGTTGCCGTCTTGGCTTTCAGTGGGTTTTGCATCGACACTCGCCGAGGGAACTTCGGCGGGTGCCGGCGCCGACTCCCCAGCCGTGTATGCCGGCGGCCCGTCGTCGCGTTCGAGCAGCGGGTTCTCGGCCAGGAAACGCTCGAGTTCTTGGTTGAGGTCCAGCGTGGAGAGCTGCAGCAATCGAATCGATTGCTGGAGTTGCGGCGTGAGCGTGAGATGTTGGGAGAGTTTAAGCTGAAGGCTGTTTTTCATTGCTAGCCGACACCGCCCGACGGCGTGCCACCACTATAGGCGGAAATGCTGACCCAAATAGACTTGCCTCACACTTTCATTATAAATGATTTCATCCGGCTTGCCGGAAGCGAGCACGCTGCCTTGATTGATGATATAGGCACGGTCGCAGATGCCTAGCGTTTCGCGCACGTTGTGGTCTGTAATCAATACACCGATGCCGCGGTCTTTGAGAAAACGAACGATCTGTTGAATATCGAGCACGGCGATCGGATCGACGCCGGCGAATGGTTCGTCAAGAAGGATGAAGCGCGGATTGCTCGCGAGCGCACGTGCGATCTCGACGCGCCGCCGCTCGCCGCCGGACAAGCTCGCGGCCGGATTGTTGCGCAGATGCGCTATGTGTAGGTCCTGCAACAATTCCTCAAGGCGGCTATCGATTTCCTGATCGGACATGGACTGCAATTGCAGTACCGCGCGGATGTTGTTGGCGGCGCTCAGCTTGCGGAAGATTGAGGCTTCCTGAGGTAGGTAGCCAAGACCCAACTGCGCACGCCGGTGTATCGGCATGTGCGTCAGTTCTTGATCATCCAGGAAAAGACTGCCTCCGTCCATCGCGACCAGCCCGACGATCATGTAGAAGCAAGTCGTCTTGCCGGCGCCGTTTGGTCCCAGCAGCCCGACGATCTCGCCCGTTGCGAGTGCTAGCGAGACGTCTTGAACTACCGTGCGCGCCCGGTAGCGCTTGAACAAATGCTCCGCGCGAAGGTTCGCCATGGGCGCCGCGACGAGCGACTAAGGCTTACTACCCGATGGAGTGCCGGCCGAATCTTTCTTCGGTTTCGGTTGGATGACCGCGGTCACGCGGCCACCTGGCTTGCTTGAGGATGCAGCTTGTGGCGTGTTGCCGAACACCTGCATGAATTCCGAATTGACTTCGTAGGTGATGTAGTTGCCACGGACCTCGTCTAGTCCGCGCTTAAGTATGGCGTTGTGATAGAGCTCGAGCTTCTCCGTGCGGCCATCATACTCGGCCTGCTCGGCGAAGCCCTCGACGTACTCGTCCAGACCATCGCGCTTGGACTTGAAAGTAGCGGGCTTGCCGTAAGCGGTGGCCGTTTGGATGCCGTTCTTGTCCTGACGTACTAGGATACGGTCCGCTGTGATACGCATGGTGCCCTGCGTGAGCACTACGTTTCCTTCGAACGTGCTGGTTTGCTTCTTGTCGTCGACTGTGACTTTGTCTGCTTCGAGGTTAATCGGCTTGTCACGGTCCGCGCGTTCGGCGCGCGCCGCCGTCCCAAAAGTGTATAGCAGCATGCCCGCGAGCATGAGGCGCATAGCGCGCCTAGCGCTGTTTCGGAGGAATTCTGTAGATTGCTCTAACATGGGTCAGCTTTGCGGTTCGTGCTTTGTTGTCGATCGCTAGACTCGATGCGGTGGCGTTGCTGGCGCCTTGCTCGATGTGGACGGTTTGATCCGTGCTCGCAGTACCTTCGTCCGGCCGCACGTGCAGCTTTTCTGTTGTCACCACCAGCGGCGGTTGCCCAGTCTCGCTTTCCTGAATCGCGCGGACGTCACCATAAAAGTAAACGTCCTTGCGATCCCGGCTAACAAACCCTGACTTGGAGCGTACGTTAAAGGGCGCCTGTTGCGGTTCACGGCCTTCAAAGTGCACGCTGTCCAAACGCGATGATCCGTCGTCGGGATAATGTAGCATCTTTTGAGCGCGCAAAACAGAACGCACTTGTCCCGCTGGATCGAACTGAGTCGCGGTGAACGAGGTGACGATGGCGTCGGGCTCGTGTTTTACTGGGGTCGGCTCGACGAGCGGGCGAATCTTCATCGCCTGGCTCAGCCATACCGTAATTAATGCCAGCACTACTAGTAGGAGCAGCGGCAGCCAAGAATCCGAACGCGGCATGATAGTCAGGACACTTTTCGGTGCTGCGCGCGCGAGAGCAGCTCGCAGAACTCCCGAACTGCCCCGCCGCCCGTGCTGCGAGCGACATAGTGGGCGTTTTCGCGCACAGCAAGCGGGGCGCGCGATACGGAGCACGCTAATCCGCAGTGTCGCAGCGCTTCAAGGTCGGCCAGATCGTCGCCCATGAACGCACATTGAGCCAAACTTAGGCCGAGCGTTTGCGCGAGAGCGCGCAAGGCAGCAAGCTTGTCGGTAGCGCCTTGAACAACATGAGGAATGCTCAGTTCCTCGGCGCGCCGTTGGACGGTCGCGCTGCGCCGAGCCGACAAGATGGCCGTGGTGATTCCTAAGCCCGCGAGCGCCTTTAGCCCATGGCCATCGAGTGCGTTGAACATCTTGATTTCGCTTCCGTTATCAGCGTACGCAAGAGTACCATCGGTCATGGTGCCGTCGACGTCAAACGCCGCCAAGCGGATGTTGCGTGCTTGCCGAATGATGATTGGAGTAACACTGTTGCGAAAATCGGCCATGATAGGGTTAAGACTGCTGGGCGAAACATTATAGGCGCAGACTAACTTGACGACCGCTTAGAACAAGCAAGCCATGACAGAGATACTGGTCGATACGACGCTGCTGTTGCTCGTGACGGTGCTCCTGGTCGTTGCCTTTAAGCAATTGAAGCTGCCTTCGGTGTTGGCCTATCTGGCTGTTGGCATCCTGCTGGGCCCGCATGCGTTGCGCCTCATCACGAACGCGGAGCAGATTCAACATCTTGCTGAAGTTGGTATCGTGTTCTTGATGTTCGCGGTCGGGCTCGAGTTCAGCCTGCCACAGTTCTTTGCCATGCGCCGTCTCGTGCTAGGGCTTGGGGGAGCGCAGGTAACCATCACTTTGCTCCTCGTGTTGGTCGCGTGCATGGCTTTCGGCTGGCCTTGGCAGGCCGGCGTTGCGCTAGGCGCGGTCGTGGCCATGTCGTCCACAGCCATCGTGTCGAAACTCTTGGCCGAACGCCTCGAATTGCAGACCGCTCACGGCCGTCAAATCATGGGAGTACTGTTGTTTCAGGACCTAGCGGTCGTACCTCTATTCATCGTTCTACCCGCGCTCAGTACCGAAGCGCATACCTTGGGACGTGATCTACTCCTGGCTGCTTTGAAGGCAGGCATAGCGCTCGCTGCATTGCTATGGCTCGGGCGCGGGCCGTTGCGAGATTGGTTCCATCTTGTGGCACGCAGCAAGTCATCCGAGTTATTTGTGCTGAACGTGCTGTTGGTTGTGCTCGGTCTTTCGCTAGTTACTCACTTTGCCGGCCTGTCGTTGGCGCTCGGGGCGTTCTTAGCCGGCATGCTGCTTTCGGAAACGGAGTACCGGTACCAGGTGGACGACTACATCAAGCCGTTTCGAGACGTGCTAGTCGGCGTCTTTTTTGTAGGTTTGGGCATGTTGCTCGATCTCTCGGTGGTCGTGCAGCACTTCTTGCTGATCGTGGCCCTAGCGCTGGGAATGCTCGCGCTAAAGTTGATGGTTGTTTGGTCAATCTGCCTTGGTTTTCGCAATGACAAAGGCCTTGCGCTGCGCACCGCGCTCGCCCTCGCGCCGGCCGGTGAGTTTGGCTTTGTTTTGCTCGCGATGGCCGACGCTGTCATTGCGCCCGATTGGCTCCAGCTGGTCCTGGCGGCTATGTTGTTGTCTATCTTTAGCGCACCTCTGCTTCTGGAGCAAAGCGACAGGATTGTGATGCGGCTGGTACGCTCCGAATGGATGCGGCGTGCGTTGGCGGTACATGACGTTGCCGTAAAAGTGATGGGCACGAGCGGTCACGTTATCGTTTGCGGCTACGGGCGTAGCGGGCAAAGTCTCGCGCGGCTGCTGCAGCGCGAAGGGATTCGCATCATGGCGCTGGATCACGATCCGCAGCGTGTGAAAGAAGCTGCGGCGGCGGGTGAGTCGGTGGTGTATGGAGATGCGCAACGGCGCGAGGTGTTGCTAGCGGCCGGCGTTCAACGCGCCGTTGCGGTTGTCGTGAGTTTTGCGCAGACGGAGTCGGCGCTGCGCATTCTCAGTCACGCTCGCGATTTGGCGCCGGGCGTACCGGTGATCGTGCGCACCTTCGATGACACCGACCTGGGCCGTTTGCAGAACGCGGGCGCCACTGAGGTCGTGCCGGAAGTCGTCGAGGGTGCGCTTATGCTAGCCAGCCATGCCATGCTCATGGCCGGGGTCCCGCTCGCGCGCGTCCTCAAACGCATTCGCGAAACGCGGCGGGCGCGCTACGATCTGATGCGCGGCTTCTTTCCGGGCGCAACGGACGATGAAGGAGGTCTTGAGGATATCGCGCAGCCGCGCCTGCATTCCGTCGCGCTAGCGAAGCAGGCATACGCCACGGGCAAGCGCTTAGACGGCATCGCCCTCGGCGATTTGGATGTGAAGGTGACGGCGCTGCGCCGAGCTAATCTCCCGGCGCTCGGCGCGACTCCAGATCTCGTCCTTGAGGAGAACGACATCGTGGTTTTGCTTGGTACGCCCGACCGGTTGGCCTTGGCGGAAGAACGTCTGCTGCGCGGCCCGGTCTAGGCTTCGGGCGTGTCGAAATCTGGCGTTGGATTAGAACGCCATGCAAACGTTGTAAGACTTCGAATCGTCTACGTTCGCGCTAGAGACTGCATTCTGCGGATTGGCACCCGCTTCTGCTATCCGCACGGAACCGGTATCCGTGTTGCCGTCGTCAAGCGTCGTGTCGATCTGCCGAACATATTTGCCTAACACCGCGCCCGAACAAACAAAGTAGCCACCGCTCATGTTGACGATCGGAGCAACACTGGAGATTCCGATCCGCCCGCCGGCGACGTTGCGCGGGGAATAACCGGGGTCGCCGGTGTTGGTCGGGCCGGCGGCGATGTTGGCCTTGCGGATGTGCTCCCAGAAAAGGAAAGACTCTTCGGTGTTCGTGGTCGAATCCCAGGCTCCCTCAATCTTGCCGTTGCCAGCTGTGCCACCCGTGGTTGCGTTGGTTCCGGCTACGTGGCCGACTGCGTTGGCGTCGTCTCCCGGCAAGGCACGGAATTTGTCCTGATATTGATAGACGTAAACAGGGATGGTCTTAAGTTCGTTGGCCAAGTTCTTCGCCGTGCCGCTATTGATCAGCGCTGAGCCTTGGATGATGCCGGCCAGCAGCAACCCCACGATGACCAAGACGATGGCAATCTCAACGAGGGTGAAACCGGACTGTTGTTTCATGTTCGAGTCTCCAGGCAGAGCAATGGCATAACGTCGTTGCAACAATCGTGCCATTCGCGATGGGCTCGACCGAACGCCGGAATGACGGCCTTTTCGGCAATTTCTTAAGGGATTGCCTGCCAATGCCCTTGCTTTTTCTGATAACGTTGTCGGATTGTCGACACGCTCGTCAGAAACTCGACAGCCCGAGGGGGCGCTTTTATCCGGTCCCGAAGTTGGCTATAGTCTCCGACGCGAAATTACACTGGACGATGTCATCTGACAACGCTGCCCGTTATGGCTCAGCCGGCGCTATCTTTGGCTCGTAGCGTCGCCCACAAAATGACAGCCGACCCGCGCTGGGTCGTGATCTTTATGCTCGCCGCATTGCATCTTGCAATGACGCTCGACGCAGCCGGGGCCGTTTCGCGCCCATTCTTGCTGACGCACTTTGGGTTCTTTCTGCTGTGGCAGCCGCTTATGAACCCGGAGCGCTCCGTAAAGCCACTAAGCTTGGTGTTGCTGTTGCTGCTGTCGGGTATCGTTGTTTTCGTTTTCCGAGCCTGGGGCGTGGTCATCTGGATCTGTGGGCTGCTGGCGTTGCTGGGCGGGCGCGGCTTCTCGGTCCAAGCGCCCCGATTGCGCCGCTTCTACCTATTGGCGTTCGTGTACTTGTTCGTGCTGTTGCTGTTCTGGGTAGTACCGAAAGTCCTGGCCGGGTTTCAAGTCAATCAGATCGTTGAGTATCTCGTGCGCTATGGGTTGCCCCTAATACTCGTAGCGATGGCGTTGGCCCCCTTGGAACAAGAAGCCGAACAAGAGCAGCGCTTGGTTGATTTTTTTTACAGCTTGATGTGCTTCCAGTTCGTGCTGCTGCTGGCGGTCGGTAGTCTGGCCGTGATGCGCACGATGGGTGGGGACTATTTTGTTGCTCTGCTGCTGACGATTACGGCTGGCTCGGTATTGTTGTTCGCCTTGGCGCTGCTTTGGAATCCCATGGGCGGCTACCCTGGCTTGAGCACCTACTTTTCGCGCTACCTGCTCAGCGTCGGCTTGCCGTTTGAAGGTTGGTTACAACAGCTCGCGCAGCAAGCTGAATCTGTCCCGGAGGCGGGTGCTTTTTTGGACGCGGCAGTGCCTCAGATGGCACGCCTGCCATGGGTTGTCGGAGGAGAATGGCGTTCCGCCGAAAGTGAGGGCCGTTTCGGGCGGCAAAGTCCTCACGTGGTGGACTATCCATTTCAGGATTTGCGCTTGAAGCTATGCACGGATCAACGACTTGGGCCCACGGTTGTCTTGCACGTACGCTTGCTGGCCCAGTTGCTTAACGAGTTCTATGAAGCGAAGCGGCGCGAGCAATTGCTCAAACAAAACGCTTATATGCAAGCAGTGCACGAGACCGGCGCGCGGCTGACTCATGATGTCAAGAATCTGCTGCAGTCGCTGATGTCGCTCTCGGCGGCGGGACAACTGATGGCTGCAGACCAAAGCGCCGCTTACGCGGCGATGGTGCAGCGCCAGCTGCCTCAGCTAACCAAACGTCTGCAGATCACGCTCGAACGCCTGCAGCGCCCCAACGAGGCGATGACCAGTGTCATGCAGAGTTCTTCCGAGTGGTGGGATGGCCTAAAGACTCGCTACGAAGGGCGCGATATCGTGTTCGACCTAGTCACGACGCCTTCTGATGCGATCCCGCGTAACTTGTTCGATAGCGTCTCCGAGAACTTGCTCGAGAACGCCATTCGAAAACGTGACCAAGAGCCCGGCATCGAGGTCCGGGCGCGGTTGACCGGTCTGCCGGAAGTGCGATTCTCGGTGTTCGACACCGGCAGCCCAGTGCCGCCTCACATCGCGAAATACCTATTCGGCCGGCCAGTGAGCGGCAACGCGGGCATGGGCATTGGGTTGTTGCAGGCGGCCAAGCAGGCTGAAGCAGCGGGCTATCGCTTGCGCCTGGCAAGCAATGAGTCGGGTGGTGTCTGCTTTGAGCTCACCGCGATCGATCCGTATGCCGCACGCGAGGCGGCGATGGCAAACCAGCCAGAAACAGAAGACTCAAAGTTGACCAGCGCTTAGCATACGACTCAGCAGCACATGTAGCGACGGCCAGCCTACGATATCGTCAAACTCGCCGGCTGCCCCAGCAGCATCAGTGATGTCGTGGCTGACGAAGAAAGCATCGTTGTCCCCATTCTCCTGCTCGTCCGTGCTGATACCGGACGCGCTGGCGTTGCGTCCGATTGACCAGACAACCGCAGGGGCTTGATCGACGAGGGCGGGGACACCGCAACTGGTCGCGGTAGTGCTACCACCGCGCGCGCATACGAACAAGAGCTTTTCCTGCGCGATGTTCGCCGCAGTCGCGGTGCGCATGCCGTTGGCAGCCGTGAGGGCATAACTCACCGTGGCGATGGTCTTGTCGCTCACTGCGTAACGCCAGCGGCTGATCTGGGTTTCCCACGGGTCCAGGGCAAAACCGCTGCCATCGGTGGGCGAGATGCCGAGCGTGACGGCTGGGACATAACCGTCGAAGAAGTTGGCGCAACGCCCGTGGGCTTGTGGTGTCGAGGTTTCG
Source organism: uncultured Burkholderiales bacterium (assembly GCA_964488915.1). GTDB lineage: Bacteria > Pseudomonadota > Gammaproteobacteria > Burkholderiales > JALYOK01 > CADEHE01. The sequence continues at coordinate 13,352 of CAZAWU010000034.1, forward strand.
GTGCAACCGCCGCTGCTCGCCGTGCAGAAACTTTCCCGTCCATTGCTGTTGACCGAGGCGGGGCAAGGTAGGCGCCCGTTCGCGGCGGCGAAGCCAAGCAGCGCCTCTTTGATTTCTTCGATTTTCCCGCGCGCATCTTTGACCCGCCGCGACTCGATCTGCCCTGACAGCGGAACAAGCAGGGCTCCCAGCACAAGTGTTGCGATCACGACCACGATCGCGATCTCCACCAGCGTAAACCCGCGCTGGATGTACACAGAGCGCTCATTGTACCTCCGGGTTCTTTTGCATATACTCACCAGAGATATTATCCGTATATGGCCTTGAATATCACTTAAAATGTAGTGCATATAGTAGTATCCAGAGAGGCTAGCATGGATCTACGACGTTGAGCTGATCGTCGATGCACACTACGACGTCATTAAAGTTGGCCGATACGGGGCTCGATTCGTAGTTGCCGTCGCCGCCGCTATTGGGATGATTGGCGGCATTGCGGCCCTCGAGGTAGTTGGAGATATCGCTCTTCTGGGCGAGGTCGGAGCGCCTTTTCCCGGTGAGCGCGTTGCTCGAAAACAGTAGCGCCGCGGCGTATGTACCCGCGCCGTTGACCTGCAGGCACGTCGGGCACGCGGACGTCGGAACGCTGGCGTCGGGACGATGATTGGAGCCAATGGCGTAGAACAGTTGGTCCTTCCAGTTTTGATACCACCACGTATCCTGCGCGGACCACTGCGTGGTGGAGCAGTACAAGCTGTTGTCCAACAACTGCCGCTCAATCGTCGGACACGAGAACCCGAGCACCGCGTCGCAACTACGCCGCACGTCCCAAGGTAGGCGCCCGGACAACAATCCGATCCCATCGCGGTAGTTGGTGTTACTTCCATAAGCGGAGAGGGATCCGAGGGCGAGCGGCATCGCCCAAGGCAAGCGCTCGTCGCCAGGTACGGATGTTTGATGATACTTGGCGAACCCAGCAATGCAATCTGCAGCATGTCGCATCATTTCGCGGATGCGCAGCTTGAAGTTTTGCTGGCGCTCGATCTCGGAGAAGATTTCACGCGCCGTAATGTAAACAACGCGATCGTTAAAAGTCCCGCTGGGCTGCGCAACGACGAAACTCGCGGTAGCGCCTGGCGCGGCTGCGTTGTCGACTCCATCAACCACATCAAGATAGTCGCTCGCCACATAACTCCCCCGGCATACCGGCGCATTCACGTGGGGTGTGGGGGACTTGTTGGATTGCGGCGTACCGGGTGCGATCACCACAGCCACCGCGCGCTCCGAGGAATCGGGGCCGGCGAGGTAGACGGGTGTGGCTGTCGTAGCGTCTGCTTGCAAGATGTCGAATGGGCCGGCCGTGTCCCAGTTGAGCATGGTCGTGGTTGGCGGCGTATTCTTGCGCTTGAACGTACCCGAAACGGCATACCACAAGCATTGTCCGGCGCCGTCCTTGGGCGCCTCGATGCGCAGCTCCGCCCAGGGCAGCCGGCCCAGCAAATTTGTGCTTGCTGCGCCGCATGGCAGGCTCGCCGAGCGCCCTTCCGCATCGGGTGTGGCGGGCGCGGTGAGTTCAGGACACGGCAGCGAGCCCGGCACCCAAAAAGGCCCGGAAGGCGGAACGCTGTGAATCTCCGCGAAGCTCGCTGCATAGGCGATCAGCGCGCGCTTGGCCGCTGCCAAGGCTTCGCTGGTAAGCCGATCGCGCTCGCGCGCGGCTTGCGAAGTCGACAGCATCGCGGTGAGCAGCCAGCCGCCAAGAACGACTAATAGCACCAGGGCGAGCAGCAACGCGATGCCACGTTGATGGAGCGGCATGGCTGCCTCCCGGGGGCTATTTTTGGCGGGCTTTGCCCACATCAAGCGGGTCAAGCTCGCCGTAGCCTCCCTCGATCGCTTGTGCCTGATTGTTCATCCAGATCGTGTTGGTGCCGCTGCTGCGCTCGACGAAACCGGTTAGGACTTGCCTTCGTGGAGGCGACGGCGTTTTCTTCTCCTCACGTGGAGCAGAAAGGATCACGCTGTCAGGCTCTTTGTCTACGGGCATAACCGGAGCAACAGGCTTGGTAACCTGCGGGGCAGGAGGAAGCGGCTTCGGTGCATTGCGGCTGGCGTCCAGTTGCGCGCGCTCTGGCTTGCTGAAGAACAGGCGCTCCAACGGCGGGGTTTGCGCGCTGGCGTCCAACGCGAAAACCAGAGCTGCCGTGACGCTGTAGAACCGTAATGTCACGACGCACCGACTTTGAGCGTGAGCCAGTCATACTCGCAGCGCACGCTCAAGCGCGCGCCGGCGCTATCGGTCGCCACGGGCAAGCGCTGCACGTCACAGCGAGTTTGCCGAAAGACCCCTGGCGCCTGCTGCTCGAGATCGTCCAGGAAGTTCAGCAGATCGCCTTCATGCAGCGTTGTGAAGTGCAGTGCCACCGTGCTGCTGCGCGGGTTCAAACCGGTCGGTGCGGGAGCGAGGCTCGCAACGAATGCACGCTGCGCGGAAATCTCGTACTCCAGCGTATACAAACGATGGCGTTCACGCAGGCGTTGTACCGTATCGATCCAATCGAGACGACGCTCCTCCCCAGTCAGGCCGCGCGTCGCCAACACTTCGAACTGACTCGAGAAGCTGCGGTAATTGGTTTCCTGAGCGCGCACCTCGAGCAGATCGCTGCGCGCGTGCATATTAGTGCGCTCGGCTTCTTTGGCGCGCGCCTGTGTGCGGCGATAGTCGCCGCTGCTCGCCCAAACCAAGAGTGCCATTAGTCCTAGGGCCGTTAACAGTAGCGCAATAGGCCAGCGCAACAAGACGAAGTCGGACCGCGCAATCTTCATTTGGTTTGCGGGAGCAGTTGCACGTACAAAGCGAAACGTGCTTCGTTCTGCGTCTTTTCTGGCGTGGCGCTGCCGCGCAGTTGGTTCTCCGCCCGCGTATCGAGCGGCAACGTCAGTGCAGCGACTTGCGCGTTATGCCGCAACCGGATCTGTTGCGACAAACGCTCAATTTCACTAAGGGCGGCGCGATAGTTGCCGTTGAAAGGATAGACCGCGGCCTCGATCACAGCCGCTTGGTAGTAGCCTGGCGCTACGCCGCTGCTGGGGAGTCCATCCGGCGGTGCGTTCGCTACGCTAGCGTCCTCGCCTGCGCGCACCTGGTAGCCGAGCGCGATGCTAGGCTTCGTGTCGCTGCCCCAAACCAACCTATCCAAACGAATCGCCGGAAATGCTTCGAAGACCGCGCTCAATTCGCGGGCAAAACCCGAGAAATGCGGCGCGCCGTACACAACGCTGCTGTGATAGGTCACTGCTTCGTTCATGGTTTGCGCGGGGACTTTTGATTTTGGGAAACCCGCGACAGTAGTGTGGCGCGCCGCTTGGTAGTCACGCGTGCTTTGCTCGAAGCGATCGACGGCGCCACGTAGCGCCTGCGCCTGGAGCATGTTCAATGCGCCGAACCCGATGCCGGTGAGCGCGAGGGCGACGCTCGCGCCTAACATTGCCACGCGCACACGGCGAATGTCGGCGTAGCGCCGCTGCGCGCTTGGCGCGAACTGTTCCGTGCCCGAGGAGCGACTAAGCACTTGCAGGTATAGCGGCGTGGCATCGGTGGCCTCTCCGAAAAACTGCAATCCGAGCCGCTTCGCCGCCGTCGCGAGGTCGTGCAGCACGTAGCGCAGCCGGCCGCCGTCGACCAATGCCGTGCGCAGCGCCGCTTGCGTAGCGCGGTCACTGAGCAGGTGCACTTCGAGCGTTTCGGTGTTCGAGAACGAATTGATGCTCTCGAGATACTGGAAAGTCTTGCCTATCTCTTCTGCAAGTAAGGCCGCCGTATTGTGCGCTCCCGTGACCGGCGTCAAGCGGCTGAAGCGCACGCGCCCGTCTTGGAGGTAGGTCTGGCGCCAACCCGCATTGACCTGAGGGCTTACCAGCAGCGTGTGCTTGCCCTTGATCTGCAGCGTCTTCAGCATCGGCTGCGCCAGCAGCGCGACGGAATACACGCCGGCGATCGGCACTTGCGCTTCGAGCAGCAGATCGACCCACGTCTGCAGCAGCTCAGCGTTGGTCAGTGCGCACAGCAGGACTTGATCGTCGCGCCGGCCTTCGCTCAGACGTCCGACTACCTGCGCCAAACGATAAGGCGTCGTACGATAGTGCTGCTGAAGTTTGCGCTCCAGCATGACTTTGCGATCGCGCCCGCCGACGTGCGGGACCGCGTCGAGGCGGAAGTCTTCCTCGATGAGATCGGTCACTATATAAGTCGGCAGCGGCGGCGTTTGCTGCAAGTACTCGATGAACTGGCCCTGACCGAGCTCAGTCGCCGCGAAGGCTTGCTCACTTTGCGCCGTGTCGCGATTCCAGACCACCGCGATCAGGTGGTCGTTAGAAAGATAGAGGAATTGCTTGCGCATTGGCAATCAGCCGTTCAATACTTCAGCTTGCCGATGGCATCGTAGATCGGGCCGAACACCGGCCACAAGATGAGCAGCATCAGCACACCTAAAACAGCGATCATCACGGGTTGAATCATCTGTTGCACGGCGCCGATTGATTCGTCGATGTCGCGGTTGTAGAAGTAAGCGACGTTAGTCAGCGATTCGCCCAGCGCCCCGGTGGACTCCCCGACGCGCAACATGCGCAGCACCAGCGGCGGGAAAAGTCCGGTCTGGGCGAACGCCGCGCTCAGCGATTGGCCATCGGCGATGGCCCGTCCGGCGCGGTGCAGGCCGTCCTCCAACACTTTGTTGCCTACGATATTCTCGGAAATGCGAATGCCGTCGAGCACGCTGATGCCGTTGCTGTACATCATGGCGAAGTAGGTCGAGAAACGGGCAAGGATGATTTTCTGCGCGACCGGTCCGAAGAACGGCAAGCGCAGCCACATTCGGTCCGACCAGGTACGCAGGCGCGGATCTCGTTTGATCCACACGCGCAACCCGACAAAGACAATCACCGGCACCGCGATCAGCAGATACCAATAGTTCGACATGAACGCCGAAACGGCCAGCAGCGTTTGCGTGTGCGCGCTGGGCACGGGTTGCAGCGAACGGATCACCTGCGCCAGCTTCGGCACCAAAAACACTAGCAAGAACATCATCGTGCCGACTACCAGCGCGCCCGATACCAACGGGTAAGTCGCCAGGCGTCGCGTCTGCGCCGCGATCTCGTCTTGCCACTTGAGGTTCTCAGTCAGCTTTTGCAGTACCAGAGACAGCTGGCCGGTTTCCTCCCCCGAACGGACCAAACTGACCAAAACGGGATCAAACACTTGTGGATGGTCCGCCAGCGCTTCGGAAAGGCGCTTGCCGCCCTCGATTGCCTCGGTGAGGTTGGCGAGAACCTCGCGAAACTTCGGTGCGCTCACACTATCGCGCAGATCCGACAGTGCTTCGATGATCGGTACCTTAGCGCGCAACAACTGCTCGAGATGAAAGCAAAAATTGATCAGCTCTTTGCGCTTGGCGCTGGCGCTGCCGAAATAGCGTAGCGGACGCCGCGCTGCGCGCTCCGTAACTAGATCCAGGCTCATGCGCTTCAAGCGCATTTCCAGATCGAGCGGGTTGAGCGCATCGAGATTGCCGCGCACGAGCTTGCCTTGCGCGTCCATGGCTCGATAAGTGTAGAGGCTCACGCGGCTGCTTCCTACGTGACCCTATCGGTGAGATCGACGACGCGGGCGATCTCCTCAAGCGAAGTCTCGCCCGCCAGCACGCGGTCGATGCCATCGTCGGCCAGCGTGCGCAAGCCCTTGGTGTCGGCGAGTTTGCGCAGTTCACGCCCGGTTGCGCGTTGGGCGATGCGCTCGTCGATATCCGCATCCAGTTTCAACATCTCGACGATGGCTTTGCGGCCTTTGTAGCCGGTGTTGCCACAATGCGCGCAACCGGTCGCCTTGTACAAGCTGACCGCTTCGGATTGCTCGTCAGCGAGCCCGAGGATGGCGCGTGTTGCCGCGTCGGGTGCATACGCGCTCTTGCAGCGCGGGCACAAGCGCCGCACTAAGCGCTGTGCGATGATGCCGATAATATTGCCCGCCATGATGTCGGGCAACACGCCGAGATCCAACAAGCGCGGGATCGCACCCACCGCCGAGTTGGTGTGCAGAGTCGTGTAAACCTGGTGGCCGGTCATCGCCGCTCGAAACGCCATGTCGGCGGTTTCGCGGTCGCGGATCTCCCCCACCAGAATGACGTCGGGATCTTGCCGCATCATCGAGCGGATACCGTTGGCAAAGTCCAGCTTCACCGCTTCGTTGACGGAGGTTTGCCGGATCAAAGGCATTGGGTACTCGACTGGCTCTTCCAGCGTCATGATGTTGATCGCTTCGGTGTTGATGCGATTCAAGATCGAATAGAGCGTGGTGGTCTTGCCGCTGCCGGTCGGGCCGGTGACCATGATGATACCTTCCGGCCGCGCGATCATTAGCTGCAGCAACTGCAGGTCGCTTTCGCGGAAACCCAAGCGCTCCAGCGGGACGATGCCTTTCTGGCGGTCCAGGATACGCAGAACGATATTCTCTCCGTGCGTGGTCGGCTGCGACGACACGCGGAAATCGACCGGATGGCCCGATAGTGTGATGGAAATGCGTCCGTCTTGCGGCGCGCGTGTCTCCGCGATGTTCATGCCGCTCATCACCTTGAGGCGAACCACCATCGCCGGCCAGTAGTTGATGTGAACCGAGCGTATCTGGCGTAGCACCCCGTCGATGCGGTACCGAATGCGCAGGAATCCCTGTTCCGGCTCGAAGTGGATATCGGAGGCGCCCTGCTGCGCTGCGTCGTTCAGAATGCCGTCGATGAGGCGCACGACCGGCTGACTGTATTCGTCGCGCTCGGTTGCTAGGCTCTGGAAATCGATCTCGCCGGTTTCGATCTCGTGCAGGATCCCGTCGATCGACAGTTCGAAACCGTAGTACTGCTCGATGCCGGCCGTAATGTCGGATTCTTTCGCCAGCACCGGTTCGACCTGGATGTCGTCTTTGAGCAGCGCACGAATCTGATCGAGCGCCACCACGTCCGCCGGATTAGAAACGGCGAGCAGCAGGCGCCCTTGCTCTCGATCGAGCGCGACCGGCAATACTTGGTGGCGGCGCGCGGCCTCTTTCGGAATAAGTTCCAGCGCGGTGGGATCGACTATGGTGTTCGAAAGATCGATGCTGACTTGTCCGAGGCTCTCGGACAACACATCGCGGATGGTCGCCTCGGACACGAAACCCAAGCTGACCAGGAGTTTTCCTAGCGGCTGGTGGCGCTTCTTTTGTTCGATCAGCGCGATGCGCAGCTGATCGATACTGATGACGCCTTTCTCGAGCAGCGCTTCGCCGAAAGGCTGTTTAGGCAGTGGCGCAGTCATCGGGAAGAATTACTGCTGTTTCAGTTCGCTGATACGCTGTTGGAGTTGTGTGCGATTGAACTGCGGCGAACGCGCTTCGCTCAATTGCTGTGCGCGCTCGTAGTAGCTCAAAGCGGTGCGCGGCTGGCTCAAGTGATCCAAACTAACCGCCAAGTTATACGCGTAGTCTGGGTTGTCTGGATCAAGACTGTAGGCGTTGAAATACGCCTGCTGCGCGTCGGGCCAACGGCGCTGGCGCGCCAGATCGTTGCCGAGGGCGAAATGTAAGTGATGCGACGTCGGTTGCTCGGCGAGCTGGGTCTTGAGTCCACTCTCGCTGGACGAGCCGCCGGCTCCGGCGACTGTCGCCAACCCGGCGAGCGCGACATCATTCTTGGGATCGAGTTCCAAAGCACGGCGGTAGTGGCGACGGGCGCTTTCCCGGTCGCCGCGGCCGGCGGCGATGGTGGCCAAGCCAAGCTCGGCATCCAAGTTGAACGCATCAGCGTTGAGAACAGCGCGATAGCGCTGCTCGGCGACGACCACGTTGCCGGCGATCAATGCCTGATAGGCCGCGCTCAAATCCGGGTGGAGGCTGTCCACCGCCGTGCTGCGCTGCACGCTTAGATTGGCGGCCGTGGCGACGGGTGCTTGCTTATCTTTGCGGCGCGAACTCGGCTTTACGGTTTGGTCTGGTGGAGGTTGTTCGTCGCTTTCAACCGCCCAGCTATCTGCGTCCTTACGCGCGGAGGGCTTGCCGCGCGATTCGCGTGTGCCTTCGGTTGCACTGCTCTTGGGTTTGCGCATCGCGCGCTTGCTCGCTGGTTTGCCGGAACCTTGCGCTGTCGAAATTCTCAGAGTCTCTTCTTCCGCATCGCCTGCTGCTACTAGGTCCGCTGCGCGAGTCTGCCCTTGATTTGCGTTTTCGCTTGTGCCGCTTGCCGCATCTGCCGGCTTTGCCGTAGGCGCGCCAGCCGCATTTGCGGCTAAGCTGGGCGGGGATTCTGCATTCGGTGCGACGGGCAAACTCTCTGCGGGAGATACTACCGATGATGTATTCGAAGCCGTGACCCCGGCGGCGGGCGGCGTCGCCGGCGCGCTTGGCGCCGGCGAGCTTATGCTCGCTTCGTCGCGCACCTCGACTGGTGGCGGCGTTTGCTGCGTGGGTGGCGAAAGAGGCGCCGGGACCTCCGGCAGTGCCGCGGTCGCTGGGGTGCTCGGGGTGAGCGACGCGCTGCTTTGGGCGGGCACCGGCAATGGAGTGGTCTGCGCGCTCGGGGAAGGCAGAGTTGCAAGCATTTCGCTGCGCTTCGCCGTCCAGTAGTAGATCAAACCGCTGGCCACGGCGAGTGCGGCGACGGCTAAGCCCGCGATCCACGTGCCGCCCAATCCCGGTTTGCGCGTCATTTGTTTCGCGGCGAACAACTGCTTGGCGCTTTGCCGCTCACTGTCGTGATCGCTTTGGTAACGCGCGCTCGCGGCGCGCAGCGGCGGTTCTTCCATCGCGCGCGCGACGGTGGAGCGATGCAGCGGCACTGAGTTGGTCACGTAGGGCTCGACTTTGTCGACGCCCGGTTCGCGCAGATCGAGATCGATGTTGTCCAGCCGGATACGTGGATCACCTTCCGCAGCCGCACCCTCACCGCTTTGCGCTTTGTTGCGCTCGGCCTGCTTCAGCGCATCAAGCAAAAGGCTCACTGAGCAGCTCTCCGCGGCTGCGCATCGCGCAGGGCACGCAGTTCGCCGTCGAAACTCGAACTGCCGCCGACCGTCGGGCGCAGGAAGATAACCAACTCGCTCTTCACGTTCTTGTCGTTGCGGTAGCTAAACACGTCGCCCACCACCGGAAGCTTGGACAAGCCCGGAATGCCGTCGCGGCTGCGCTCGACGCTGTCTTGCATGAGTCCACCCATGACGATGACTTCGCCGTTCGCCACACGCAGTAGCGACTCCATCTCGCGTACTTGGATCTCGGGCACGCGGTTGTCGAAGTTCGCGCCGGATAAACGCGGTCCCGGGTCGATGACGAATCCGGTGATGCGCGAAATGGTGGGGCGAACGATCAAAGACACCTCGTTGTTTTCGGCGATCTGCGGCGTGACGGTCATGACCAGCCCGACCGGCACTGTATGCGGTGTGCTGGTGACATCGGTGCGCGCGGGGTTCACGGTCGTGCCGTCGGTGATCTTCACTTCCACGGTAAAGTAAACGCGCTCCTCTACCACTTTAAGGACGGCGGTTTGATTGTTTAGCGCGGTGATCTTCGGACTCGACAACACGCGCGTATTGCCGAAACGGCTCAAAGCGCGAATGGTCGCGGAAATATTGCCCAAGCTAGATGTCGGATCGAGGTAACCGACTGTCAGGTTAGGCGGTGTGCCGAGGTTGCTGCCGAGCAAACTCTGATTGAAACTGATGCCGGTGCCGTCGCGCGGCAGCCGGCTCCAATCGACTCCGGCCTGGTACTCGTCGTTAAGCAACACTTCGACGATGGTTGCTTCTATCAGCACTTGGCGGCGCGCGGCGCCCACTACGTGATCGAGAAATTCCTGTACGCGTTCGTGCTGGCGTGAGGTTGCGCGCACCGAGAGAATGCCGGATTCGGGATTGGCGATGACGGAGGCAGCTTCGCGATAGGTTACTTTGCGCGTGACCGTCGTGCCGGTTTCCTGCAACTGCGCGGGATTAGGGCTAGTCGCCAGCGACGGGGGCGCTTTGGCTCCAGCGGGATACGGTGTCCCGGTGCCGCTGGTTTGCGTCGCGCTGCGCTGCTCGACCAGCGTTTCGCTCGATCCCTCCGGCAGTACCTTGTCGGTCTCGCGCAGCAGGTCCTTGATGTTCTGCACCAACGTTTCCCAGAACTTGTTGTTGGAAACAAACGCGACATTGGAACTTGAAACGTTGCCGGCAAAACTGCCGCTGGGCAAGTTGCTGCTGCCTTGCGAACTTGTGCCGCCGGTAACTTGCGTGGCGGTGCCGATGTTGCCGGAGGCGTTACGCGCGATGTTGACGTAATCGATCTTGTAGCTGCGCAGGTACGGCGTATCGGGCATCACCGATAGATTGCCCCCGTCCAACTCGAAGCGCATGTCGACCTGCTTGGCGATGCGCGAGAGGATCTGCGCCAGAGTCTGGTCGACGGCGTTGAGCGTGATGTTGCCTTCTATGCCTGGGTGAATGTCAACGTTGACTTTGGCATCGCGTGCCACAGCGAACAATAGCTCCCGTACTGCGACGTTATTGACAACCACGGTGTAGCGCTCGGCACGCGCGGCGGGTTTGGGTGGTGACGGCATTACTAGCCGCCCGACCGGAGGTGGAATAGCACCGTTGCGTTGTGGGGCGGGCGCCTCGACGTGCGCTTTCGAAGGCTGCATTGGTGCGGTTCCGCATGCGCTGATGAAGCATGCAGCAGCGAGCGCTGAAAGGCGTGCAAGCGGCAACAGGGGAGATGAGCGAGCCAACTAAAACTTGCTCCTTAGAATTTTTGCGTAACTGCCTCTTATAAAACAAAAAAAGGACTGATGCAAGCGCCTTGGCCTGGCTCCGCCACTCAGTTGTACGTTGCCTCTTGCCGCACGACGCCAACGGTGCGCATGTACGGCTGGTATTGCCGTAGGCTCATTGGCAACGCCGTCAGCGCACGCTGCGCTTCGCGCCGGTCGACAAAGGGCCCATACAGCACGCCCACTTTCTTTGCCCCGCTCAACTCCAGTGGGTATTGATGCAGTTTATTTTCGCCCAGCATGGCGCTAGCCTGCGCCACGAACGCGCCGCGCTCTCCCGCGTCGGTCATGTTGGAGAGCATGAGCTGGATCACCCAATGCTGCGCCGGCTGCGTATGCATCCAGTCGCGGCTCGACTGCCAAGCAGGCACGTTCGCCTCGTCGCCGGCGCTCGGTTGCGTAGGGCTCGCTGTGGATGCTGAATCGCTTGCTGCAGCGAGGTTATCGTTGCTGGCGACGTTGCCAATGATGCCAGTGGGCGTGCCGGCTAAGCGTTCGCTGGCCGCGGCCCCCTCGGGGGCAACGCTGTTCATGCCCGGGCTATCCGTGTACGCAAGTCCCGTGCGAGCCGCGGCTGCGGTAACCACCGGCTGAGCCGGTGCCACAGAAGGAATCGCGCGTGCCTGTACTGTGGTGGGGGGCGCCGGCTGTTGCTTGTTGTGAATAAATACCCAGGTGAGGATACCTCCAAAAATCGCACCCAACATTACTAAAGAGGTATATACCCATGGTGTTAATACCCGTTTGCGCGTGGCTTGGAATTCGCCGTCGCGAATTGCGGCTCTCACATGGCTCGGTTCGATGTCGTAGGTGTTATCGGCGAACGCGGCCAGCATCGACTTGTCGGCGATGATATTGATGCGCCGCGATAACCCTTGCGATGCGCGCGTCAGTAGCTTGGTACAGCGCGCGTCGAACAACTCCGGCCCGCGATAGCCGGCCGCGCGCAGGCGGAAGTTGAGGTATTGCTGGACCTCTTGCTCCGACAGCGGTTGCAGCCTGAAGCTCTGGGTGATGCGCTCTTTGAGCTGGCGCATATGCTTGAGCGCAAGATGGGCGTCCAACTCCG
>CAZAWU010000035.1:0-11953 GCA_964488915.1 uncultured Burkholderiales bacterium
AGCGCGACAACTCGGCGATCTTCACCGGCCACTCCGCGAAGCGATCGGAGAAGTTCAGGAAGTGCTGCTCCGCCAACAGCGTGGTCGGCACCAGGATGACTACCTGTGCGCCGGCGAACACGGCGACGGCGGCCGCGCGCATCGCCACTTCCGTCTTGCCGAATCCGACGTCACCGCAGATGAGGCGATCCATCGCGCGCCCCGCGCGCATATCGCCGAGCACGGCTTCGATGGCGGCGCGCTGATCCGGCGTTTCTTCAAACTCGAAGTTAGCGGCGAACGTGTCGTAGTCGTGCTGCCTGAAGTCGAATGCGTGACCTGGGCGCGCCGCGCGCTGCGCGTACAAATGCAGCAACTCCGCCGCTGTGTCACGCACTTGCTCGGCAGCTTTGCGCTTGGCCTTCTCCCATTGACCGGAGCCGAGCTTGGTGAGCGGCGCCGCTTCCGGCGGTCCGCCTGCGTAGCGCGAAATCACGGCAAGCTGCGACACGGGCACGTAGAGTTTGTCGCCACCGGCGTATTCCAGCATCATGAATTCAGTCTGGCCTTCGCCGAGGTCGAGGTTGACCAGACCGAGAAAGCGGCCGATGCCGTGCTGCGCGTGCACGACTGCATCGCCCGAGCGCACTTCTGCCAGATCGCGCAGCATCGTGTCCGCGCTGGCGCGGCGTGCATCGCGTTGGCGCGACTGACGCACTTGCGCGGCGTACAGCTCGCTCTCGGTAATGATGGCAAGGCCGAGTTGCGGCACTTCGAAACCATAGGCAATCGGTCCCGCAACTAGACCGAGCGGTTGCGTGTCTTGTAGGAAAGCGGTGAGGTCGGAATAGACGTGCGGAGCGAAATCGCTCTGCCGCAAGAATTCCAACAGCGTTTCGCGCCGTCCCAGGCTTTCGGCGATCAATAGGATTCGCCCTGCGTGCTGGTCGCGAAACTCGCGTAGCTTGCGCAAAGGATCGGCTGCGCGGCGATCGACGCCGACCTCCGGTAGTGCCTGGGTAGCGTGGCGCCCCGAGTCGCCAAGCAGAGGCGCAAGCGTGCCGCCGTCCAGACCCGTGGCGCCGGGCAGGGGCGGCAGATCGATACGCGTGAACTGCCGCAAGCCGAGGAAGAAAGCTTCCTCCGATAGGAAAAGGTCCTGCGGCGGCATGATCGGTCGCGACAAGTCGCCGCCGAGCAGTTGATAGCGCGAGCGCGTGTCGCGCCAGAAATCTTCGATCGCTTTGTGTACGCGTTGATGCAGCAGCACGCGCGCGCCTTGCGGCAAGTAGTCGAACAACGTGGCCGTTGTTTCGAAGAACAGCGGCAAAAAGTACTCGATGCCGGCTGCCGGGATTCCCGCGCTGACATCCTTATAAAGCTGGGCCTTAGATGGGTCGCCTTCGAACTTCTCACGGAAAGTTTGGCGGAAGCGTTTGCGCGCCGCGTCGTCGAACGGGAACTCGCGCGCCGGCAGCAGCCGTACCTCGGGCACCGGAAACAGCGTGCGCTGCGTGTCGGCATCGAAGGTTTTGATGCTGTCCACATCGGTGTCGAGCAGATCGATGCGGTAGGGCACCGCGCTGCCCATAGGGAACAAGTCAATCAAGCCGCCGCGAACGCAGTATTCGCCCGCGCGCACGACTTGCGTGACGTGGGTGTAGCTGGCGAGCGTCAGCTGTTGGCGCAGTGCGTCGACATCGAGCCGGTCGCCGCGCTTGATGAAGAAGGTGTGCGCGGCGAGGTATTCGCGCGGCGGCAAGCGTTGCAAGGCCGTGGCCACCGGGGCCAGCACCACGCCGATGCTGCCGCGCGAGAGCTCATATAGTGTGGCGAGGCGATCGGAGATGAGGTCTTGGTGCGGCGAAAGCTGGTCATAGGGCAGCGTCTCCCAATCAGGAAACGGATGTACTTTGACCGTTGGCGCGAACCAGGCGATTTCATCGGCAAGACGCTGGGCATCGCCGGCGTTCTCGCACAGCACTAGGAGTGGTCGGGATTGCTGTCGGGCCAGCGCCGCAATGGCCCACGCGTCCGCTGAGCCGTGCAATGGTAGCGCAACGGCAACGTCGGATGGAGTAGGGAGGTTCACTCGTGTGGCGGGCACTGCGGCCAGCGCAGGCACCGGCTAAGGGCCGCCATTATACGCAAACGCACAGACATGGCACGCTTCGTGGTACCATCTTTCGTTGCCAAAAGCAGCAAGAACAGGTGTGTCAGTGCGGCCGTTACGCAAGATCCTACACGTCGATGACAATCCGGATATTTTGACGGTCAGCAAGCTCGCGCTCGAGCGTGTCGGCGGCTACGAGGTGCGCCTGGCCAATTCCGGCAAGGAAGCCGTTGCGATCGCCACCCAGTTCTTGCCGGACCTCATCCTGCTCGACGTCCTGATGCCGGAGATGGATGGCTGCGCGACACTGGTTTCGCTGCGGGCTGCCGCGGAAACGGCGCGCATTCCGGTGATCTTTCTATCCGCTTCGGTAATGCCGGAGAAGGTCGCGGAGTACAAGCGCCTCGGCGCCTTGGATGTCATCGCCAAGCCGTTCGATCCGCTCAAGCTGCCGGAGCAGGTGTCGCTGCTCTGGAACGCTAATGCAGATGCACTGGCGTAGCCCGTATTAGGACGGTGCTGTTGCGCCCGTAGTCCAGAGATCCGCGCCGCGGATCCAGCAGCCCAGAAAAGTAAAACGACCCCCCGATCCGGTTTGGCTCGATCCCTGGATCGGCACCTACGCTTCGATGCCAAACTCCGTGCGCAGGTGCGCAAGCAATGCGCCCGCGTTGGCAAACCGATCGGCCGGGCGCTTGGCGACCAAGCGCTCTAGCGTGTTCTGATACATCTGGTGCTTGGCTGGTAGCGCTGGGATGTCGTCGTGGATGTGCTTGTAGACCAGCGACACGGCATTGTCGGCGGTGTACAGACGTTTGCCGACTAGCATCTCGTAAAAGATCACGCCGACGCTGTACAGGTCGCTGCGCGCATCCAGCGTTTTGCCCAAACCTTGTTCCGGGCTCATGTAGTACGGCGTGCCGAATACTTGACCATGCACGGTGAGCTGCGCCTTGTCTTCGACGTGCTTGGCGATGCCGAAGTCGACGATCCCGAGCGTGCTGTCCGTGCGGAACAGGATGTTTTGCGGCTTGAGGTCGCGGTGCACCACGTCGGTCGCGTGCACTGCGTCCAAGCCGAGCGCGAGCTGGCGGACAATGCGCAGCGCATCCGGGCCGGAGACGCCTTTGTCGATGCGCCCCTTTAAGTCGCCGCCGGAAAAATACTCCATCGCCAAGTACGCGTGCTCGTGGCTGAAGCCTTGATCGAAGATGCGAGCAACATACGGACTTTCGATCTTGGAGATGATGCCGCACTCGCGGATGAAGCGGCGCAAAAACTCGTCGTTCTTACTCAGCTCGGCGTCGACGATCTTGAGCACGAGTTGTAGATCGTCTTCGGTGCGGCGCGCGAGGTAAACACTCGACATGCCGCCTTCGCCGATCTTGCGCACCACGGAGTAGCCGCTGATGGCGATTTTGTTGACGGCGCCGCTGCGCTCTTGACGTTTGGCAACAAGATGCACGCTCGTCGGTGGACGGCTTATCTGCACCGGCTGTTCTGCCGCGCAATCGGCGATGGCGTGGATCAGGCGCTGCTTGGACAAATCGTGCTTGCGTAAATAGTCGCTGGCGCCGAGCTTCATCGCTTCGACCGCGACGGCTTCGCTGCCGTGACCGGTCAAGAAAATCACCGGCGGGCAGCGCGCGTCGACTTTCAGTTGCTTTAGCCAAGTCAAGCCATCGTCGGTGCCGAGCATGTAATCGAGCAGCACGACATCGTAGTCGGCCAGCGCTTTAAGCAGGCCGTCTTGTCCACGCGTAGGTGGATCCCAACTGTCGACTCGGGCTTGCGCCCACTCGACCTGAATGAAACGTTTCGCCAGCTGACAAAAGTCCGGCGAATCGTCGATGATGAGCACCGCTGGGGCTTTGTTCACTGGGTGGTCTCGTTCTGCCAAACGGTTTGTGGGACTTCCAATACTGGGATCGGCGCCGCTTTGCCTTTTACCTTGAGAGCGGGAAGCCGATGTACCTGAAAGTGCTGCGCTAGCGCAGCTTGATCGTCGAGACATGCCTCGGACAACAGAATCTGGTTGTAGGAAGCTTGCTGCGTCAGCCGAGCAGCGACGTTGACCGCGTCGCCGATGATGGTGTAGCTCATGTAGGTCGGCGAGCCGATGTTTCCGACGACCACTTTGCCGCGATTGATGCCGATGCCCAGGCCGGCCTCGACATGGTGTTGGGTATGCCATTGCTGCGCCAGCGGTTGGAAGCGCCGCTGCATGTGGCAGGCGGCGCGCAGCGCGCGCTCCACCGCATCGATCTGCGGCAGCGGCACGCCGAATCCGGTCAGCAGGCTGTCGCCGGACATATTAAATACCGTGCCTTCGAACTGGTAGGCGACGTCCGTTACCGTGGCAAAGAAATCGTTCAGCAAGTTGACGATGGTATCGGCGTCGAGCTGCTCGGTGATACGCGTGAAGCCGCGGATGTCGGCGAACATGATGACTGCTTCCAAGCGGCTGCGGCGCTGCAGCAGCAGCTCGCGCCCGTCTTGGCGCGCGAGGATCTCGGCCACGATCTTCGGTGCAATGTAGCGCTGAAACAGGCGCTGCAGTTCCTCGCGGCGGTCGACCTCATGCTGCAGGCGCGCCGCTTCCAGGGCGCGGCGTGCGAACGAAAGCTTGAGCAGGGAACGTACGCGTGCGATGAGCTCTTCGCGGTAGACGGGCTTGGTCAGGAAGTCATCGGCGCCGGCGCTGATCCCTCTAACGCGATCGGCCCGGCTATCCAAGCCGGTGACCAAGACGATCGGCACATCCAGCGTGTCCGGATCTTCCTTGAGCTGCCGGCACAAATCGATCCCGTTCACGCCTTGCATGATGACGTCGAGCAGGAGCACATCCGGCTTCTTTGCTTTGATGAGTTTGAGCGCTTCCTGTGCATTGCGCGCGGGCAGTGCCTGCAGACCCTCGGCGGTCAGGTAACGGCTCATCAGCACCAAAGCTTCCTCTTGATCGTCGACGATCAAGATCCGGCCGCCCATGCTCGCTGGGGTGGTCGGATCGGCGCTGCTGATCGGTGGCGAATCAGTGGGCATCATGGCTGGGCGCGACTAGGTGAACTCCACTTCGACAGACGCGAGGTAGTCCGCGTAGCGCGCCACGAGCCCGGAAAGCGCATCGGCTTGTACTTCCTTGCCGGCTTGCTCGATCAGTGCGCCGATGGCGGTGATCTCGTGAAAGCCGTAACCGCCGCCCACACCCTTCAGGTTGTGGCCGATAATGCGCATCGCGTTGAAGTCGCCCGCGCGCAGCGCCTCTTGCAGCGCAACAAGATCGCGCCGGCGATTGGCCAGAAACGTTGGCACCAGATCCTGAATTTCCCGGTCGATCCGCACGGTGATTTTCTGGGACATGTGACGGTTATCCTCGTGTCGCGTTGAGTCTCGATTCGGTTAAGCGTACGCGCTAGGCGCTCAATGACGTGGGGACGCTGCTGTCGCGCAGCGTCTCCCGCTGCAGCAAATCGCGCAGTAAAGCGAAGAGCTGCTCGCGGTTAACCGGCTTCGCCACGTAGCCGTCGCAGCCGTCGCGCAACGCCTGTTCGACTTCCGGGCCTTCTGGGTGCGCGGTGAGTGCGAGAATCGGCCGCGTGTAGCCCATGGCGCGCAGCCGCGTGACGGCGACGTTGCCGCGCATGACCGGCATTTCCATGTCCATCAGGATCAACTGGGCGTCCTGTTCCATTGCCAGGCTCACGGCTTCGGCGCCATTGCGGGCGGTGAGCACGCTCAGGCCCATGCGCACTAAATAGCGGCTTAGCAACTCGCGTATATCTTGATTGTCGTCAGCCAGCAGCACGCGACCCTGCAATTTTTCGTCGGTGCGCGCGGCGGGTTTCGGATCGGACGGCAAGGATTCCGCCGGACATTCGCGCGCGGGCAGCGTGACCAGAAAAGAGCTGCCTTTGCCTAGTGTCGACTGCACGGTGAGGTTGCCGTGCATGAGTTGGCACATGTTGCGGCTTATGCTCAAGCCCAGCCCAGTGCCGCCGTGCACTCGTTCGGTGCTGTCGGTGCCTTGTTGGAAGGGTTCGAAAATGCGCTGCATGGCGCTGGGCGGAATGCCGGGTCCGGTATCGACGACCGCGATTTGCAGCTGGCCATCGCGCCACTGCGTGTCGACCGTTACGCCGCCGCGTTGCGTGAATTTGATGGCGTTACCGATCAAGTTTATGAGTATTTGGCGCAAGCGAAACACGTCTAGTTCGAGCACCGGCGGCAGAGCAGAATGAAAAATTGCGGTAAGGCCCAAATGCTTGTCGCGTGCCAGCGTAGACAGCGTGGTGACGACGTCTTCGACCGCCTCGCGCGCGCGCGCGGGCGCGACGTTGATTTTTATTTGTCCGGCTTCCAGTTTCGATTGATCGAGCATGTTGTTGATGAGCGTCATTAAATGGTCGCTGTTCTTCGCGATGACTTGGGTGTACTGCTCGCACATCCGATCGGTTTTTTCTGAGGGCGCGGCTTCCGCCACCAGCTTGTTGTACCCCATGATTGCCGCCAGCGGTGTGCGCAGTTCGTGCGTCATCTGTGAGATGAACTGGCTCTTCAGCTCGTAGGCTTGCTCGGCGGCCATTTTCTCCATGGTCAGGCGCTGCCGTTCACGGTAAAGCACGAACAAGCGCAGCAGCGTTAGGAAGGCGAACATCCACAGCGCAGTGAGAATAGGCTGCAGCATGCCGCTGGCCTGGTCCATGAAGTAGTACAGCGCGCACGAGAGCGCGACGATCAGTCCGATGCTGGTGGCTAGCGCCAATAGACCCGACCACGGCGAAGCGCCGGTGCCGCGGCGAAATGCGATCAAAGGCAAAACGATCGCGATCAACAGTAACGCAGCTTGGTAGCCCCAGTGCGTGGGCCGCAACACCAAGTTGCGCTCGAGCATGACGTTGGCGCCGGCGAGCGCGAGCAGGCCCGCCATGTCGCCGTAGAGCGTCAGCACACGATCGCCGAGTACGGCGGTGGAGCTACCGATAAAGACTTTGCGCCCCTTGACGCGTTCAATCGTTGGCTCGGGCGCCGCAGCGCCGTCGATTGCGTCAACCAGTTGGTGAAATGGCAACACATCGATGCTGCGCAGGTCGATCGCGCGCGGGAACTTGAGCGCAACCTCGCCCCGTGCGTTGACGTGAAATTGCCGGTCCTCAATGGCGAGCGTGCGCGTCGCCGCATCGAAACCAATGACTGGTTTGGGGCGCCCGGCAAACATCGCGGCGAGCGGCAAACTCGGCACATAGGCGCCGAAAACTTGATGCAGCAACGGCACTCGGCGCAACTGTCCATCCTCGTCGGGCTGCACTCTGATGACGCCGACGTGCGCTTGCGTGCTGCGCAGGATGGCCGAGCGCGGCAAAGTGATTTCGGCCAGTGGAAACGCTGCCGCCTGATCCTGCACCGGCCAGGCAA
This sequence comes from uncultured Burkholderiales bacterium, assembly GCA_964488915.1. Taxonomy (GTDB): domain Bacteria; phylum Pseudomonadota; class Gammaproteobacteria; order Burkholderiales; family JALYOK01; genus CADEHE01. The sequence continues at coordinate 7,505 of CAZAWU010000035.1, forward strand.
TGCGCTGCAAGTCGTTGATATCCTCGGCGCTTGGTTCAGGTGTGCGGTAGATCATCGCGCTGGCAAGCACGGCGTTCGGCGTGGCGGCGAGTGCGCGCGCGAACTCGTCGTCGCCACCGCGTTCTTCCGAGAACACGATGTCAAAGACGATCGCTTTGGCGCCGGCGTTGCGCAAGAAATCGGTGGCCTGCGCGTAAATATGGCGCTCGTACGGCCACACCCCGAGTTTGGAACGCAGTTGCGTCATGCTGGCTTCATCTACGTCCACCACCAGCAAGTCATCGATCGTCAGCGCGGGCGCCAGCAGGCGCGCTTGAAAATCGCCCAAATGCAGATGCAAGCGCTTGAACGCTTCCGTTTGCATGATGGCCCAACTGAGCGCAAGCGCCACCAGCACTACCCAGGCGGCTTGCATCCAACGGCGCGCACGGCGCGAACTCAGCAGTGTTCGCGTTGCGTCGAGGTGACTGGAGTTGGCCATGCGTGGCGACGCAGCTAGTGACTAGCTAACCACGACCGGAATCTTGCCGATGCGCTGCTGCCACTCGCGCGGCCCGCTCTGGTGAACGGAGTTGCCGTTGCTGTCGACGGCAACGGTGACCGGCATATCCTGTACTTCGAACTCGTAGATGGCTTCCATGCCGAGGTCCGCAAACGCGACCACACGCGAGGCTTTGATCGCTTTCGACACCAAGTAAGCCGCCCCGCCCACCGCGATCAGTGAAACGGAGCGATGTTTCTTAATGGCTTCGATCGCCGTGGGCCCACGCTCTCCCTTGCCGATCATGCCGAGCAGACCGGTTTTGCCGAGCATCAGTTCGACGAACTTATCCATGCGCGTGGCCGTGGTCGGGCCGGCAGGTCCGACGGCTTCCGTGCCGACGGGATCGACCGGCCCGACGTAATAGATGAACCGGTTGGTGAAGTCCACGCCCGCCGGCAGCGGCTCGCCCTTGGCGAATAGATCAGCGATGCGCTTGTGCGCCGCGTCGCGCCCGGTGAGCAGCTTGCCGGAGAGCAGTAACGTTTCCCCCGGTTTCCACGTCAAAACGTCCTCGCGCGTAACGCTAGCTAAGTTGACACGCCGCGCGTTCGGCGCCGGCGCCCAAGTCACATCCGGCCAATCGCTCAGCTTCGGCGCCTCCAACCGCGCGGGGCCGGAGCCGTCGAGCACAAAGTGGGCGTGGCGTGTGGCGGCGCAGTTCGGGATCATCGCCAACGGCAGCGAGGCGGCGTGTGTCGGGTAGTCGAGGATTTTTACGTCCAGTACCGTTGACAACCCGCCTAAGCCTTGTGCGCCGATGCCGAGCGCGTTGACTTTGTCGTGGATCTCAATGCGGAGTTCTTCAATGCGATTCTTGGGGCCGCGCGCTTTCAGTTGCGCCATGTCGATCGGCGCCATGAGCGACTCTTTCGCCAGCACCATGGCTTTCTCGGCGGTACCGCCCACACCGATGCCGAGCATGCCGGGGGGGCACCAGCCGGCGCCCATGCTCGGCACCGTCTTCACCACCCAATCGACCACCGAGTCCGAAGGGTTCAGCATGACGAACTTGGATTTGTTCTCGGAGCCGCCGCCTTTGGCCGCAACGGCGATTTCCACCGTGTCGCCGGGCACGATCTCGTAGTGGATCACCGCCGGAGTGTTATCGCGCGTGTTCTTGCGCGTACCCAACGGGTCGGCGACGATGGAGGCGCGCAGCTTGTTCTCCGCGTTCATGTAGCCGCGGCGCACGCCTTCGTTGATCATCTCTTCCAAACTCATGCTTGCGTCCCAGCGCACGTTCATGCCGACTTTGACGAACGCGACCACGATGCCGGTATCTTGGCAGATGGGCCGGTGGCCCTGCGCGCACATTTTCGAGTTGGAAAGGATTTGCGCGATCGCGTCCTTCGCCGATGGCGATTGCTCGAGGCGATAGGCTTCGGCCAGCGCGCAGATGTAGTCCTTCGGGTGGTAGTAAGAAATGAACTGCAGCGCGTCCGCGACGCTTTCGATCAAATCGTCTTGCTTAATGGGCTTTGCCATTGCTGGCTCCTTGCATGGCGAACTTGCCCGGAACGAACATGATGCGATCGACTGCGGCAATGGCGACGGCGGAAAGCAGGAAGGTGATGTGGATTACCGTCTGCCAAAACATCGTTTTTTCGCTGAGCTGCTCGGCGTTGATGAAGGTCTTCAGCAAGTGAATCGAGGAGATGCCGATGATCGCTGTGGCGAGCTTCACCTTCAATACCGAAGCGTTGACGTGCGATAGCCACTCTGGCTGATCCGGATGCCCTTCGAGACCCAAACGGGATACGAAGGTTTCGTAGCCGCCGACGATCACCATCACCAGCAGGTTGGAGATCATAACCACGTCGATCAAGCCGAGCACGATCAACATGATCTTGGTTTCGTCGAGTTCATGCAGCTTCCAAATACCCTGCACCAAGTGCATGAGTTCATTTAGGAACTGCACTACGTAAACGGCTTGCGCGATGATCAAGCCGAGATAGAGGGGCAGCTGCAGCCAGCGCGAGCTAAACACCAGCCAAGGCAGCGGCCTTAGCCTGGGATCGGGGACACGCATTGAGATGAGAACGTTTTTTGATGGAAACGCGTTATTCTACCTGGCGCGTGAGCTGCGTTGATGCGATTGCCGCCCTGCAGGCTCAACTGGCGCTCGGGGCGCGCGGGTGTTGGGTATACAACATAAAGTATGGTCAGATAAATCACTTCTATGGTCACGTTTGACTGTCTACTACGATATGTATAGTCCTATCCGGCTGGGGCGTGGTTGGAGACGCTGGGTTGTGGCGTTGGGTGTGGTTTGCGTTTGCGTGAGTTCTGCGGCGGCTGCCGGATTCAGCTTGCGCGATACCGACGGGCAACGCCATCGGCTCGACGACTATCGCGGCAAGTGGGTCTTGGTCAACTTCTGGGCGACGTGGTGCCCGCCGTGCGTGGAGGAAATTCCCGAACTATCCGCGCTCTACGACGAGCGCAAGAGCGGCGATCTGGTCGTGCTCGGCGTTGCCATGGAATACACCGACGCACAAGCCGTGATCGATTTCGCGCGCAGCCACGCGATGAGCTATCCGCTGGTGCTGGGCAACGAGCGCAGCGCGGCGCAGTTCGGCAAGGTCAAGGTGCTGCCGTCCACGTTTTTGTATGACCCTAAGGGGAAGCTTGTGCTGCGGCGCATCGGACCGATCTCGCGCGAGGAGATCGAGGTGATCATCGGCAAGCAGCCGCAAGCGGCAAAAGACGTGCGCGCAGAAACGCGCGCCGGACAAGGAAACTAGCTGCGCGAGCCTTTGAGGTCGTTATCCGCGCGCTTGGTGCGCAGCGACCAGTTGTTTTTCCAGGCTGCGACGACCAAGGTCGGATACTCGGCGCGCCCTAAGCTGCCGTTGTAGCGGCCTAGCGCGCGGAAGTAGTCGCCTTTTTCCTGATTGAGGTAATGGCGCAGAATGGTACAGCCGTAGCGCAGGTTGGTGCGCAGATGGAACAGATTGTGATCGCGCGCCCCGATCACGCGCTGCCAGAACGGCATTACTTGCATGTAGCCGCGGGCACCGGCGCGCGACAGCGCGTACTTGCGAAAACCGCTCTCCACTTGGATGAGGCCAAGCACGAGTTCGGGATCGAGTCCGGCGCGGGTCGCCTCGTAATGCACGCTGCGCAGCAGGTCAAAGCGTACTTCGGCGTCGGGAATCTTCTTGGTCAGGCGGCGCGACATCTCGTTCAACCAGACCGCCTCTTCCACCGGGGTACCGAAAGAAGTGATCTGCGCCGGTTGATCGGCAACGGCGCGCTGCAGGGCTGCGCGTACGCTCGCTGACAGCTTTTCCTCAGCCTGCGCACCGGCGAAGGCGGAAACGGCGAATAGCGAAAGGGCCGTAGCGGCGAGGTATCGAGTAATTTGATGTGAGAAATTCACGAAATCAAGTAGTTAGCTGCGGTGCGAGCTTGGATTTTAGCTCTGTGAGGGCATTTTGCAAGCTGACGGTACTGGCCTGAGCATCGCTGCGCGCCTGGTATTCGAGCGTGCCTTGCTTCAAGCCCCGGTCGCCGACCACCACTCTGTGCGGAATGCCCATGAGCTCCTGATCAGCAAACATCACGCCAGGACGCTCATCGCGGTCATCCAATAAGACTTCCAAGCCGGCGGCTTGTAGTTCGTCGTGCAACCGATGTGCGGTATTTTTAACGTCCAGGCTGCGACCATAGCCGATCGGGATGACCGCAATATGAAACGGCGCGATCGCCTGTGGCCACTTGATGCCCTTCTCGTCGTGGTTCTGCTCGATCGCCGCGGCGACGATGCGCGACACTCCGATGCCATAGCAGCCCATTTCCGCCAGCCGCGATTTGCCGGCTTCGTCCAGAAACGTCACATTCATTGCTTGCGAGTACTTTGTTCCCAACGCAAACACGTGCCCGACCTCGATGCCGCGGCAAAT
>CAZAWU010000035.1:12053-20504 GCA_964488915.1 uncultured Burkholderiales bacterium
AGCGCCTCGACGATCTCTTTGTCGCTGGCGAAGCGAAAGCCGTTCAATCCGGGGAGTTTGCTCGCTTTGACTTCATTCAAGTTGTGGTCACCGCGCACCAGCAGCAGGTGGAATTTGTCCTCGGCCATCAGCGCGATCGCTTTCACGGTTTGCGTCAGTGGCAGCTTGAGAAACTCGGCGACTTCCTCGCAAGTTTTCTTGTTCGGTGTGGCGACTTTTTCCATCGAGCGCGTAGCCCCGTTGCGCGGCGCTTTCGGCGCCAGCGCTTCGGCCAGCTCGATGTTCGCCGCGTAGTCGGACGTTGGGCAGAAGGCGATCGCGTCTTCGCCGGAATCGGCCAGCACATGAAATTCGTGTGAGCTGGAGCCGCCGATTGCGCCGGTGTCCGCCGCTACGGAGCGGAACTTGAGGCCCAGGCGCGTGAAGATGCGCGCATAAGCGTCGTACATCGCCTGGTAGCTCTTCTCGAGACCGGCCTTGTCGACGTCGAAGGAGTACGCGTCCTTCATTAGAAACTCCCGCGCGCGCATGACGCCGAAGCGCGGCCGGATCTCGTCGCGGAACTTGGTTTGAATTTGGTAGAAATTCACCGGCAGTTGGCGATAACTCTTGATATCGCGCCGCGCGATGTCGGAGATTACTTCCTCGTGCGTCGGCCCGAAACAGAAATCGCGCTCGTGCCGATCCTGTATCTTGAGCATCTGCGGGCCGAACTGCTCCCAGCGCCCGGACTCCTGCCACAACTCGGCTGGCTGCACCGCCGGCATGGCCAACTCGATCGCCCCGGCGCGATCCATCTCTTCGCGCACGATCGCCTCGACTTTGCGCAGCACGCGCAAACCCAGCGGCATCCAGGTGTAGAGCCCGGCGCCCAGCTTCTTGATGAGCCCGGCGCGCAACATCAGCTTGTGGCTCACGAGTTCGGCTTCGGCCGGGGCTTCGCGCGTGGTGGCGATGAAGAATTGGGAGACGCGCATGGAGAGGCGTGGGGGAAAAGGCGTGATTCTAACCCGTGATAAACGGTGAACGCGCTTCCAGCCTTATACCCAAGCCTGGATAAAGCGTAACATCAGACCAGGTCTTATTTACTGCGTGATCCTATATGAAGTATGCAGGCTATGCTGTGTGCGCGAGCGCCTCGTAGTCAATTGGCGCCGCCGTTTCCATCATGACCTGTTCCGGGATACGCTGCGCCTCCGCTTGTCGCCGCTGCGCTTCGGATTTCACCTGTGCCGCCATGTAGGCGCCCAAATAGCGGCTGCGCGCGGTGATGGCGCGGCCCACGCGCAAGCGCTGCTCTTCGAACTGCACCAGCGCCGCCGCGAGATCGTCGTCGTGCTGATCCAACGCTCGCATGAGCGCGATCACGTCGCCGGCGCCTTTTGGCACGCCCATGGCGGTATGCGGGCGGGTGATGAACGCGGCATCACCGACGATGACGGCGCGTCCAAAGGCCATGCGCGGCGGATCGAAATCCATGATCGGTTGGAAAAAATGCAACCGGCCTTTGCGCAGAGCCAGCGCGAATTGCGGCGCGAGTACTGCTTGTGCCGTGTCGATCATGTCTTGACGCACGCGCGCGCTGAGCAGCGCGGGCGGAATCCCGTTGGGATAATGGCGCCCGCTGTCGTCGGTCATGAGGCGCGGCAGTTCGTCGTGCTCGCGAAACGGGTGATACCAAACCACGTTGTACTGCCGCTTGCCGGCGGTCTTGTCGTGGCCCGGACCAGGCACAGGATAGCCGATGCCTTGCTCGCCGGGGGCGACGCACACTGTGTAGCGCGCAAAGAGTTCGCCGAAGCTTGCTTGCGGTAAATCGCTCTCGTCGGTCAAGCAGCGCCACGCGACATAGCCCGCGTAGCTCGCTTTGGCGTCAGGCAGAAACTGCGCGCGCACGGCGGAGCGATAGCCATCGGCGCCGATCAGCAAGTCGGCCTCGGCGCGCTCGCCGTTGGCGAATACAGCGGTTACTTTTTGCGCATCTTGTTCGACGCGTTCGAGCGTCATGCCGCGCCGGTAGCGCTCAACGGGGAAAACCCGCTTCAAGCTTTCGTACAGGCTGCCCCAAGAAGTCATCGACTGCGCGAAATCGCGCGCAGCGACGATAGTTCCGCTGCGGTCGAGCGCCAGACGTGCGGGCAATTCGATACCGAGCGAGTCTTCGGTTACGCCGGCGCCCGCAGCTTGGAAAGCGTTGATCAAGCCGGGCAGGATGGTGATGCCGGCGCCGCGGCCTTCGAGATCGTCGACCACGCGTTCGTAGATGGTGACATCCCAGCCGGCGCGCAGCAGCAGATTGCCGGCCAGCAAGCCGATCAGTGAGCCGCCGATGACGATGATGCGCCCGCGTGCTGCGTTGTTGGCGTTGGGCATAGAGCCTATCCTCACAGAGCTGGTAAGCCTGCGCGCTGCCGCGCCAGCTTGACCAAAGCCATATAGTCCTCCTCCGCTTGGCCCGCATCGACCAGCGTTTGCACTTGTGCGCGCGTGCTCTCCGTTTGCGGCAGCGGCACGTGCGCGCCGCGCGCGGCCGCGAGCATCAAATCGATATCTTTGAGGATCAAGCGCGCCGTCATGGTCGGTGTGAAATCGCGCGCCTTGAGCGAGTTCGTTTTCGCTTTGATGAAAGGCGAGGCAATCGTGCTCTGCGCAAGCGTATCCAGCATCAAGTTCAAGTTTAGCCCGGCCTTGCAGCCAAGCGCCAATGCCTCCGCCATGGACTGCGCCAGATTGATCACCATAAGGTTGACTACGAGTTTCATGGTGCGCGCTTCTTCGCCGGCGCCTAAATAAACCTGCGCCGCGCTGAAAGCTTGCGTGACGGGTTTGACTCGCTCCCACGCCTCCTGCGGCCCGGATACGAGCACGGTCACCTCGCCTTTCTGCGCGGAAGCCGCGTTGCCGGAGATCGGCATGCGGAGATAGGCGACACCGCGACGCGTGCACGCGTGATCTACCTCGGCCGATACTTCACTCGACACGGTGCTCGTTTCCGCGAAAATCGCGCCTTGCCTGGCGTGAGCCAGCAAGCCATCCGCACCCAGTGCGACCTGGCGCAGCGCCGCGTCGTCGGCGATCGATGAAAAAATCACATCCGCCTCGGCGACGCACGCCGCGACGCTCGCAGCTTCACGCGCGCCCTGCATCACAAGTTTCTGCCGGTTCGCCGCGCTGCGCGAGTAAACGCTGACCGGATAGCCAGCCTTCAAAATGAAGCCGGCCATCGGTACACCCATGCGTCCGGCGCCGATCCAGGCGATGCTTGCTTTCTTGGTCATGTCTTGCTTCCGAAGCGTGCGCCGCGCGCACGATTGCCGTCTCCACCCGCGCGCGCTCGCGTCTACGTGCGCATGGCGCACGCCGCTTCACGCTCCCAAATAATGCTGTTTTACCAAATCGCTGTGCAACAGCTCCTGCAAGTTCTTGCCTTCAAACGCGATCTGCCCGTGCACCAGCACGTAGCCGCGATCGGCGATGCGACTTGCTTCGTGGAAGTTTTGCTCCGCCATTAGCACGGTCAACCCAAACTCGCGCTTGAGTTGGCCGATGACATCCACGGTTTGCTTAACCAGCAGCGGCGAAAGTCCGACCGAAGGTTCATCCACCAACAGCAGGCGCGGCGACGACATGATAGCGCGGGCGATCGCCAGCATCTGCTGCTGGCCGCCGCTCATCAAGTAGGCCGGTTGCCTAGCGCGCTCGCGGAGGATGGGAAAGGCGGCGTAGCAGCGCTCGAGGTTCGCTTGCAGTTGGTTGCGCGCGCCGTTGCGGAACGCGCCGAGCAGCAGATTTTCATGCACACTGAGCTTGGGAAACAAGCGCCGGCCTTCGGGTACCAGCGCCACGCCCATGCTCACGATTTCCTGCGTGTTCTTGCCGCGCAGGTCGATGTGCGCGCCGTCGAGTTCAAGCACGACGCTGCCGCGTGTGACCGGCGCCAGCCCCATGATGCACTTCATCAGCGTGCTTTTGCCGTTGCCGTTGGTGCCAAGTAGCGCCACTGTTTCACCGGCGCGCACCTCCAGCGAAACGCCTTCAAGCACTCGCACCGCGCCGTAGCCCGCGGCCAAATCGGCGATGGAAAGGCTAACCACCGAGGTAAATCTTCTGCACGGTGGCGCTGTTGATGACTGTGGTAGGTTCGCCTTCGGCGACCACGCTGCCGGCGTCGAGACAGATCACGCGCTGCGAAAAGCGCATGATGGCGCGCATGATGTGCTCGATCATGATGATGGTCGTGCCATCGCGGTTGAGCGTCGTGATCGTTTCCAGCAGCGCGTCGACTTCGGCCGCGGACAAGCCTGCCATCACTTCATCCAGGATAAGCAAGCGCGGCTGCGTGGCCAGGGCGCGCGCCAACTCTAACCGGCGCAGATCGACTTGGGTGAGCGAGCTGACCGGCGTATCGGACTTCGTTGCGAGGCCCATGCGTTCGAGTAACCCAACGCTGTCCGTGTGCGCTGCGCGCGAGCGGTGCTGACTCGCGCCGTATTCGAACGCGACCGCCACGTTCTGCGTCAAACTCATGCTGTGGAACGGCCGCGGAAGCTGAAAGCTGCGCGCGATCCCCAGGCGTGTGCGCCGATAGGTCGGCAGCCGGGTGATGTCGGTTCCAGCTAGGCGCACCGTACCGCTGTCGCTGCGCAGCGCACCGCTGATGCAGTTGATCAGCGTCGTTTTGCCGGAACCATTGGGTCCGATGATGCCGAGCCGCTCGCCGGCTGCCACATCAAAAGTCACCCCGTTCAGCGCGCTGAAGCCGCCGAAGCGTTTCGATACGGCCTCGACCTCGAGCAGCGCACTCATGCCGCAGCCCTGCGCGGGAAAAGCTTGCGCAGCAAACCGAGTATGCCGTGCGGCGCGGCAACGACAAACACCACCAGTAGCGCGCCCACGATCAGCACGTTCAATTCGGAGGATATGGTGACGGTCACGATCTGCTGCGCGCCACCGAGCAGCACCGCGCCGATCACCGGGCCGATCCAACTCGCGGTGCCGCCGATGATGGGCATCGCCAACGCGGACACCGAGTAATTCAGGCTGAACGCGGAAACGGGTTCGATGAAGTTCATGTACAGCGCGAACGGCGCGCCGGCGATGCCCATGAGCGCACCCGAGACCGTGGCCGCGAACAGTTTGAGTTTCAACGTCGGCACCCCCACCGATTCCGCGGCTTCCTCGTTGTCGCGGATCGCTTGCAGGCCGCGGCCGATGCGTGAGGTTTCGATGTAGCGGGCCAATGCCATAGCGAGCAACGCCAACAGCGCCATGACGGCGAACAGCATGCGCGTGTAGCTGCCGAAAACGGCGGGCGCCGCCGGCGGCAGCACCGCCGTGCCGCGCGCACCGCCGACAAAACTCCAGTTCATCACCGCCGTTTCGCAGATGACTGCGATGGCGACAGTGGCGATCGAGAAATAGATACCGCGCAAGCGCAGCGTGAGCGCGCCGACAGCGAACCCGAGCAGCGCCGTCACAACGCCCGCAGCGAACATCTGCAGCGGCAGCGGCGCGGCGTAAGCTTGTGCGACGGCGACGGCGGTGTAGGCGCCGATGGCGAAGAAAGCGCTGGTGCCGAAGTTGACGTAGCCGGCGTAGCCTCCGAGGATGTTCCAAGCGGTAGCGAGCACGACGAACTGCAGCACGACATAGGCGGCGAAGAAGAAATATTCGTTGGCTACGAGCCGGGTCAAGGCGAACGCCAGAAGCGCGAACAGCACCGCGCCGGCGAGGAAGCGAGTCCAGTGCGTCATTGACTGTCAGCGCCCGAACAAACCGGTCGGCCGCACGGCAAGCACGATGAGCAGCAGCCCGAACGCTACCGCGGGCGCCCACGATGTGCCGAGCGAAGTTAGCACCAAGCTCTCAGTGATGCCCAGGATCAGCCCGGCAATCAGGGTGCCCGACATGCTGCCCATGCCAGCGAGCACCACGACACAAAAGGTGCGCCCGATATAGAGCCGCCCCATGCCCGGTTCGATCGGACCGATGATGATGAGCAGCGCGCCAGCGACGGCGCAAGTCGCGGTGGCGATACCGAATGCCCACTGTTTGATGCGTACCGGATCGGCGCCCATCAGCGCGAGCGCGCTCTGGTCTTGCGCCACGGCCTTGATGGCACGGCCGGTAAACGTGCGCGCGAGATAGAGCGACAAGCCGACGGTGAGCGCGACCGCCATCGCAAAAGCGATCAGCATACGCGAGGGCAGCGGCACACCCGCCAGCTCCAGGCTGCTGCCGATGTACGGGGCTTCGACTAGGCGTTGATCGACGCCGAACACGAGGATCAGCGCGACTTCCAGAATGAACGCTATGCCGAAAAAAAATGCGAGGCCACGCAGCCCCGCATCGCCACCGCGGCGCTCGAACGCGGCGTGATAGAAGCGATACAGCGCCAGACCGATGAAAAAGAAGGGCAGCGTTAGCAAGACGCCGGCGGCGAGCGGGTCGACGCCGTATTGCGCGAGGAAGTACGTCGCGTAGGCGCCGAGCACCAGCAATGTCGGATGCGCGATGTGCGGCACATCGAGCAGGCCGAAGGCGACCGACAGGCCCAGGCTTACGGCGGCGTAGAAGCCGCCGAGCAAGATGCCGGCGAGGAGCGCTTCGAAGGCGAGTTGGAGAGACACAGTCTCTTACGCTGGCACTGCGAACAGCATAGCGAAGCGGCGATCGCTACCGGAACCGGGAAAGGCGAGCTTGCTTCGTCGCGCTCGCTGCTCGCGATGACACCACCGCATGCTACTTGCGCGCCTGCGCGAACGGCAGCACTTCGCCAGTCTTATAGGCGCTCGGTCCGACGATCATTTGCTTGCCGGCGCTGCGGAACTGATCCAGATTCTTGTCCGTGATGCCGCGAAACTGGATGTAGATCAAGCGCGATTTCGCCCATTCGCCTAATTCGTTGAAACGCAAATTGCCGACGATGGTTTTGACTTCGTTCTCATGCAGGTATTTGGCCAACACTTTCTGATCGAGGCTCTTGGTGGCATTGACGGCTTGCTCAAAGATTTGTCCGTTGGCGTAGTTGAACGGCGGCAGATAGAAGCCGAGCGCATCGACATTGGCGTCCTTGGCGCGCGCTTGATAACGTTCGAGAAAGCTGTTGATGCCGGGGAAGTCGAGCGATTTTTCCGGCACCCAAGTGTTGTAGTTGACTACGCCGTTCAACATCGATCCCAGCGACTGCATGACGGCGGCGTTCTGCAAGCCGACCATACCCCCGCCGAAGAGTTTCACGCGGTCGCCGACGCCGATTTCCTTGACCGCGCGGATGATCGCGGTGGAGTCGGACGGATAGCTGCACACAAACACTGCGTCCGGCGCTTTCGCGCGGAGCGCTCGCAGGATCGAACTGAAATCGACCGTGTTTGGCGGGTAGTTCTGGTCATACACCAGTTGCAGGCCGCGCTTCTTGAGCTCGCTGCGCGCGCTGGCGACGAGCGTTTGCGCGAATTCGGCGTCGGCGGCGAGGATGGCGACGGTCTTGCCTTGCAGTTGCTGCGTCAGATCGAAAAACACCGAGGCCCATTGATCCGCCGAGGCAGCGGGAAAGCTGGTGAAGTATTTGTCATGGCGCAGGCGCGCGTTAGCGTCCAGCGCAAAGTTGCCAAGCAGCACGCGGTCGCGTTGTTTGACCAGCGGCATCACCGGTGCGGTCAAGTTGGACGAGTAAGGAGCGATCAGCAAATCGACCTTATCGACGTCCAGCAGCTTGGTGTAGATACCAGGGACGGTGGCGGCGTTGCTTTGATCGTCGTAGACGACCAGCTCCACCGGCCTGCCGAGCAGCCCGCCGCGCGCGTTTACGTCCTCGCGCCAAAGTTGCAGCCCGAGCAACCCAGCCTTACCGGCGCCGCTCAGCGGGCCGGTCTGCGCGATCGACAGACCAATGCGGACCGGCTTCTTGTCTTGGGCTAGTGTGGGACCCGTGGCCAGCGCCAATGCGGCGCCGGTGAAAAAGGCGGCGAGCATGCGCGTGGCATGCGTGATGCGCACGAACCTCATCACTTCTCCTCCTGCGTACGATTGCTGTTGTAGTTTGCTTGGCCCGATTCTAGGGTGGGCTTACGCAGGCGTAAGTTACCATACGCGGATGTCTAGGGTGAGGTTGTGTGCCGCGCTCAAACGAACGCTGTTGTTGGCTTGCGCGCTAAGCGCCGGATGTGCGTACGATAGCGCCATGAGGCAGGAAGTGCGCCCCATCATCATCGCTCACCGCGGCGCGAGCGGCTATGTGCCTGAGCACACGCTGCGCGCATACGAACTCGCCATCGAGCAGGGCGCGGACTACATCGAACCGGACTTGGTGATGACCAAAGACGGCGCGTTGGTGGCGCGCCACGAGAACGAGATTTCCGCAACGACCGACGTCGCCGCGCGCCCGGAGTTCGCCGCGCGCCGAACCGGCAAAACGATCGACGGTGAAAGCGTCAGCGGCTGGTTCACCGA
>CAZAWU010000035.1:20604-24975 GCA_964488915.1 uncultured Burkholderiales bacterium
CGTGTGTATATCCAGTCGTTTGAGGTCGGCAATCTGAAGCAGCTACGCACGATGACGCGCGTGGCGCTGGTGCAGTTGCTCAACGACAGCGGTGCGCCGTTCGACTTCATCGGGCGTGCCGACACTCGCACCTACGCCGATCTAGTCACGCCCGCCGGGTTGGCCGAGATTGCGACTTACGCCAACGCGATCGGGGTCAACAAGAATCTGCTGATTGCGCGCACGCCCGAGGGCGCGCTGGCCGCGCCGACCACGCTGGTGCGCGATGCGCATGCGCTGAGTTTGCGCGTGCATGCATGGACTTTTCGCGCGGAGAATGCCTTTTTGCCGCTTGAATCGCGAGCGTCGGCGGCGGCCCATGAGCGCGGTGATATGGCCAGCGAACTAAAGCGCTACTTTGAACTCGAACTCGATGGCGTGTTCGTCGATCAGCCCGACGAGGGTGTGCGCGCACGAAGCCAACTCTTCGGGCGCAGCCCCCGCGCAGGCTGACTGTCCCAAGCGTCGCCAGGCCGTGGCAAACAAAAAACCCCGCCGTTACGGCGGGGCTTGTTGAGGCTGCGCTGCGACGGAGCGTTAGCGCGCGTTGATCGTCACTTCCACGCGTCGATTCGGCGCCAAGCAGTTGATGAGTTTTTTGGTGACCTTGTCACCAGGGCAATCCACTACTGGGTCATCCGAGCCGCGGCCTTCGGTCTTGATGACAGCTTCGTTGACGCCGTGGCTGACGAGATAGTCCCGTACCGCCGCGGCGCGCTGCTCGGATAGCGCTTGATTGCGCATGGTCGAGCCGATGCGGTCGGCGTGTCCAATCACCGTGACGGTGCCCAGCGATGCGGCGTCCATGCCAGCGATGCGCGCTGCAAGGTCATCGAGCTTCTTCTTGCCGGCGGCGGTCAAGTCACTCTTGCCAAACGCGAACGTGCTATCGGCTTGCAGCGTGACGACCTGTCCTTTCGGCTCTGCCTCCATCGCGCTGTCCGAAGCCGGCGCACTGGGGGCTGGGGCTTGTGCTTGCGGCGCGGGCGCGGGTGCAGCGGGTGTCGCGGTCGCGCTCGGCAGGTCGCTTGGCGACGGGGCTTGCTGGGCGGGCCGCGTGTCTGGCATGCCTGGTACATCGGCCGGAATCGTGTTGGTGGGCTGGCCCGGCGAAGGGATGTCGCCTTCGGCGCCAGTGACGATAGAGGGCTCTTGCTGTTCCGCTTGCTTCCTGGCTTCTTGCTGCGTTTCTTCGCTGTCTCTTCCCCAGACGCGATTCCAGGTGCGTTTGGTCCAAGCGCAGCCGTCCAAAACGAAAACCGCGCTTAGGGCGGCGACTACCAAGTAGGTGCGGCGTGACTGCATGTGACCTCCGATCGTAGGGATAGAAGGCCTGATTGTACCCCTTCTAGTATCGGATAGGCAATCATGTTCAACATGATTCCGCGCAATCTACTGTAACCGGTATAACTGATCTACGGTCTCGCTAGAAGAATCCTGTTAGCGTCAGCCGTGCGCCGCGCCGCTCGATCGGGTGGAAGTGGATGTCCGCCACCGGCGCGGGTTCACCCGGCAGCTGCGACTCATAGAAGTAATCGATGTTGCTCGCTTCTTCGTCGAGTAAATTGAACACGTCTAAACTCACCTGGAACTGTTTGTTGATTTTGTAGCCGGCGCGCAGATTGAGCAGCGTCGTGGAATCCGACTTGACGCTGTTGTCTTCAATCAGCGGGCGCGGCCCGAAGTGGCGCACGTTGACGTTGCCGAACCACGGGCCGAGGTTGTCGACGGTGACGCCGGCGGTGATGACGCGATTGGGCGCGCCGGGAATGCGATCGCCGGCGGGATCATCGTCGGTGAAGCGCGCACGTGTGAAGTTGACATCCACGTCAAAGAACAGCCACGGCTTGGCGACGTAGTGATTGTTCCATTCGATGCCGGTGCGCTTGGATGGACGACTGGCTTCGGTGGTGCCGGCGTCGCCGACGAACAGTAGTTCGGAATCTTGTTTGAGCTGCCACAGCGCGAGCGAGCTCTGCAAGCCGGGCAGCGCTTCGGTGCGCAAGCCGAACTCGTAGCCTCTGGTGCGCACCAGAGGATCGACTTTGTCCGCTGGATCGCCCGTGACCGGATCGACGGTGATAGTGGTGCCGCGCGCGTCGTTGGAGTGAAAACCCTGGCCGAAATTAATGAAGTACTCGGTCTTGTTCCACGGGCCAAAGTTGAGCGAGAGTTTCGGCGAGACTTTGCTGTCGTTTTCGCTACCGGAATTGCCAGCGACATTACTGTCGACTTTGAAGCGGAAATTATCGTAGCGCAGCCCGGCGATAGTGCGGAACTTCTCGTGCCAGCGCGTGTTGTTCTCGAAAAAAACGCCGGCAGCGGTTTCTTTCACATCGTCTTGGCGTACCGTGGACAAACGCTGGCGCGCGCGCGTGGCGAACAGCCCAACGCCGTCTATGTCGTCGTGGCGCAGGCCGAAGCCGATCTTGTTGCTCATCTCGCGCTGGTTCCAGTGGCCGAGCCAAGTGTGCGCAGCGTTGATGCCGAACACGTTGCGGCGGTCTTGTTGCTCGAACTGATCGCCGTTGATCGGGTCAGCGGCAAAGTAGCTGAAATTGGAAAACAAGTTCATTTTGTAGTTGATAAGGAACGCGCTGGCGTCGGTGAAGCCGCTCGCACCGCTGCGATGCCAGTCGCCGGATAGGCTGTAGCGGGAGGATTTGCCACCGTCGGTCTCGTCCAGCGAACCGAAGCGATCGATGAGGCCGGAATCGACGGCGCGCTTGGCCACCTGATCGGTCGAATCCCAATCGGCATCGTACGCCATTAGCGTGATGCCGAAGCGGTTGTCTTCCGCACCGCGCGAATAGCGCAGCATGCCGCTGAGGCGCTGTAGGTCGTCCGGGTGCTTCCACGGACCGTCGTTGTGCAAATATTCGATCGCGTAAAGTAAGTTTCCGCCGCCCATTTCGGGCGAACCGGCGAGCAAGCCGCGCCGGTAGCCGAAGGAGCCAAAACTACCGGAGGCGATGTTGCTCGGCAGCCGATCGGCGAGCTTGATGTGCACCGCGCCGGCCGTGGAGAAATCGCCCTCATCCGCGTAGTACGGCCCTTTCTTGTAATCGATGCGCGTGATTAACTCGGGGATTAGAAAGTTGAGGTCGAGATAGCCTTGCCCATGCCCGTGCGTGGGCATATTGATCGGCATACCGCCTACCCAAGTGGCCAAGTCGGTGCCGTGATCCAAGTTGTAACCGCGCAGGTAATACTGATTGGCTTTGCCTTCGCCGCTGTGCTGCGTGATGATCAGCCCCGGCACAAACTCCATGACTTCGGCGGGGCGCAACACTGGGCGATTTTCGATCAGCGTTTGCGTCACTACGCCCTGGCTGGCGGCGTCGCTGGTGCCCACCGCGTTCTGGTAGGTGCCGATGACTTCGGTGTCGCGCAGTTGACGCACGTCTTGAGCGTTGGCTATGCCGCATGTCAGCGCGGCGGCCACAAAGCAGCAGCAGGCGGGTTGCTTCACTGTCTCCTCCCAATCTCGGTTGTCGTTAGCTTGATACGCGTCCGCAAGCACGCTGGATGCAGTTTGTATGATTAACTAGAAATAAATCATACCAATGTCATACGAATATTTTCAACTTCATACCGAAGACCGCATCGGTGCTTGATGAATAATGCGAACGTGAGACTAGTCAGGGGGGGCGGCGATGCAGCGGGTAACAATTTCGTTGGACGACGAACTGGCGGTGCAATTCGACGCGTTGATGGCGCGCGAGCGCTACGAGAACCGTTCGGAGGCGGTGCGCGACTTGATCCGGCGCGCGCTCGAGGAGGATCGTCTGCACCGGGATGAAGCGCGCCACTGCGTGGCGAGCCTGACCTACATCTACAACCACCACGAGCGCGAGTTGGCGAGCCGACTAACCGAGGCGCAGCACCAGCACCACGATTTGGCGCTATCGACTTTGCATGTGCATTTGGATCACGACAATTGCCTGGAAACGGTCATCTTGCGCGGACCCACGCGCCAGGTGCGCGACTTCGCTGCCAGCATCATAGCGGAGCGGGGTGTGCGCCATGGCAAACTCAATCTGGTTGCGGTCGAGTTGCGCGGGTATCGGCACGTTGGGCATGTGCACGCTCAACCGAAGACTTGAGGGCCGCACTAGGTGCGCCTGAACTGAGTGCGCCGATCCATTTTTTATTATGTAGAAACAGGTGCTTACGAGATTAACTTCGACTTCAAAAAGCACCGGAAGTGTGTAACAATGCGCGTGACTAAGCATTAACTGGTGAACCACATGGTAGACCGTGACGGCTATCGCCCAAACGTCGGCATCGTGTTGGTGAACCCGAGGAACGAGGTGTTCTGGGGCAAGCGCA
>CAZAWU010000036.1:0-11012 GCA_964488915.1 uncultured Burkholderiales bacterium
CATCAACTACACCGACCGCATCCCCAACAACGTCCACCTCGCTGACGACCGCCAACTGCAGCGCGCACTCGAACACTGGCAACCGCGCTTTCTAAGCTGGTGGGGCGAACTCGGCCCGAGCGATTTCGCAGCGGCCGATTGCTATTTACGCACCGCCGTCGGCGTCGATGCGCAAGGCTGGGCGAGTTACGGCCATGTGCGCATGCCGGATTACCGTTGGGGGATTTTTCTGGCCGACCCGGAGCCCAATCGCACCATCGGCTTCGGCGACGCTTACGGCCAGCCGGTGTGGCAAAGCGTGCCCGGCGAATACCGCTCGACGCTGCGGCGCTTGATCGTCACGCAAGGCGATACCGAGCCGGCCTCGGTGGAGCAGCAGCGCTTGCTTGGCCACGTTGCGCCTTCGCTGTACGACCTGCGCAACTTGTTCCAGATCAACGTGGAAGAAGGCCGCCATTTGTGGGCCATGGTGTATTTGTTGCACGCGCACTTCGGCCGCGACGGGCGCGAGGAAGCGGAAGAATTGCTGGCACGTCATTCGGGCGACGCGAACAATCCACGTATCCTCGGCACCTTCAATGAGCCAATCGACGATTGGCTCTCCCTGTATATGTTCACCTACTTCACCGACCGCGACGGCAAGTATCAACTCAAGTGCCTGGCGGAGTCCTCCTTCGACCCGCTCGCCCGTACTTGCCGCTTCATGCTGACCGAGGAAGCGCACCACATGTTCGTCGGCGAAACCGGCATCACGCGCGTCATCGCGCGCACGCTGGAAGTGATGAAGGAGTTGAAGACCGACGATCCCGCGGCGATCCGCGCGGCGGGCGCCATCGATTTGCCGCTGCTGCAGCGTTACGTCAATTTTTGGTATTCGTCGTCGCTGGATCTATTTGGTGCCGAGGATTCGTCGAATGCCGCGACGACTTTCGCCAACGGCATCAAAGGGCGGCCAGATGAGGCAACGTACGCCGATCATCTTTGCAAGGATGGCTACACCGAAGTCGCCATGCCGGACGCCTCCGGCGCGGGCGGCGCGGTGGGTATCAAGCTTGCGCAGGTACCACAGCGCAACGCGATGAACGAAACCGTGCGCCAAGCGTATGCCAAGGACTGCGAAATCGGGCTCAAGCGCTGGAACCGCACTATCGAGCGCGCCGGATTCGACTTTCGCCTGAGTTTGCCGAGCACGCGCTTCAACCGCAAGATCGGTGCCTGGGCGAATCAATGCGTCGACCCGGCCGGCAACGCGATCGCGCGCGAGCGTTACGAGCGCGAACTACCCGGCTGGCTGCCTTCGGCGACGGACAAGCAGTTCGTCAAGAGCCTCATGCAGCGCGTGGTCGCGCCGGGCAAAATGGCTGCGTGGATCGCGCCGCCGGAGCGCGGTATCAACAATCTCGCCGTCGACTACGAGTACGTGCGCCTGAGTTAAGGTGCAAAAGTTGCTGCTCAAGAAATACGGAATTTCTTGAGTGCTTGGATGGGCCGCTCGCAGTAGACTGGTCGCAATTGCTAATGAGGTCGAGTCTCATTTCCGGTACTCCTCCTTGTAGGCACTCATAAGTCAAATCCTGAGCGATTTGGCGCCCGCTCCACAGACCAGTATTTACCCCCGGAGGCTTAAATGAAGTTAGCAGCTTTGGTATCAGCAATCGCTTTGGTTCTGTCCACACCGGCCGCGCTCGCAGGCCCTGAAGTCTCGAAGTCCACCATCGAAGTTGGCGAAGGCAAAACCGTCAATCTCAAAGGCTCACCCATGCCGCTGGCCGGAACCGCGATCAAAGTCGGCGATCCCCTGCCCGCCTCGATGCTGACCGCCGCCGACATGTCCGGCGTCAATCTCGGCGAAAAAAAGGGCAAAGTGAAAATCATCAGCGTCGTGCCCTCCGTCGACACACCGGTGTGTGAAGAGCAGACGCACGAACTTTCAGAGAAAAACGGCGGCATCGACAAAGACGTCGAGTTGTACACGGTCAGCATGGACTTGCCGTTCGCGCAAAGCCGCTTCGCCAAAGAAGCGAAGATCGGCAATGTCACCTTCCTGTCCGACTACAAAGGCGCGGACTTCGGCAACAAGCACGGCCTGCTGGTGAAACCGATCAATTTGCTTTCGCGCGCGCTGATCGTTACCGACAAAGACAACGTCGTGCGCTACATGCAAGTGGTACCGGAACTGACTTCGCTGCCGGATATGGCGGAAGCGGTCAAGGTGGCGAAGAGTCTCTTGTAAGGCTGTTCTGGCAACAGCGACAAAGAGGCGCCTAAGCGGCGCCTTTTTTCTTAGAATGTGCGGGTGAGTTGCAGCACTTGAGGAGTGCGCATGCAAAAGAGGCTAGAAAAGTACCGGCCCATCGCGATCTGGCTGCACTGGTCGGTCGGCCTAGCGCTGCTCGGACAAATTGCGCTGGGCCTATACATGCACGACTTGCCGCGCGAGACGCCCGAGCGCGCGTGGTACTTCAACCTGCACAAATCCATTGGGCTGACGCTGGCGCTGTTCATATTGCTGCGCATCTTCTATCGCCTGCGGCATCCGGCGCCGGTGCTGCCCAGTACCATGCGCGAGTGGGAGCAGCTCGCGGCGCGCTGGAGTCACCACTTGCTCTACGTGTGCATGGTATTGCTGCCGGTGACCGGCTACATCGGCTCCTCGTTCAGCAAGTTCGGCATAAAGTTCTGGGGCATTGCACTTCCGAATTGGGCGTGGGAAGACAAAGACATTCGCGAAGCGCTATTCGGGATACATGAAGCGGTCGCCACGGTTTTCATGGTGTTGATCGCGATTCATGTGATCGCGGCGCTAAAACACCTGATCGTCGACAAGGACGGCGTGTTTCAGCGTATGACACCGCGCTGAGATGGCCGTGGCGGAGCTTGTCACACACCGCGGCGGTTGCCATTGCGGGCGTGTGCGATTCGAAGTCAACGCGCCCGCGGTGCTCGACGTGCAGGAATGCAATTGCTCGATGTGCGCTCGCACCGCGTACTTGCATTTGATCGTGCCGAAATCGCGCTTGCGCTTGCTGCTCGGCGAGGATGTATTGACGGCATACACATTCAACACCGGCGTCGCACAACATCTGTTCTGCAAGGTTTGCGGCATCAAGTCCTTTTACGTGCCGCGCTCCAACCCGGACGGTTACTCGGTCAATGCGCGCTGCTTAGATGGCGCAACGATTGAAAAAATGAACGTCACACTATTCGACGGCCAGAATTGGGAGCGAAACGCCGCCGCGCTGCATCATTTGTCGCGGGAGTAGGCTGGGTAGGTCGCTGCCGGAACGGTCTCACATTCTCTGACGCCAACCAGTGTCGGCGTTAGCTCATCCAGCACGAGGACAACGAACACTGCCGCTCCGGGCCGCTGCGCACCCGACACAGCGACCCGGTTCCCGCGCGGTAACGACTAGCTCAAGGTGAACCCTGCGTAGCCAGCTGCGGCGCTTTCCTTGAACTTGCTGATGTAGGTCGGAAGCCCCAAGGGGAAATTCAAGCTCTCGACCTGTTTGCCCGGGATGTTGAGCCCCTGATACCAGGATTTCGCTTTCGGGAAGAGCGTCATCGCCCAAAAATCCGCGATCAGCTTGCGCCATGCTTCTTGTGCTTCCGGCACAGCTTCGATGCGCGTTACCTTCTTGTCGCGCAGATAGACCATCAAGTCGACCAGCAGATCGCCTTGGTACTCGGCGCTAGTCGGGCCGTTGCAAAAGCCGCTAGGCGATTGCGGGCCGTAGCCGAACAGCAGGTTGGGAAATCCCGCCGTTGCGATGCCCAGTTGGGTGCGCACGCCATTTGCCCAAACCTCTTTAAAGTTCTTGCCTTCAGTACTACGGATGTCGATGCTGGTGAGGCCGCCCGTAACCGCATCAAACCCCGTTGCCAGGGCGATGACGTCCAATTCGATTTCGCCGTCTTTGGTAACGATGCCGCGCTCGGTGATGCGCTGGATCGGCGACTCGTTAAGGTCGACCAGCTTGACGTTGTCCTGGTTGAAAATCTCGTAGTACCACTGCTCCAGCGACGGGCGTTTGGTGCCGTACGGATGCGGCGCCTTGGCCGGCGCTAGTTTTTCGGCGATCTTCGGGTCGCGTACGCGCGCATGGACTTTCTTGCGCCAGAAATCGTACGCGTACTGATTGGACTGCTCGCTGAACAGCGTATCTTGGAAGATCGCCAGCCAATAACTGAAGCCGCCATCGTTCCACAGCCGCTCGTACTCGGCATTGCGCTCGGCCTCGGACAGATCCACCGCGTTTTTCGGGATGAAATCGTATTGAAATCCGGCGAAGGTCTTGCCGCGGGTTTCGAAGAAGGTCGGATAGTGCGCCTTGATGCGGCGGTTGTCCTCCTCGGTCCACTTCTGCTGCTGCATCGGGAGCGCCAGGTTGGGCGTGCGCTGAAACACCGTCAGATGCTTTGCGCTAAGCGCGGCCTCCTGCGCAGTCTGCACGCCGCTCGCGCCCGTGCCGATCACCGCCACGCGCTTGGCGGTTAAGTCGAGGCCCTTTTGTGGCCAAAGGCCCGTGTGGTGACACTCGCCTTTGAACTTGTCCATCCCCTCGATCTTGGGAATGTAAGGCTTCGATCCGAACCCGGTGTTGATCATCAGAAATCGCGCGCGGATCGGGCCGTGGCCGATCGAGCGCACGATCCACTCGCGCTGGCCCTGATCGAATTCCGCTGATTGCACTCGGGTGTTGAACGAGATGTCCTTGCTGAGGTTGAGCTCCTGATCGACGAAGTTGAAGTACGCGCGCATCTCCTTCCAATCAGGAAAGCGCTCCGACCAGTTCCATTCCTTCCATAGCTCCGGCATGGAGTATTGATAGATCGGACCATCGGTATCGACGCGAGCGCCGGGGTAACAATTCCAATGCCAAATACCGCCGAGCCCGGACCCGGCCTCGAACAAACGCACCTTGAAGCCGCGTTCGCGCAAGCGATGCAGCAGATACAAACCGGAGAACCCGGCACCGACCAGCAAGACGTCTAGCTTTTCATTGGCGGAACTCGCCATTTCGCTTCTCCTCGGATGTTATAGATTTGCGCTATTTGGAGCCGCCTCGGCTAGCACTTGCGAGGGGCGGCGATGCCGCGCATGTAGACCCTCGCAATACCCGTGCCTACCCCGAACTCCGAGTGTTTCCTATCTATGGCGAGGCATCGCTGCTCGATTTACGTACAGAACGGTCAAACAACTGTCCGGAAATCGGACAACCGGATCAAGATGCATTGCCAAGCGAAAACGAGTTCAGTACGCTTATCGAAGATAACCGCGCGCCGCAGCCGCGTCGCCTTTTGCCGCACAGGAGAAACCCGATGAACGCCGAGTTTCTGACCAGTTCCGCTTCGACCAGGAGCTTCCAAAAGAACGTCTATCGCGCCTGGGAAGCATTCATGACGACCGGGAATTGCAATCGCGACTTCATTCGCGATTTCATCCTCTCCTCCTGGCGAAGATGCAGCGATCTCGGCGCGCCGCATCGCCTGGTGCGGCACATGCCGATAGTATCGGACGATGTGCTGCGCAACGCGCGCGAACGCAGCGAGGAATATCGGCTCGCCGCGCAGCAAGTATTGAATCCGCTGCTGTCGGCGTTTCAAACTCCGCGCACCGTGGTTTTGGTGACCGACGCTGAGGGCGTCATTCTCGATTCCTACGGCACGCGCCGCAACGTCGATTTCGCGGCGGATATCAATCTTCGCTCCGGCGGAAACTGCCACGAGTTGGCCGGCGGCACGAACGCGATCGGCACCGCGTTAGCGATCGGGCGTGCTGCACAGGTACATGCAGAGGAACACTTTTATGAGGTGGTCAAGGGCTGGACCTGCGCGGCCGCTCTGGTGCGCGATCCGGTAGATCAAAACATCCTCGGCGTGCTCGACATCTCCGGCACACGCGACACATTTAATTCGAACAATCTGGCGCTCGCGATTTCTATCGCCGGGCAAATCGAGGCGCTGCTCAAGGAAAAGGAAGCGAACACGCGCGTGCGTCTGCTCGAATGGTGTCAAAACCAAGCTGCCGAGTGGCGCAGCGACGCGCTGATCCTATTCGACACCAAAGGCCGCGTCGTCTGCCGCAACAAGCATGTGAACGGTGCGCTTGACCGGCTCGGGCTGAGCGCACGCGATATCACCGCGGGCGCCGGCGCTTCGCCGCTGCCTGATTGGATCAAGGCAGAGTGGGTACACCCCGCTATCGTCGACAAAGAATGTCTCGGCAGCCTCGTGGTGATTCCGGCCGCGCAAAGACAGTCTCCTCGTAGCGCCGAGTGCGCTAAAGCGAACGACGCTCCACGCCCAAGCGCGTTTCGGCGCATCTTGGGCAGTAGCGCATCTCTGCGCGTGGCAGTCGCGAAGGCGGCGAAACTGGCGCAAGCCGATTGTCCGGTGCTGATTCTCGGCGAAACCGGCGTCGGCAAAGAAGAGTTCGCGCTGGCGATTCACGAAGCATCGCCCGTTCGCGACGGCCCATTCGTTGCAGTTAACAGCGGGGCATTGCCGAAAGATTTGGCCGCGAGCGAGCTTTTCGGCTATGCCGACGGCGCATTCACCGGCGGGCGCCGCGGCGGCCGCGCCGGAAAGTTCGAGGAAGCAAACGGCGGCACGCTGTTTCTCGACGAGGTCGGCGAACTGGTGCCGGAAGTCCAGGTGCAGCTTTTGCGCGTGTTGCAGAAGGGAGAACTCCATCGCATCGGCGAGAATCGCACACGCCGGGTCAGGGTGCGCGTCATTTCTGCAACGCACGTCGACCTGCGCGCCGCGGTGGAGCAAGGCAAGTTTCGCAGGGATCTTTACTACCGCCTTAGCGCGACGAGTTTCACCATTGCGCCCTTGCGAGAACGGCGCGAAGACATCGCGCTGCTCGCCCAGCACTTTTTGCGTAAGCTCGCGGACCGGTACGAGGTGCGGGAGAAGCGCTTGAGCACCGATCTGTTGCAAGCCTTGGAAGGTTTACCTTGGAACGGAAACGTGCGCGAGCTGCGCAATCTTCTGGAGCAGATGTACCACCTGAGCGCCGGCGACGAACTACAGCTGGCGGATCTTCCCGTGGAGTACTCAGCAAGCGGTATTGATGTCCTGCCTCTTAATTCGCTGGGACATGCTGAGCGCCAGCAGATCCAGCAAGCACTTGCTCGGCGACCGAGCAACTTGTCGCAAGTCGCGCGCGAACTCGGGATCGCGCGCAGTACGCTATATCAAAAGATCAAAAAGTACTCGTTGACTATGCCGTGATCGCAGCTCTTGCTAAACGTTCGATGACTCATGACACATGCGCGCTGCTAAGCTGGCGCAACGATGAAAAAAAGAACCTCACGCTATTCGACGGCCAGAATTGGAAGCGAAACGCCGCCACGCTGCATCATTTGTCGCGGGAGTAGGCTGGGTAGGTCGCTGCCGGCGCGGTCTCGCACTTGATGGGCCGTCCTACTGCGGAGATCCTGAGCGATAACGACGCCGAGCTGTCATTGCATGACGCGCTACGGCAGTCGGCTCTGTGGACGAAACTGCGTTTTGCTCTTTACAGTTTCGGAGTGCTGCCGACGTTGGGGCGACGGGCCGGATGGGGGGTTCGAAACGCGGGGCGACAACGGTGTTCTCCGGAACCGTAAACTCGCGCTCTCCAGCGCGGCACATTGCCGGCCCTCACCGCAAGCCGGCGCGGCAAGAACGTCTCGCCGAATGCTCTCATTTGCAAAGCGGTTCAAGCATGCAAACGCTATCCCGAAGCACGCGTTCAAACCCTCCGCACCAATGTCGGGAAAGACCGAAAGAGTACAACCTCGGACGCATCAAATGGGCCCGGAAAGAGTGCTGCGAAGTGAGTCAGTTATGGACGGTGCGCCATCACACACAAACGCTTTGCGCTGACGACAATCTCGCGGTTCCTAACGTCGCCTTGCGCTCGCATAAGCCTTTCCACAACGCTGTCCGCGAAGGAAGCGTGCTTCCCCACTGGCAGGCGCGACGTGTACGGGTGCGCTACAGCGCGCAAAAATGTTGACACTGCGACTCGATCAGGGAAAATGACATCGCGAACCAACACGCTCACCTCGTCAGGAACGAAGCCTGCTCCTCTAAGTAGTGCCTGGTACTCTGCGGCGTCATAGCGCGCCATTCCAAGGGAGAAACCTTGAAAGTAGTCCCGCCAAGGTAGATCCTGGATAACTTGTGCGCAAGCGGAAGTGAGCCATTCGTAACCGTCTCGCGCTAACATTTGCATGTAGAATCGACCGCCAGTTCGCAACGCACGCGCAATGCTCGGTAGTAACAGAGAATGATCTTCAATCCAGTGCAGGGCCGAGGTGGAAAACACTACGGAGAACTCAGCATTGAAGGCCACAGCGCGCGCATCTTGGACAGCAAAATCGAGATTCGCACAACTGCGCGATAGGTACCGATTCCGCGCGAACTCAATCATCGTTGTAGACGAGTCAATGCCTAGTACGCGACCTTGATGCACTCGTGTTGCGAGGAAAGCGGTATGACGCCCGTCACCGCACCCGATATCAAGAATTACATCATCCGGCTGAAGTTGCAGCCTTGAAAGAAATTCCTCGGCGGCGCGCGCCTGCGGTCCGGAACTACGCTCGTAGCCGCTTGGGTCCCAACTGTAGTCCGTAGGCATGGGTGTTGTCCCGGGATCAGGCACCAAGCAAATGTTTATCTGCAAGTCGCGAGCATAGTGTCCTTACTGCCTAGTCGCTATTGCGCCTGAATGCCAGCGAGCTTGATAACGCGCTTCCACTTCATCGCTTCTTCACCAAGAAAGGCGCGGAATTGCTCCGAGGTGCTGCCAATGGCTTCTCCGCCGCTTTCCTCGACTTGGCGGCGGAGCTCACCACTCTGCACGATATGCGCGATCTGCGCCTGCAGTACCGCAATGACATTGGCTGGAGTGCGGGCGGGTGCTACAAACCCTGCCCACCCATGCACGACGAAATCCGGTACTCCGGCCTCAAGCGCGGTGGGCACGTCAGGCAGCGCCTTAGCACGTTTGGTACCGGTAACGAGCAGTGCCTGGAGTTTGCCTGCCTTAACCTGTGGTAGCGCAACGAGCGGTATGTCGAAGCTCATCGGAATCTCGTTGGCAAGCAGCGCACGCTGCGTTTCGGGATTTCCCTTGAAGGGCACATGCAGTAGTTCAATTCCTGTCGCGTGTTTGAATAGTTCGCCGGTCAAATGCGTAACGCTACCGACACCGCTCGATCCGTATGCCAGTTTCCCTGGTTGTTTCTTTGCTAAAGCGATCAACGCCTGCACATCGCGTACCGCGAGCGACGGGTGAACCAATAGTACAACGGGACTTTCTCCGGTTTGGGTGATCGGTTCAAAATCCGTTACCGCGTCGTAGGGCGCGCGCGCTAGCAGGGCGGGAGCAATAACGAGGTTGCTGGAACTTGCAAACGTAATAGTGTAGCCATCAGGCTGGGCTTGAGCACCAAGGGCCAGGCCAATCGTTCCACTTGCCCCGGGACGGTTATCGACGATGACAGGCTGCCCAAGCGATTTGCCCAAGCGCTCTGCGATTTGGCGGCCCACCACATCTATTACAGCGCCAGGCGGCCAGGGAACGATCATGCGGATGGTTCGGCTCGGATAGCCTTCGGCTGCTTCTGCTCGATGAAGAAAACTCTGAGCAAAGCAAGCGCCAGCGCTTAGGAGAAAACGTCGCCGCGTTGGATGCACTGCGTACCTCCTTTCTTGATCGCGCCGTCAGAGGCGCAAGTAATGGCGCTTCTTCTAATGTGCCCAGTACGAATCGGTTGGATTCTGTTGGCTAGAGAAAGCGAGCGCTGTCAATTGTTAGCCCTACATCTCTAGATGTCCGTTCGTGCCTCAACATTTGGCGTGAAGCAGAACCAAACTGGAGTCACAAACCGGGGGCCTCACAAACCAGCGGCACAAACCGGGGTCACGGCACAAACCGGGGTCAGATACGAGGTCTTGCCACTGAGCCCTAGAATCAGACATCGATTCTCGACCAACATCCACAAGTCTGCTTTGGCGGGTTGATCTGGTTTCAACTTTCAACCGCCGCTGCGAATCCAGTTCGGCTCTAAACTCAAACCACGCTCTTGCGCTGCACAAATCAAAGCGCACAATCCGCCGCCAACAGAACCTCCCACTAACCCTCACTCGCTCACGAGCTGATCCCCGCGTGTAAAAGTCCAGGTTCGGGTGATGTGCAGGATGTCGGTGTCTTTGCTGATGTCGGGCGGGAACTGGCTGTAAGGGCCAGCGAGTTCGACGATGCGGATGGCGGCGGCGTCGAGTACTTTTTGTCCCGAGGAACGATTGATCTCCACGCTTTCCACTGCGCCGTCCGATTTGATGGCGACAGTTAGCTGCAAACTGCCGTAGATTCGCCGCTGCTTCGCGGCTTCGGGATAGTTGGTATTTCCGACGCGCTCGACCTTGGCGCGCCACTCTTCGATGTACTGCGCAAAACGGAATTCGGCCGTGCGTGCGCCGATGAACTTGCGCCGTGGTCGTTTCTGGTATTCGTCATAGTTCTTGGCGATTTGCGCTTCGAGTCGCGCGATCTCGCTGCTGCGTTGTAGCAGTTCCGCCGCGCTGGGCAGTTGCGGCTTGGGTTCCGGACGCGGGGCTTCTTCGCGTGGCTGCGGCGTCGGCTCGACGCGGGCCTGCGTTTGTGGGCGCAGCTCGACCGGCTCAGGCGGATCGAACTTGTTATCCAGGCGCACGACTTTGACTTCCGGCTGGCTCGGCGCAACCGGCGTGGGTGGCGGCGCTGCGGCTGGTGGCGGTACTGGCTCGGCGACGCGCGGCGGCGTTGGGACAACGGGCGCAGGTTCAGGGGAGCGCTGTACGACTGGCGGCGGGGCGGATGTCGGTGCGGGTGTCGCGGCCGGGGCCGGTTGCGACCTGACTTCGGGCGGCGCGGGCACGGGCGCTGGCGCTTCTTCGGCACGTGGTGTTGGCTGTAGCCCGGTGTTGGCGGCGGCTCGCTGCTGCGGCACCAACCGCGGTTGCGATTGAGC
>CAZAWU010000036.1:11112-24284 GCA_964488915.1 uncultured Burkholderiales bacterium
GGGCTCTTCGCCAGACGATCTTCGTCGGTGTTGCCGCCTCCGTCGAGGTTGGTTTGCGCGAGCGCTTGCGCCTGGTCGGGGCGCGTATCCGACTTGCTGTTGACCAGCACCACATTGAGCGAACTGCTCTGCTTCGGGTCGAGCGGCGGCTGACGGAACTGCAGGCCAAGCAGCACGATGGCGTGCAACGCGGCGGAAATGAACAGCGCCGTCTGAAAACGCTCCGCAACGCTCAACTGCAATGCGAGGGAGCGCCCGCTACCGGCGAGGCCCGTCGCGGAGCTGGTCGTTTTGGCCTTACCCTGCAATGCGTATACCTACCTGCTGGATGGCGAACAAGGACGCGCCATTGTAGGGGCAAAGCGACGCGTTGTCACAATAAACCGCACCCTGTCAACGCCAATACTATAACCTCGTTGCCGTACGAGATGGCTAGCATGCTCATTGACGGTGAGTATCTAACATGAGTATCCGTTGACAAGGAGGTCAGAACAAGCGCTAACCCCGGCGCACTTCGCAATCGACTTCGAGCGACCACAGATCGATTGCGCGGATCGCCACGCGCGCATTCGAACCCGGCGCGAGGTCTTCTCCGTGCGCTTTGGTGTAGAGTGGAATGTCGGCGAAGCGCACAACGTTTTCGCGCAGCGCGGTGACGTCGGCTTCGACAATGTTCTCCTGCTGCAAGTAGCGCAAACACCAGTAACGCTCCAGCGTGCGCTGGATTTCGGCGTAAGCGTCGTAGGCGGCTTCGAAGTCGCGCACGATGGCCAGCAAGCGCTCGTCGCGCTGGTACGGCGCAGTGGCGCCTCGCAGCAACGCCAGCAGTTGCCGTTGATTGACCAGATCGACATAGCGGCGCAGTGGCGAGCTCGACCAAGCATACTGCTTGACGCCCAAGCCCTCGTGCGGCGCCGCTTGCACGCTCATCGCCGTGCGGCTCGCCGATTGTGTGCGGTAGATGCCGGCGACATCCGCTTCGGCGAGCAGCCGGCCCCACTCGGTGTTGACGAAGATCATCAGCTCCGAGACGACTTTGTCGATCGGCGCGCCGCGCGCGCGCGCGACGATGCGTACGCGCTCATCGTCGATGTAAAAGTTGTAATCCAAGCGCGTGCCGGTGTCGGGTTTGCCGCGCGCGGCCTCGAGTTGCCTGGCGAGCTCCCACAGCGTGCGCAGTTCATTCTTGAAAGCATAGTCGCCACTGCCGGCGCTAAGCGCGGCTTCGTTGAAATACTGCTCCAGCTCGCTGTGGCGCAAGTTCGCTGCAATGCGCACGCGCTCCGCCCGGCTGTCGATGGCGCGCACGGCAAAGTTGGCGTCGATGGTGATGTACATCGACAAGGCGGGGCATTCGCGGCCTTCTTGTAGCGTGTAAGCTTCGATCCACGCTTGCGGCAGCATGGTGATCTTGTCGCCGGGAAAGTAAACCGTGGACAGCCGCGCGCGTGCGGCGACATCCACTTCACTATCGGGAAATAGTGCAAGCGCTGGCGCGGCGATGTGCACGCCGATCTGCCAGCCGCCGCTCGGCAGTGCAGTCACGGAGAAAGCGTCATCGATCTCGGTGGTCGTGGCGTCGTCGATGCTGAACGCCGCTACCGGCGCGAGCGGCAAAGCGTCGCTAGGCGCCGCCGCGGCGTGCTCGAGCGCACCGAAGCCGGTGCCGCGCGGGAAATTCTCGAGCAAGAACTTGCTCAAGTGGTATTGCTGCGGCGAGGCGAACGCACCGCACGCGACCAGCACTTGCAGCGGCGTTTGGTGCAGCGCCTTTGCCGCGTCTTCCAAGGCTTTGTATTCGACGCTGTTCTTGTCGGGTTTGAACAGCAACTGACTGACGATCGGGCGCAACGCTTCGGGCAAGCTGCGCGCGCGCAATTGCTCGGCATAGCGCGACTTCAACTCTTCTTGCAAGCGCTTGCGCTCGGCGCCGGCGAGTGCGGCTTTGAGCGCTTCCTCGGGCGCCGCCTTGTAGCGGCCTTTGCCCTTCTTGTAGAAATACATCGGCGCACCGTGCAGGCGCATCAGCAAGGCGGCGGCTTCCACTGGGGTCGGGTCGTGGCCGAAATATTCGCGGCCCAGATCGGCGAAACCGAACTCCTCTTGGCTGCTTACTTGCCAGAGAAAGTCGATGTCCACTTCTTCGGCGGTTTTCTGCGCCGCTTGCATCAACTCGCTCGGGCTGGGTTGGTTGAAGCGCAGCAGCACGTTGGCCGCTTTGACTTTGCTGCGTTTGCCGTGCAACGCTTCGACCTGCAGTGAGGTGTCATTATCGGCGAGCACCGTGCCGACTTTGAAGCCGCCTTCTTCTTCGTAGTAGACGTTCATGCTTGGTCCTCGATCCCGGCGAAGTGCAACACGTCGTCGAGGTAGCGCTCGAACTCGGCGAAGCCGTGATCGCCGCCTTCATGGATGATCTGCTGCGCGCCGCGGTAGTAGTCGCACGCGATGCGGTAGTCGAGCAGTTCATCGCCGCTGGCGTGAACGAGCAAATAGCGCTGCGGGACGCGGATCCGCGCAGCGCGCATGGCTTGCAGCTCGTCCAGATGCTGTTGCGTGAGCTCGTACGCAGCGCCCGTGTAGAGATTCTTTTGCGGGCCCAAATAGGCTTGCAAGCCCTGCGCCGGAGTGATCGCTGGGTTGACCACCGCGGCGCGCAGCGACGGCGAGCGCTCCACCAAGCAGGTCGCGTAGTAACCGCCTAGGGAGCTGCCGACCAGCGTGAGGGAGGCGTGCCGCTCGGACTGGGCTACCAGGTCTTGCAGCAGCCGCAGCGCGGCGGCGGGCTGATGCGGCAGCGCCGGACAAGCAAACTCCGCTTCACGCCCGAGCGCGCGCAAGCGCCCACGCAACAGGCGCGCCTTATGCGAAGCCGGCGAACTATTGAAGCCGTGGATATAGATGAGCACGTGGGAAATACGCAGCGCTGGCAGACCGAAGTCGAGCCTGCGAGAGCGCGAATTTTACCATCGTAGCCGGGCGCACACCCCGGGTGGAGCGAGGTTCGAGGATGTTCTCTAGACGCCGCTGCGCCCGGCACGGGTGCGAAAACGCTGATACGGCGCGCGCGGGGCATTGCCGATGTAGTCGCCGATCACGCTTTCCAGCGCAGTGGGCTGGAAGCCGAACACCTGCGGGAAGGCACCGTCGCACACGCACGGCACTTGCATCGAGCGGTAATTGTCGCGCGTCATCAAGCTGATCGGTGCGAACTCCATTACCAGCGCCTGCAAATACGATAGCGTGTTGCCCAAACCGATGATCGGGCGTGGCTTACCGAGCGTGTGGCACACCAGTTCGATCAGTTGGCGCAGCGTATAGGTCTGCGGGCCGCATAAGTTGTAAGTTTCGCCGAATGTCGCCGGATTGCCGATGCTCGTGACGAAGGCGCGCGCAACATCCTCCACGTACACTGGCTGGAAGCGCGCATTCGGGCAAGCGAGCGCGATCACGGGCACGAGTTGCACGACCTTCGCGAAAAGAGAGAGGAAACTATCACCCGGCCCGAAGATGACTGAGGGCCGAAAGATGGTGATGGCCGCTTCGCCGCGCGTGTTGCGGATGGCGATCTCGGCTTCGCCCTTGGAGCGCAGATACGCGCTCGGCGCGTCGCGCGCCGCGGGCAACGAACTCATGTGCAACAAGCGCCGCACGCCGGCGCGCTGCAGTGCGGTTACTACTGTTTGCGGCAGCTGCGTGTGGACGCGCTGAAAATCGCCTTTGCGCCGCTCGCGCAGGATGCCAACCAGGTTAACGACCGCGTCCATGCCGCGGAACTGCTTTTCGAGCGTCGCCGCATCGAATATGTTGGCCTGCACCACGTCGACGGTGGGCAGCACCAGCAGATGCTTGGCGCGCTCGCGCAGGCGCGTGAGCACGCGCACGTGCACGCCCTGCTGTGCGAGCAGATGCGCGATACGGCCGCCGACGAAACCGCTGCCCCCCAACAAGCATACCGACCGAATTTGCATATACTAAGTCGAGTACAAATCTGAGAATCTCTAGGGTTCTGACATTTGGACTAATACTGGCTGCTCTGATGCATCGACCACAGATCCGTTGGCGCGCGCCGGAATGGTGCCGAGGCGCTCTTTGAGCGAAAGCAACTGATGACCGAATTGTGCCGCGTATATCGATGCGTTCGCCATGACTTTCTTGACGTAGTCACGCGTTTCGCTGAACGGGATGGTTTCGGCATAGATGGCACCCTCGAGCGGTTTTTCGCCCATCCAGCGGCGCGCGCGGTTCGGGCCGGCGTTGTACGCCGCCGTCGCGAGCACAGGGTGGCCCAATTCGTCCAGTACATGCTTAAGGTAATAGCTGCCGAGGGTGGCGTTGGTCTCTACCGTGCGGATCTCGGCGCTGGAGAACTTGCCGAGCCCCATGCGTTGAGCAACCCAGCGCGCGGTGGCGGGCATCAACTGCATCAGCCCCATGGCGCCGGCGCTTGAGCGTGCATCGGCGATGAAGCGGCTTTCCTGGCGCACCAAACCGAACACCCACGCTTCGTCCAATTGTTGCGCGCGCGCACCGGCGCTCAGTGCGTCGCGATACGGTACCGGATAGCGCATGGAGAAATCGTGCATGGACGTAGTGCGATCCGCGGCGCTGATCATGCGGTCATACCAGTTTGCGCGGCGTGCGATTTCCGCGGCGGTGAGCAATTGTTTATCGTCGAAACCGCGTAAGGCGTAACGCCACTCCTCTCTGGCTTCCTCAGTCAAGCCGAGGCGAAAAAGCGTCAGCGCACGCTGCAAACCGATCTTGTTCTCCAGTGCGCCGACTTCCGCTTCAGCTGGCTTCCACGGCTCTTGCGGATTGCTCAGCACCGGCCCGAGTTCTTCGCGCGCGAGGACACCGTAAAAATTGACCTGCTTGCTCAGCTCCATGAACAGTGCGTGCGCTTGTGCGCCTTCCTTGGTCGCTTGCAGCGCGCGCGCTTTCCAGTAGCGCCACGCCGGCTCCTCGGCTTGCGCCGCCGCCATGTTGCCGATAGTGAGCAACACTTCATTCCAATCCGCCTGGCGCAAGGCGGCGCGCACACGCCATGCGGCTTGCTCCTCGGTCAGCGGCGCGCTGCCGGCTTGGCGAAACCAGATGAGGGCATTCGATTCATGATCTTGCGCGCCGCGAAAGCCAAGCAAAGCCCACATGTAGTTGCGCTCGGCTTCGCTGAACGCGTCTTGCTTGCCGCTCCAAGCATCGACGGCCGCCACCGCGTCACCACGCGCTAAGCGCGCGAGAGCGTAGAGCGTCAGCTCACGGCCGGCACGCGTCTTCACGTTGACTGTGTGCTTGTCGAGGAAGCGCTGCGGGTTCTGCGCCGCGGCGCCGAGCGCTTTCTCCGCTAGGGCTTGTGAGCTTGGCAACAGCGTGTTGACATGCTTGGCCGCGCTCACGAAATTGTTTGCCAGCAGCACGCGCATGCGCTGCCACAGGTCATCTTGGGTGAGCGCGTTCGCCGCTTCGAGCGCGTCGACCAAGTCGTTGCACAGATCGTGACTGCCCTTGGCGTTGAGCCAGGCGCTGCGCGCTTCTGTGGTGATTTCCGCTCTGCGCTCGGCGGACTCGGCTGCGCCAGTCGCCAAGCGCCCGCGCAAGTTGGCGCAGGCAAGCTCGGCATTGGGTTCGGTCAAAGCGGGATACTCGGCACCAAAAGCGCGCCAATCCTGCTGGTCGGCCAGATGGCGCAACCAATCCGCGCGCAGGCGTGCCGAGAGCGGACTATCCGGGTACTGCTTGAGAAAACGCGCCACCGCCGCGGGATCGACGCTCTTCAGGGTAGCTTGCAGATACCAGAACTGGGGATAATCCTCCAGCAGGTGACCTTGCGCGCTTTGCACGAAGGACGCCAGTCGCTGCACGTCACGCGTGCGGAACGCCTCCCACACACTCAGTAACAAGTTGTCGGCGCTCAGCGAAGGCGTTAGCGTGATATTCATGCGCGACGAGGCGCCGGCTGCCGCCTCGTCGGCGCGCTGCGCGCCCGGCTGCTCTTGGTTTGCGCTCGCCGAGGTCGGCTCCGGCGCCGAGGGCGGTTCCTGCGCGCTGCGCAGCGACAGCGGCCAAAGCCCCGCGCAGAGCATTAGCCACACGCCGAGCAAGACGGCAACGCAGGACAGCGGCGGATGCGGTTCGGCCAATGCAGAAGCTAACGCGGATTCAGGCAAAACCAGTCCCACCGAAAGCGTTACCGATATACCAATACCGGGATTTTAGCCTCAGCAAGAACTTTCTGGGTTTGGCTGCCCAGCAGCAGTCGCGAAAGGCCGCTCTGGCTGTGTGGGGCGATGTGGATCAAATCACATCGGCGCTTCTTGGCGGTCTCGACGATCGCTTGAGCAGGGAAATCGCTGGTCACGTGCACGCTTTCATACTTGACACCAGCGGCTCCGGCAGCCTTTTCGAGGACGGCCAGGTAGCGCTGCGCGGTTTTCTCGATCATCACGGCGTGCTCGCCCGGCTTCATGTAGCCCACGGGCAGAAGCTTCTTGTAAACGACCGGCGTGGGCGCCGGCGCGGCATAAAACAGCGTTACTTTCGCACCCGTCGCGCGGGCGAGCTCGATGCCGCTGAGGCCCGCCGCGCGTGCGGCCGGCGATCCATCGGTGGGAATCAAGATGTGTTTGTACATGCAAAGCTCCGGATGTTCCGCGGAATAAGGGCCGCTACCTAGCGTAAGGCATGACCCAAATCAACATTCCCAACACAAAGCAAATCATGGCGCAGACGAGGGTGAACGGCACGCTCCACGCAAGGAATTCGCGCAGCGAGACTTTGCGGCCTTCCTCTTTTTCGCCCAAGCTGAGCGCAACGTACAGCGCCGGCGCACCGGCGACCGTCAGATTGCTGCCTAGCGTGCCGGACCATAGCAGCATCCACCACAACGGCCAAGGCTCGATGCCATCCTGCGCCATGTCTTTAATAGTGTGCAGGAAGGTGAGAATGTACGCGTCGTGCTCCACCAGACCCACGATCGGCACCGTGACCCAGTAGAGCAAAGCTGCGCCAAGTACGTAACTCTCGGCAAAGATCGGCTTCATCGCCTCAGCCAGGCGGTCGAGGATGTGGCTTTTCTCCAAGCCGCCGACCAGTGCAAACAGCGTAATGTAGAAGATGATCGCGCGCCAATCCAACTCTTGGACCGCTTCTTCAAAGCTGGTGGCGTTGAGCTGCTTCTTGAACAACTCGAGCACGACTACCAGCGAGATCGCCCCGGTCATCGCGATCAGCCCGAGCTTTACACCGAGCACCTCTCGCATTGACATGGCGATGACGGTGCCGATGAACCAGAAAACCACCAAAGCGGCGAAGGCGGGATTGGGAATACTGGCCTGCACGCCGAGGCTGCCGACATCGGCCACGCGCTTGTAGCCGCGAAATCCGTAGAACCACATCGCTCCGAGTGTGACAACGAAGGTCAGCACCAAAATCGGGAATGAGGACGGACGGCCAAACTGCCAAATGAAATCCCAGAACTCGGCACCGGCGACACTGTGCAGCATCTGCGGCGGCAGGTCGCCGATGATGAGCGCCGTTCCCATGAAGTTCGCGCCAAAGCCGATCATCAGTATGACCGGGACCACCGGGAGCTTCAGAGCACGTGCGAGCGGCAGCGCCACCGGTGCCATCATCAAGATCGTCACGACGTTGTCGACGAACATGGAGATGACGCCGGCAAGGAATGTCAGAATGATGACGAGCAATCCTGGTTTGCCGCCCGAGAGCTTGAGCGCCTGGATCGACAGCCAACTCGGCACACCCGACTTGCCGAAGTAGCCGGCGATGATCCAGATGCCAACGAGAATCGCCATCACGTTCCAGTCGACATAGTTGAAAGCCTCGGTCTCGGTCATGACGCCGATCCAGCACATGAGCACGACGCCGACCAATGCAGCGAGCGTGCTGTCGATAACGTTGGTGATGACCGCGAGGATGGTCAGCGCAAACACGATCAACGTGATCCACTGCATGGTGTCCATGCGCTAAGCCCTCCGATACGAAGCGTTGTGATTTCTCAGGAGAACGACGTCGCAAGCCGACGCGCGGCGACGCGGTTCAGGCAATTCTCGCGGAGCGCGACTATAGCGGAGCGACGCTTCGTTGTATAGCTCAAAGGCTTGTCTGCCGCGCTCGGCGGCGCAGTGTCGATCCGATCGCGATGACCGCGAGCGCCCCAATACCGCCGGCACCGCGCCGCCATTGTTCCAGGTGGTTCGCCTCACACGCCGCGCGCGCGGTGGTGATCGGCATGACGTGGCAGATCGAACGATCCACGAGCCAATCGCGCAACGCGATGTCACTCGCGCCCATCTGCCCGGCAACAAAACCAATGATCCCGGCGCCGAGTACGACAACGGCCGGCAAGCGGTTGACCAGCGCGAGCATGAAACCACTGGCTAGCACTGCCAACGGAATGCTGGCCGCCAGGCCGAGAGCGATGTGAACAGCGCTGCCATTAGCGGCCGCATAGACCGCGAGGATGTTATCTAAGCTCATAGTGATGTCAGCAAGCAGGATGATGCGTACCGCGCGAAACAGATCGCGAGATTGTTCCGGCGCTCGTTGGGCATGCGCCCCGGGTAGTAGGAGCTTGACGCCGATCCACAAGAGCAAGACAGCGCCCACTATGCGCACCCAGGGCAGCCACGCCAGAAAAGAAAAGCTCAGCGTCGCGGCGATGCGCAGAGCGGTTGCCGCTACGGCGCCAATCAACAATCCCGCACGGCGCTGCTGCTGCGGTAGTCGGCCCACGGCTAGCGCGATTACAACAGCGTTGTCCACACTCAACACGACGTTGAGCCAGAACACAGCAGCTAGCCTGGCGAGGCCGTCAGCATTGCTTGCTAGATCGGTCATGCAATACACTTTGCGCTTTCATTCGACTGTATCCGCTCGAGCGGTCGAGGGTCAACCAAAGGAACTCGTGACAGGGAGCGTGAGGGGCCGATTGCTTGCTGCGCCGGGCTCTTTACTGCTTACTCTTCAGCCTCGCAACAATGCCACTTTCTCCGCCTACTGCCGCACGCACACGCATCCATAAGCGCGCTATCACCGTAGAGGGCTATCGGCGCGACGATGGCTGGTTCGATGTCGAAGGTCATTTAACGGACGCCAAAGACATGGACTTCCAGCTCGCTACGGGTATTCGCCGCGCCGGCATGCCGGTGCACGATATGCGCGTGCGCATGACCATCGACCAGACGCTCACTATTCGCGAGATGGAAGCTGTCAGCGACGCCATGCCTTACCCGGGCGAGTGCGATGGCATCACGCCCGCGTACAAGAAGCTCATCGGCATGAAAATCGAAGCCGGTTTTCGGCTGCGCGTGTTGCAAATGATGGGCGGCGTCAAAGGCTGCTCGCATCTGACGGAGATTGTGTGCGTGATGGCGAGCGGGGCGATCCAGACGTTGGCGGGGCAGTTGCCGAGTTGGCACGACCCTGATAAGCGGCCGTTTCAGATCAACGGCTGCCATGCACTGGTCGATACCGGCGAAGCCGTGCGCAAATACTATCCGCGCTGGCATCGACCGCGCTCAGATGAAACCGCCGGCGACTGAGGCCGGATTGTCACTCGCCGTGCCAACGCTCGCCGATGTGCGTGCGGCGCACGCACGCATCGCGCCTCACTTGGCGCGCACGCCGCTGCACCGTTACAGCGCGCTGGATGATTACCTCGGCTGCGAAGCGTACGTCAAGCACGAGAACTACCAGCCGGTGGGTGCGTTCAAAGTGCGCGGCGGGGTCAACTTGGCTTGCACGCTTACCGACACCGAGCGCGCTTGCGGTATGGTTACCGCCAGCACCGGCAATCACGGTCAGTCGATCGCGTTTGGCGCGCGCTTGGTCGGCACCAAGGCGTACATCGTCGTACCGGAGGGCGCCAACGCTGGCAAAGTGGCTGCGATTCGCGGGCTAGGCGCGCAAGTCGTTTTCCATGGTATGAAGTTCGATGAGGCGATGGCGCACGCCGAACAGCTCGGACACGAGCAGGGATTGCGCTTCGTGCACTCGGCAAACGAACCGCGGCTGGTCGAGGGGGTGGCCACGGCAACGCTGGAGGTCCTGGAGGCCGCACCGCAGATCGATACGATCATCGTTCCCGTCGGTCTAGGCAGCGGCGCGTGTGGGGCGTGTATCACCGCCAAGGCGCTGAGCCCATCGATCCACGTGATCGGCGTGCAGGCCGCAGCGGCACCGGCGGTCTACGAATCGTGGCGCTCCGGGGCCATCGAAACACGGCCGAACACGACGTTCGCGGAAGGATTAGCGACTGGGCGCGCGGCCGAGTTCACGCTAGCGATATTGCGCAAACATTTGGACGAGTTTCATCTCGTCGATGAGCAAGAAATCAAACACGGCATGGCGGCATGGATCGAAC
Organism: uncultured Burkholderiales bacterium; assembly: GCA_964488915.1. Classification (GTDB taxonomy): domain Bacteria; phylum Pseudomonadota; class Gammaproteobacteria; order Burkholderiales; family JALYOK01; genus CADEHE01. Next base: position 21,497 of record CAZAWU010000036.1, read on the forward strand.
ACGCGCACACGCTTGCGGAGTCCGCCTCTGGTGCGGTGCTGGCTCTAGCCTACCGATTACGCGCGCGGCTGCGCGGGCGCCGCGTCGCGCTCATGTTGAGCGGCGGCAATACGTCCGTGGAGCATTTGCGCCGCGCACTGGCGCAGTGAGACTACGCCCGGCCGAGGGCGATCGCGCGCGTTGCCCGGCGGCCGCGATAGAGCCAGCCTTTGGCTTGTAGCAGTTTGACCACGTCGACACTTTCGCCCACCGACGTCTGCACTCGGTTGCGTCCGCCGCGTTTGGCAGCATAGAGAGCCGCGTCAGCGCGCGCCATCAAGCGCTCGAGCGACTCGCCGGGACAGTGTTCCGTCACGCCGGCGGACACAGTCAACGAGAAGCGGTCGCCGTGATGTGTAATCGTCAGACGCTCGACGGCGGCGCGAACGCGCTCGGTGCACAGCGACGCCTCCGCCAAGCTCGTGTGCGGCAGCAAGCAGACGAACTCCTCCCCGCCCAAACGACCAAGGTAGTCAACATTGCGGATCTGCTCACGAATCACGCGCGCCAGCTCAGCGAGCGCCTTGTCGCCAGCCGGGTGGCCGTAAGTGTCGTTCACGCGCTTGAAGTGATCGGCATCGATGGCCACGATGGAAAACGCTGTGCCGAAGCGTAAGCTGGTCGCAATATGCTGGCGCAACAACTCCAGGAAATGGCGCCGGTTCGCGGCGCCGGTGAGTTCGTCCGTTGTTGCTAAGCGCTCGATGCGGTTCATGGCGCCAGCGAGTTCCACGTTGCGCAACCGCAGATCCCGGTTCGACAGTTCCAAGTGCTCGTTGGACGCGCTAAGCAATTCGATCAGGCGTTGATTGTCAAGGACCAGCGTCGTGGCGCGCAGCAGCCCGCGGTGAGTGACGAGCGCAAACCAGTACAACACGAGCAAGAACATGATTCCCGCCGCGCCGAGCAAGCGGTAGAACAACAAATCGGAGCCCAGCAACATGACCACCGAGGGGATGACGATGCCGCTGCTTATGATCACCGATCCAGCCAGCAGTGGTGCATACAACGATGTCGCCATGGCAGCAACGCAACAGAGCACGATTGCCAGCGCCATTTCGTGCACCGGATTCGCGGAGAACATGATCGCCCCGCCCAAACCCCAGCTCAGTCCTGTGCACGCCGCGGCGGCGAGCAGGCAGTAGCGCCATTTGGCGTGGTCGGTGGCGGGATGGCTCCAAACGCGCGCGTAGCGCCACACAGCAACGGATGCAATTGCGCTCAGGGGAATTTTGCAAAGCAGCCAGTAGAGCACACTCACGCCTCCACTCAAATGCTGCATCAGCGCAGCAAGCATTGCGGTGGCGACCCAACTGGCGCCATGCGCGCGCCGCACGTGTGAGGTGAACAGGCGCAGAAGTTCGACGCGCGTTTCAAGCGGCTGGCGCTCGTACAAGCACCCGTGCAGGCGGCTGATTTGGCTTAGAAAATGTTGCCAAACAGCCATTGTTGTTTTTCGCTTAAGTACATTGCGGCATTCTAGGAAACCCTCCTCCGCTAGTCCGCTCGGAAACCTAATTTCACCATCTATTCAATGTGTTCAAGACAAAGCAACAAAGTGGCACGTCCGCTCTGGCAAGGCTCGGATTTGCTGACAGGAATAACGGATAGAATGGCAACTTCCAAGTCGATCGATCTGCTCGCCTATGAAGATCCATGAACATCAGGCCAAGGAGGTGCTGCGGCGCTTTGGTGTGGTTACCTTGCATGGCAGCGCCTGTTTTTCGGCGGACGAGGCGGTCGCGGCTGCGCAGCGCCTAGGCGGCAAAGTTTGGGTGGTGAAGGCGCAGATCCACGCTGGGGGGCGCGGCAAGGGCGGCGGGGTGAAGCTGGCCCGCTCATTGGATGAGGTCAGACAACTGGCCGGCAAGATTCTCGGCATGCAACTCGTCACCCATCAGACCGGGCCGCAAGGGCAAAAGGTGCGCCGTTTGCTCATCGAGGAAGGCGCGGACATCAAGAAGGAGCTTTACGTTGCCCTGCTCGTTGACCGCGCGACGCAGCGCGTGTGTTTGATGGCGAGTTCCGAGGGCGGCATGGACATCGAAGAGGTTGCGGCCAAGACGCCGGAGAAAATTCACAAGGTATTCATCGATCCCACCGCCGGACTCCAGGATAGCGACGCCGATGCCATGGCACGTGCGATCGGAGTGCCGGCGGATGGCGTGCCCGCGGCGCGCGCGCAGCTGCATGCGCTCTATAAAGCTTTCGATGAGACCGATGCGAGCTTGGTAGAAATCAACCCGATGATCGTCACCGGCGATGCACGCATCGTGGCGCTCGACGCCAAAATGACTTTCGACGACAACGCGCTGTATCGGCATCCCGACCTCGTCGCGCTGCGCGATCTGGACGAAGAAGATCCGGCGGAGATCGAAGCATCGAAGTTCGACCTGTCCTACATCCAGCTCGACGGCAATATCGGCTGTCTGGTGAACGGCGCCGGGCTGGCGATGGCAACCATGGACATCATCAAGTTTTTCGGCGGCGAACCCGCGAACTTTTTGGATGTCGGCGGCGGCGCGACGCAAGAAAAAGTCACCGAAGCATTCAAGATCATGCTGCGCAACCCGGGCTTGCGCGCGATTCTGGTCAATATCTTCGGCGGCATCATGCGCTGTGATGTGATTGCCAACGGCGTCGTCGCCGCTGCGCGCGAAGTGCAGCTCAAAGTGCCGCTCGTGGTTCGGCTGGAGGGTACCAACGTGGAACTCGGCAAGCAGATTTTGGCCGGGTCGGGACTGCCCAT
>CAZAWU010000037.1:0-18431 GCA_964488915.1 uncultured Burkholderiales bacterium
CTGCGCTTCCTACTTGCTGTTTTGTCATTACCCGCCAACGCCTGCAACGGAGCTAGACTCGTGCGTAGCGCGCTTTGCATAAGATGCGCGTCGACGCCCACGGCGAACAGCCGAAATCCTTTCGCCCAATAGTCGCGGCTCCAGGTTTCGCTGGCCGTCATGCTGGCCAAGACTTTCTTGTGTTTCTTCGCGGCGGCGACCAGCTTATCGACCGCCTTCAGGTAGCGGGGGTGGTCGAACTGCGCGGGGATGCCCATGAAATTGGTGAGGTCGAAGTGGCCGAGCCATAGCACGTCGACGCCCGGCACGGCGGCGATCTCGTCGATGTTATCGATCGCCTCCGGCGTTTCAATCAGACAGATTGCGAGGGTGCGTTCGTTGGCCAGCTTGATCTTCGCGGCGACGTCGCCGCTCTCGTAATCGTCGTGTGCAAAGCCGAACGCTGCTCCGCGCCGGCCGGTGGGCGGATAGCGCGTGCAGGAGACGATGAACCGCGCTTCCTCGGCGGTTCGTACCATCGGTACCATGACGCCCATGGCGCCGGCATCCAAGGCACGCGCGATGTAGGTGTATTCGCAGGCGGGGATGCGCGCCATCGGCACCACGCCCAAGCCGCGGCACAGCGCCGCTTGTGTCTTGATCGTGTCATAGTGCGCGCCGTTGTGCTCCATGTCGAGCAGCAGAAATTCCGCGCCGCATGCCTTCGCCATTTGCGGCAGGCCGCTCACCAGGAATTCCCAGCCGAAGGTGCCGAATACCGGTTGGCCAGCGAGTAGTTTTTGCTTGACTGGATTGGTTAACACGTTGCGTTTCTCCCTGTCGAGGTTGGTGGGCGCGCCGTCAGCGTGGCAGTGCTTCGCCGATGACTTCGATGATAACCGGTACGACACCCCGCTTAAGCATACCCAGTTCGCGCGCGGCGGCGGAAGATACGTCGAGGATGCGCTGCTTGGCGCGCGGGCGCCGGTCGTTGATTTCGAGCACCACGCTGCGGCCGTTGTTCTTGTTGGTGACTTTGACCGCGGTGCCGAGCGGCAGATTGACGTGTGCCGCGGTCAGCGCGTGCTTGTCGTAGCGCTCGCCGTTGGCGGTCAGTAGTCCGTGCAGGCTCGGGTGATAGTAGGTGGTGAGACCCCACTGCTTTTCGCCGAAAGTGCCATGCATTTTCGCGTAGGGGCCTTTGATGGATGGGGCGACGGTTTGCTCCTGCGCATGAGCGGGGCAAGCGAGGCACACCGACAGCGCACAAGACCCCACCAAATCCGGCCAGCCGCGCATGCGCTACGCCAACTCGAAAGTCTTGGCCACTAGCTCGTAAGAGCGCAGGCGGCTGGGGTAGTCGCCGGTGATCGTGAGCAGCATGATCTCGTCCGCGGCATAGCGCTCGCGCAAGTCTTCGAGTTGGCGGCGCACTGCCTCCGGATCGCCGATGACGGTGCGCACGCGCTGCTGCGCGATGTAAGCGCGCTCTTGCGCGGAGTACTCGCGCGCTTCGGCCTCTGCACGCGTGGGAATCGGCGCATCGATGTTGAGTGCCATCTGCAGGCGGCGCAAATCGATGGTTTGAGCCAAGCGCTCGGCGTCTTCGCTGCGCTCGGCGCAGATCACGAAGGTGCAAACCATGGAGCGTGGTTGCGGGTACGGCGGTGTAGGGCGGTACTGCTCGCGATAAGCGCGCGTGACCGCGTCGCCGCCTTGCCCGTTGATGAAGTGGGCGAACGCGAACGGCAGACCGAGTTGGCAGGCGAGCGCTGCGCTGTAGTCGGACGAGCCAAGCAGCCAAATCTCAGGCGCCGTGTCCACCTCGGGCATGACGCGCACGCGCGCGAAGGGATGATCGCTGGGCAAGGTGCCGTGCAGGTAGCCGGCCAGTTCGTAGACCTGCTGCGGAAAGTTTTCCGCAGCGTCGTAACGGCCGCCGGCGAGCGCTTTCGCGGTGCGCATATCGCCGCCCGGCGCGCGGCCGAGCCCGAGATCGATGCGATTGGGGTAGAGCGCTTCGAGCATGCGGAACACTTCCGCGACCTTGAGCGCGCTGTAGTAGGGTAGTAGCACGCCGCCGGTGCCTACGCGCATCGTGGAGGTCGCCGCTGCCACGCGGGCGAGCAGAATCTCAGGGCAGGGATCGGCCAGCGCGGCAATGGCGTGATGTTCGGCCAGCCAGTAGCGCGCGTAGCCAAACTGCTCGGCGCGCTGCGCCAGTTCTACGGTAGCGCGCAACGCGTCGACGGCGTTGTAGCCGGAAATGATCGGTGATTGATCGAGGATGCCGATTTTCATGAAACGGATTCTACCGGGCGAGACTAGGTCGGGTCCCTCCGCCGCTTGCGCTGCGGCCGCTATGCGTGGTGGGTAGGGCCACCCTACTGCGTATGTTGAGCGCCGGTTCACATGCGCGTGGGATCGGCGTAGCATTTGCCTCTGTTAACGTCGACTGTCCGTTGACGAACGTCTAGCGCGAAAGGAACAACCTATGGCAACACCAGCCTGGCGAGTCAGTGGTGATTACTTCGAAAGCTGCAGTTGCGACTATTTATGTCCGTGCATCTATACCAACCTGGCGGCGCGACCGACGCAGGGCGCGTGCACCGTGGCGATGTTGTTTCACATCGACGAGGGTAAGTTCGGCGAAGTCGCGCTCGATGATTTGAGTTTCGTCGTGGCGGCGCGCTCCCCAGGAGAGATGATCGCCGGCAACTGGTCGGTCGGTTTGATCATCGACGAGCGTGCCAAGCCCGAGCAGCAACAAGCCATCACTGCGATCGCGAGCGGGCAGGCGGGTGGCCCGATGGCCGGTCTTGCCCCGCTACTCGGCAAGTTCCTCGGCGCCGAAACGAAGCCGATCCGCTATCAAAAAAACGGAAACAAGCGCTCAGTATCGGTGCCCGGCATGCTCGAGCAGTCGATCGAAGCGGTGACGGCGCCCAACAGCAGCGAGCCGATTTGCATCGACAATACGCTGCATCCCGCCAATGCGCGCCTGGCATTGGCGAGGGCCTCGCGCAGCGAACTCAGCGCGTTCGGCATGACCTGGATGAGCGGCGGCGGCAACAATGGGCACTTTGCGCCGTTTAGTTGGCGCAACTAGAGGACTAGGACTAACCGGTCGCCAAAGCGCTCGCACCCCAGAGTAATCCGTGGGTGAAGATGCTCGGTTGCTTGCGGCACAAACCGCGGCGTCGCAGCGGCCGCGGTGGCGCGATCGCGGGGTCGTGATCGGGGCGCTAGTCGTGCTTGTGGTCATCTCGTGGTGGTACACCGTGGCGATGGCGCTCGACCTGGATAGCATGCTGCTGCCGCGAGGTCACGCATGGGGCGGCGCCGAGCTGGCCATGTTGTTCGTCATGTGGGTCGTCATGATGGCGGCGATGATGCTGCCGTCGGTGACGCCGACAGTGCTGCTATTCAGCCGCATGCGTCGCACGCAAGGAGTTTCGCCGGGCGTGCTGTCCCACACCGGCTGGTTCGTGCTCGGCTATCTCAGCGCATGGACTGGCTTCAGCATTGTGGCTACCGTGCTGCAGTGGGCGTTACATGAGGCTGGTCTGCTTTCTCCCGCCATGGTCGGAACGAGCGCGCGATTCGGGGGTGTGTTGCTGCTGATCGCCGGCGTGTATCAATTCACTTCGCTCAAGTATGCCTGCTTGTCGCACTGCCAGTCCCCGCTCGGCTTTATCATGGGCTATTGGCGTGAAGGAGCGCGCGGCGCGTTTGCGATGGGCTTGCGCCACGGCATCTACTGCGTCGGCTGTTGCTGGGCGTTGATGGCGCTGTTGTTCGTTACCGGCGTCATGAATTTGCTGTGGATCGCGCTGATCAGCGTGTTCGTGCTGCTGGAAAAAGCGCTTCCGGCCGGTCAAGCCATGGCGCGCGCTTCCGGCACGCTGCTCATCCTTGGCGGGCTGTGGATGCTGTTCTTCGGCGCCGCTATTGCGCCAGGCGCTTGAGTTCGTAAAGCAAATCGAGCGCGCCCTTGGGCGTGAGTTGATCGGGATCGATCGATTCCAAGCGTGCGAGCGCCGGATGCAGCGGTGCTTCCGCGGGCGCGGCGCTGTCGAGAAACAAGTCGGCTTGGTTACCTTGGCGCAACTGCTGCTGTTCGAGTTGCGTGAGTTTGCGTTTGGCGCGCTCGGTGGTGGCGCGCGGCACGCCTGCAAGCTGCGCGACTTGAATGCCGTAGCTCTGGCTCGCCGGGCCTTCTTCCACGTTATGCAGGAAGACGATGTTCTTGCCATGCTCAACCGCCGCCACGTGCACGTTGGCGATCTGCTTAAGCTCTTGCGCGAGATGGGTCAACTCGAAGTAGTGCGTGGCGAACAGCGTGTAGGCGCCATTGACTTCCACCAAGTGCCGCGCGATCGCCCAAGCCAGCGCGAGGCCGTCGAAGGTCGACGTGCCGCGGCCGATTTCGTCGAGTAGCACCAAACTCTCGCGCGTGGCGTTGTGCAGGATGTTGGCGGCTTCGCTCATTTCCATCATGAAGGTGGAACGCCCGCCGGCCAAATCATCCGCCGAGCCGATGCGCGTGAAGATGCGGTCGATCGGCCCGATGCGCGCACTCTGTGCCGGCACGTAGCAGCCGCAGCACGCGAGCAGCACGATCAGCGCCGTTTGCCGCATGTAAGTGGATTTACCGCCCATGTTGGGACCGGTGATGAGCAGCAGCGTGCGCGTGCGCGAAAGGCGCGTGTCGTTGGGAATGAAGTGCTCCACCGCTTGCTCGACCACCGGGTGGCGCCCCGCTACGATCTCGATGAGCGGCGCGTCGGTGAACACAGGTGCTACTAAGTTGAGCGCTTGCGCGCGCTCGGCCAGCGCGCACAGCACGTCGACTTCGGCCAGCGCACGCGCTACGTGCTGCAGCGCCGCGATGTGCGGCGTGAGCGCATCGAGCAATTGTTCGTAAAGCAACTTCTCGCGCGCCAAAGCGCGCTCGTTCGCCGAGAGCGCTTTGTCTTCAAAGGCTTTCAGTTCCGGCGTGATATAGCGCTCGGCGTTTTTTAACGTTTGCCGGCGACGGTAGTCGTCCGGCACGCTGTCCACGTAGCTGCGCGAGACTTCGATGTAAAAGCCATGTACGCGGTTGTACTCGACTTTCAGCGTAGGAATGTTGGTGCGCGCCTTCTCGCGCGCTTCCAGTTGCAAAAGAAAATCGCCGCTGTTGCTTTGCAGCGCGCGCAGTTCGTCCAAATCGGCGTCGTAGCCGTCGCGGATGACGCCGCCGTCGCGCAGCAGGGTGTTGGGTTCGTCTTGCAGCGTCGCCCGTAGTGTGTCGAGCAGAGCGGGTTCGTGTGACAAGGCCGTGCGCAGTTGTGCGAGCCGTTCTGCGGCGAGCGGCGCCAGCGCAGCACCTACATCCGGCAGCAGCGACAGCGTCTCGCGCAGCGCAGCGAGTTCGCGCGGGCGTGCCGAGCGCAGCGCGATGCGCCCGGTGATGCGCTCGATGTCGCTTACTCCATTTAGCGTTGCGCGCAAGGCCGCGTGCGCAGACTGGCCGAGCGCCGCAATCGCCGCGTGCCGCTCGCGCAGCACTGCCCGATCGCGCAACGGATGATGCAACCAGTGCCGTAGCAAGCGCGAGCCCATGGTGGTGCGAGTGGTATCCAGCAGGCTCAACAGCGTAGGCGCTGCTTCGCCTCGCAGTGTCTCGGAAATTTCGAGGTTACGGCGTGATACTGCATCAAGCACCACATGTTCATTAAGGCTGGATGAGACTAATGATCGTATATGTGGCAGAGTATTGCGTTGTGTGTGCTGTACATACGCCAATACCGCGCCGGCGGCGCGCAGCGCGAGCGGTAGTTCTTCTACGCCAAAACCGCGCAGATCGACGCTGTCGAATTGCTTGCATAGATTGCGCCGCGCCGAGTCCAGATCGAAGTGCCATTGAGGCCACGTCTTGAACGTCGCCGCGGCATCGGTAAGGTTGCGTAGCGCGCCCTCGCTTGCCTCCGGTATCAGCACCTCGGCCGGTTTCAGGCGCGCGAGTTCGGAGGCGAGCGCGCCAACGGGTACTTCGCTGGCGACGAACGCGCCGTTGGCGAGATTCAACCATGCTAACCCGAGCGTTTTGCCTTCGGGATAAACCCCTAGCAGCAGGCAGTCTTCGCGCTCATCGAGCAATCCGGCATCGGTCAGCGTACCTGGCGTGACGATGCGCGTGACCTTGCGCTCGACCGGGCCTTTGCTGGCACCGACTTCGCCGACTTGCTCGCAGATCGCCACCGACTGGCCGAGCTTCACCAGTTTGGCCAAGTACTGTTCAACCGAATGCTGCGGCACGCCCGCCATCGGGATGGGCGCGCCGGCCGAGGCGCCGCGCTGCGTCAGCGTGATGTCGAGCAGTTTCGCCGCGCGCACCGCGTCGTCGTAGAACAGCTCGTAGAAGTCGCCCATGCGAAACAGCAGCAGCATGTCCGCGTGCTCGGCCTTGGCGCGCAGATACTGCTGCATCACCGGCGTGTGCGCGGCGATATCGGTGTTGGAGAGATCGTTCACGGCGAGGTTCGCGGTTTGCCGCGGCAGTTTATCAGGCGGGACCGCTCAACGAACCCGGAAACCTACTGTCGCGACTCGGCCAGTTCCTCGTAAATGAGCCACTTGCCGCCCGCCGCTCCTCCGGCCAACAGACTTATCGGACTAGTGCGCCCCTTGATCGCTGAGAAGCGCGCTGCTTTGATGCGCACCGACTCGCCCTCAAGCGCGTACGTGACTTTGGAGTACGTGTAGAGGTCATTGGTTGCTTGCGCTGCCGGCATGCGTTGCCGCAGCATCTGTTTGTAGTCGCCCGCGGGTATAACGCTATCGCGTGGACTGCCCATCGGGAACGTGCGCCGGCTGGTGATCAACGCCTCATCCGCATACAGATCCGCGAGGGCGGGATCGTGGGCTCGCTCCAATTTGACGAACCGCTCGAACAATTGCTTTGCGGCTTCGATGCGCGCGTCTTCAGCGTGCGCCAAGCCCGCGGCGGCGAGCAGGACGGCGACAAGAAAGCATTTGGCGATGCGCATGGGCATCACGTCTGGACGAGCGGGACGAAGTCGTACTCGCCGATGCCTTGCAGCACGAGAAAGGTCGTTGAACTTTCGCCGCCGTTGGTGACCAGATGCGGGCGCTTGGCCGGTACCGCGTAGGATTCTCCGGCCTTCAGACGCACCTCCTCTTTCGGCTCGCGCAGGAACAATCGCAGGCTGCCCTCAATCACGTAGAAGGTATCTTGCACGTTGTTGTGATAGTGCCACGGCACCTTTTGCGTTGGCGAAATCTTCAGTTCCGTGATGCGAAAGCCGGTCCGCGCGGCGTGCTCGGCCCGGTGCTCCACTTCAAATAGATGACCGCCGTCTTTGAGCGGTTGCGGGTCATGTTTCATATCATTGCCACATCTTGCTCGCGGGTGAGAGTGAATCCTTCGTAGTTGTTGGCCGCGACACGATCGCAGATTTTGCGATAGTGCGCCATGCCTCCCGGATAGGGCATGAACACACGCGGCTTGCCGGGAATGTTCGCGCCGAGATACCAGGAGTGCTTCGCGTCAGGCAGCAGCGTCGCTGCCGCAGTGCGGTTGACCTCCGCTACCCAACCGTCCATCGCCGGCGTGCTCGCTTCAATGCGCGAAAGACCGCGCTCGCGCATATGCGCGATACAGTCGGTAATCCATTCGACGTGCTGCTCGATCGCCACCGGCATGTTGCACAGCACCGAGGGGCTGCCCGGGCCGGTGATGGTGAACATATTCGGGAAGCCGCTTACCTGCAAGCCGAGGTAGTTGCGTGGGCCCGCGGCCCACGTGTCGGCCAAGCGCACGCCGTCGCGCCCGCGGATGTCGATGCGCAGCAGCGGCCCGGTCATGGCGTCGAAACCGGTGGCAAAGACGATGATGTCGAGCGGGTACTCACGCTCGCTGGTGCGGATGCCGCGCGGCGTGATGCACTCGATCGGGGTGGCGCGCAGATCGACTAGCGTCACATTGTCGCGATTGAAGGTTTCGAAATAGCCGGTGTCGATGGGCGGGCGCTTCGCCGCATAGGGATGATCGATATCGGCGAGGATCTCGGCCGTTTGCGGGTTCTTGACGATCGAGCGGATCTTAGCTTTGATGAATTCCGCTGCAGTATCGTTCGCCGCTTTGTCCGTGAGTAGATCGTGAAACGTAGCGCGAAACTGCAGCCCGCCCTTCTGCCAGGCCGCTTCATAGAGCGCTTGCCGCTCTTCAGGGGTAACCTGGAACACGCGGCGCTTGTCGATGGCGAAGGGATGACCGTTGACGGTCGAATGCATGAGCCGGCGAATGCTCGTGAAGTTTTCCTTTACGTAGCGCTTGAATTCCTCGGTCAGCGGGGCGTTGTGCGCCGGCACGCTGTAGTTCGCCGTGCGCTGAAATACCGTGAGATGCGCCGCGCTGGCCGCGATCACCGGCGCGGCCTGGATGCCGGTGGAGCCGGTGCCGATCTGGCCGACGCGTTTGCCGCGGAAATCGACGCCTTCGTGCGGCCACTCGCCGGTGTGATACCAACGGCCGGCGAATGTTTCGAGGCCGGGGATCTTGGGCACGTTCGCGGCGGAAAGGCAACCAACCGCGGTAATCAGAAAGCGCGTGTTGAATTGATCGCCCGCTGCGGTGCGCACACGCCAGAGATTCGCCGCCGCATCGTAATGCGTTTGCGTCACGCGCGTGTTGAACTGGATGTCACGCTTGAGATCGAAGCGCTGCGCCACGAAGTTCAAATAGCGCAATATCTCCGGCGGTTCGGGGTAGCGCTCCGACCATTCCCACTCGTGTATCAGTTGCTCGGAAAACGCGTAGCAATAGGAATGGCTTTCCGAATCGCAGCGCGCGCCGGGATAGCGGTTCCAATACCAAGTGCCGCCGACGCCACCGCCCGCCTCCAACACACGCACCGCAAGGCCGAGGCGGTCGCGCAGGCAGTGCAGTTGATACAGACCGGAAAAGCCGGCGCCGATGATGAGCGCGTCGAGTGTTGGGGTCGAGGCAGCGGTGCTTTGCATACGCAAATTCTGGCATAAACACCGCTTCGATGTGCTGCCACTCGCTTGGCGCATAATGTCCCTGGCTACGAAATCGGAGGCGGATCATGCAAGTGCGCAGACTTGGAAAGTCCAGTCTTGAAATCGCGCCGCTGGTGTTCGGTGGAAACGTGTTCGGCTGGACGGTGGACGAAGCCACGTCGTTTCGGTTGCTCGACGCCTTCCTCGCGGCGGGTTTCAATTGTGTCGACACGGCGGACTTGTATTCGCGCTGGGCGCGTGGGCATCAAGGCGGCGAATCGGAAACCATCATCGGCAAATGGATGAAGGCGCGGGGCAACCGTAGCAAGATCGTGCTTGCCACCAAAGTCGGCATGGATATGGGCGACGGCAAGAAAGGTCTATCGCGCAACTACATCCTGCGCGCCGCGGAGGATTCGCTGCGGCGGCTGCAGACCGACTACATCGATTTGTATCAGTCGCACCAGGACGATGCCGACACGGCGCAGGAAGAAACGGCCGAGGCGTATGCGCAGCTTGTCAAGCAAGGCAAAGTGCGTGTTATCGGTGCCTCTAACTTCTCCGGCGAGCGTCTTCGCGCGGCGCTGCGAGTCAGCTCAGAGCGAGGCTTGCCGCGCTATGAGTGCCTGCAGCCGCATTACAACTTATGCGAGCGCAGCGACTACGAAACGAACTTGGAGCCGGTGTGCGTGGAACACGGTCTCGCCGTGATCCCGTACTTTTCCTTGGCGGCGGGTTTTCTGACCGGCAAGTACCGCTCCGAAGCCGATTTGTCCAAGAGCGCGCGCGGTGGCGGACTGAAGAAGTATCTGAACGAGCGCGGCCTGCGCATTCTCGGCGCCCTCGACGTGGTAGCGGAAGAATGCAACGCGCCGCAAGCCGCTGTCGCGCTCGCCTGGTTGCTGGCGCGCCCGAGCGTCACAGCACCGATCGCCAGCGCGACTACCCTGGAGCAGTTGCAAACACTCTTGGCGGGCGTGCAGCTAAAGTTGGACGCCTCCGCCGTGCGGAGATTGGACGCGGCCAGCGCCTAGCCCGTCGCGCTATCGCCGCGTGATCCGCGTTCAGCGCACCGTCTGTGCGTTCTGGCCGAATAGAATCTTGCGCGACTCCTCCGTATTGACTGAAGGTGCGGTGTTGATCTCTTTGGCTTTGTCGTAGGCGCGCACCACCGCGGGCCGCGCCTTGATCGTTTCGAACCAGCGCTTGAGGTTGGGGAAATCTTCCAGCTTTTGGCGCTGGCGCTCGTACGGCACGATCCACGGATAGCAGGCCATGTCGGCAATGGAGTACTCGCCTGCGACGAACGCGCGATCCGCCAAGCGCTTATTGAGCACGGCATACAAGCGCGCCGTTTCATTGACGTAGCGGTTGATGGCGTAGTCGATTTTCTCCGGCGCGTACTGCGTGAAATGGTGGTTTTGCCCCAGCATCGGGCCGAGCCCGCCCATCTGCCAGAACAGCCATTGCAGTACTTCCGCGCGGCCCGCGGTGTCTTGGGGGATGAAGCGCTTGGTCTTGTCGGCCAGGTAAAGCAGCATCGCGCCGGATTCGAACAGTGAGATCGGTTTGTTTGAGCCGACCGGAGCGTGATCGACCATCGCCGGGATGCGATTGTTCGGCGCGATCTTCAAGAATTCCGGTTGAAACTGCTCGCCTTTACCGATGTTGATCGGAATGATTTTGTACGGCAAACCGGTCTCTTCGAGAAAGATGGTGACCTTGTGCCCGTTCGGTGTGGTCCAGTAATAGAGATCGATCATGTATTACTCCTGCCTGGATAATCGAGAAATTGAGATTGCAAGCGATTCAAGAATCCTTACTTGCCAAAGTATAGGCTTGGTGCTGTGTCGGCCTGGGCTGCGAGTCGAGCGTTGCGTGTATTGACCGGGCCACGCCAAGACACTACGCTCGGCAGGCTCGCAACATCAATTCGCACGGGGAAGCTCTATGCAAAAATCCATCTTATCATCCGCCCTCGCTCTGACTTTCATCCTCGCCGGCTGCGAATCGGCTGGGGACATCAAGACTGGCGACAGCAAGGCGAAGACGCCGGTCACCGGCTCGGCGGGGGGCGCTAGTGCCAGCAACGTCGCCGCTGGGCTTGAGCGCTGCGACCGCCCGCTCGGCACGCTTTCAGTGGTCGAAGACACCTCGCAGCCTTGGTACGGCGAGCTCACGCGCCAGCACAACCTCGGCTCCACCGTGCCGCTACTGCGCTTGATGGTGCAGCAAAGCAATTGCTTCGTCGTGGTCGAGCGCGGCCGCGCGCTGCAGCAAGGCGTTAAACAAGAGCGCGAGCTGGAAAAGGAAGGCGAGCTGCGCAAGAACAGCAACTTCGGCAAGGGCCAGATGGTCGCGGCCGACTACAGCATGACGCCCTCGATCACGTTCAGCCAGTCCGACGGCGGCGGTGTGGTCGGCGCGATCGCCGGGCGCATCAGCGGCGCGGTGGGCGCGGTGATCGGCAACACCAAGACGCGCCAAGCCGCCACGGTTTTGACGCTGGTAGATAACCGCTCAGGTGTACAAGTCGCCGCCGCGGAGGGCAGCGCCTCGCGCACCGATATCAACGTGTTTGGCGGGCTTTTCGGTGGTGGCGCTGGGGCAGGCGTGGGGGGCTACAGCAACACCGCGCAAGGCAAGGTCGTCACCGGCGCGTTCCTCGATTCCTATAGCCAGCTTGTGCGCGCCGTGAAAAGCTATCGGCCGCAGGAAGCCACCGGGCCAAACGGCATGGGCACGGGCGGGGCGTTGGAAGTCAAATAAACGTCGGGCTACTTTCGCGCAGAGGGCTAAGCCGTGCAGGTACAACGCGTAGCTTGTGGGTGAGCGTAGCGAACCCCAACGGCTTCTAGGGCAGTGTTGGGGTTCGCTACGCTCACCGCCAACCTACTTGCTTCTCCTGCTTTCAGACAGGGCCTAGCCGCGCAGGTATGTAGTGTGGGCCCACGCTGAGGGTCGCGAACACCAACTTACTTTCTACCTGCGGGATGTCCGCTTCGCTCCTGCGCCTGTTATGCGCTTCGCGTCCTGGTGAATCCCCCCTGATCGAGGGGGATGCGGCAAACGCATCTCATGCTGTCATGGCGCCACGTAGCCTTTGTGCGCGCCGATTCTGCCGCGCGGCAGGCCTAGTGTAGCCAGGCGGCCGGCGAGCGACAAGGCTACATTCGTACCATTTCCAGCTCACCTGCAAAGGTGTATAAGCGCAGTTCGGGTTCAACTTCAACCACGACTCACGGAGGCTCACAATGGAAGAGACGAAACTATCACTCGATCGCCGCGACTTTCTGCAGTTTGCCGCTATGGCAGCTGCGGTCGGCGCAGGCACGGCCCTGCCGGCGGCAACGGCGAACGCAGCGGAGGGCGGTGCGACCGATTTCACGCGCTGGCTTGACAGCATCTCCGGTCAACAGCGTGTCGTACTCGACGTGCGCGAACCCAACGATGGTATGGCGATGGCGTGGGCATGGGTTTACCTGTTCACTGGCCCACAAGCCTATGGCGTGAAAGAAAACGAACTGGGCACGGTGATGGTGTTTCGTCACAACGCGATACCCTTCGTGCTCAAAGATGAAATGTGGAAGAAGTACAAGCTCGGGGAGTACTTCAAGATTACCGATCATGCAGCCAAAGCGCCGGCCGTGCGTCACCCGTACTACACCACGCCGGTCGACCCAGGCGTGGAGAACATGACCTTGAAGCACGCGATCGATCGCGGCGTTAAAGTGGCGGGGTGCGATATGGCGATTCATTATTACAGCGGCCAGATCGCGAAGCAGATGGGTTTGAAGCATGAGGACGTCAAGAAGGATTGGAACGAAGCCATGCTCCCGGGAATTCAACATGCGCCCTCGGGCGTAGTCGCAATTCAAGGTGCGGTAGCGAAGGGTTGCTCATACATCTTTGCCGGCTGAGACCTTCTTCCCGGCGTCATTCCGGCGCAAGCCGGAATCCAGGGGCAACGGGGAAAGTATCTCTAAAACTCACTGCGCGGCGTCGCTAGGCGCCGCGCAGCATGCGTGTGCGCGCACCAAGTAGAACTTTGCTACTAACACTTTTGTCATGAGCAAAACACGTTCAGCTGCGGCGCTACTGTTGCTATGCGTATCGCTCATAGTCCATGCACGCCCTACCATCGAAGAACTCAAGGCGCGCGCGGTATTGGATGACTACGAAAGCAACGTCTTGTTCGGCTACAACATCGTCATGGAGACGAACAAGTACGCCGGCCGCTACACCGGCAGCACACTGGCCTGCACCAGTTGTCATCTCAAGGGCGGCACGCAGCCGAACGCGTTTGCGCTGAACGTTGCCGGCCTCTATCCCAAATGGCGCTCCAAGAACGGGGTGCGCAACGGCCTGGGCTTGCGCATCCGCGATTGCTTTCTCTACAGCTTGAACGGCATCATGCCGCCGGAAGAATCCGCCGAGGTTCAAGCGGTAGCGGCGTACGTTCACTATTTGTCGGAAGGCCAAGCGATCGGCAAGCCGCCGGAAGGCTACAGCGTGCCGACCTTGCCGGAGACCGGTTCCGATCCCGACCCGGCGCGCGGCCAAGCGGTATTCAAACGCACCTGCACGCCATGCCACGGCGCTGACGGCCATGGCACCGCGGCGGCGCCGCCGCTGTGGGGCATCAATTCGTACAACGCCGGCGCCGGGACGCACAACATCGCCAAGCTCGCGGGCTTCGTTTGGGCCAATATGCCGGTCGGTCAGGAGCGCAGCTTGTCGCAGCAAGACGCGCTCGATGTCGCGGCATTCATCTACATCCAGCATCGGCCGTTCGATCCGCGCGAAGGGCGTCTGAAGAAATTGGCGGAGAAAATCTACCGCAGCATCTGGGGCGGCGACCAAACCAAGTCCAGCGGCAAATGAGCGTGAGCGAGACGCAGGTGCCCGCCGAGCCGCGCGCACCGGTTGCGCGCGCCTTGCTGCAAGAAGCGCTTCCGAATTTTGGATGGTTCAAGCGGATTGATCTGCGCCGTGAGTTGTTCTCCGGCACGGCCGGTGCGCTGTTGGTGATCCCGCAAGCCATCACGTTCGCGTATCTGACCGGCGTGCCGCCGGAGTACGGCCTCTATTGCGCCATTTTCGTTGGCTTCATCGCAAGCTTGCTGGGCAACTCGGTGCTGGTCGGCGGGCCGAATACCGCCGTTTCGATCTTGATCGGCGCCACGGTGATCCCCTTCGCCGGGCGTGGCAGCCCGTTGTTCATCGAGTTCGTGTTCGTGCTGAGCTTGCTGGTGGGGTTGATCCAGCTGGTGATTTGGCTGGCGCGCGGGGCGGATTTGTTTCGCTATTTTAGTCCGGCCGCGATTGTCGGCATCAAGGTGGGTGTGGGGGTGCTGCTGATCGCTTCCGGCGTGGAAGGCGCGGTCGGCATGTCGCCGTTTTTTACCTACTTCACCTACGAGAAATTCTACCTTGCCGCCGCCGCGTGGGGCGATTCCGCCAACATGCTCGCCGTCGCCACCAGCGCGGTGACGGTCATCGCCGGGTTGCTGCTGCGCAGGCGCTGGCCGCGCGCGTACGTGATGCTCGCGCTGCTCATGGGTAGTCTGGTCGGCGTGACGATTTACGGCGTACTCGGCCCAGTTGATTCGCAGTTGGAGCTACTCGGCCACTTACGTGTGCAAGCCTTTCCGTTTGCCGTGCCGACGCTTGGCCCGCCGCAAATGCTGTTCTTGGAGCACGCGTTTGTGAGCGCGGTAGCGATCGCGGTGCTCGGCTTGGCGCAGACACTGGTGATTGCGCGTGACTTGAAAGCCACGGTGGACCCGCACGTCGATCTGCACAAAGAAACGTTCGCCCAAGGTGTGGCCAATATGCTGGCGCCGTTCTTTTCCACCTTTGCCGGCTCCGGCAGCTTCAACCGCACCAGCGTGGCGATCGAGATGGGTGCGCGCACTCCTTTGTCCGGTTTGATCGCGGCGGTGGCGGTGCTGTTGATAGCTTGGGCCTTGGAACCGCTGCTGACTTACCTGCCGATGCCGGCCATCGCTGGCGTGATGGCGCTGGTGGGGATCGGAATGATCCAGAACAACGACTTCCGTTTGCTGCGCAACCGCGTCGAGGGATCGGTGTTCGCGATCACGCTGCTTGCGGTGGTTTTTCTGGGCTTGGAGGTCGGTATTTTCGTCGCCGTTTTGGTCTCGGTGCTGTTTTTCGTCGCGAGTGTTTCGCGCATCGGTATGTCGATCACACGCGATGGCGAAGAGGAGCGCATTACCGTGTCCGGCAACCTCTTCTACGCATCGTTGGATCGCTTGGCCAAACACCTGCGCAGCCATCCGAGCGCGCGCACGGTGCTCGATCTCGGCAAAGTCGCCTATTGCGATGCGACCGCGCGGGCGATGCTCAACAAAATTCAATCAGAGCGGGCGCAACAAGGCGGGCGGCTGGAGATTTTGTCGGGACCCTGAGCCCGAGAGTGGTGCGTGTCGCGGCTTGCCGCCGCGCCGGAAAGGCTACTACGTTAGCCGGCGCGCCCGAGCTTGATCGCCTCGATGATCTTCTCCAACCGCTCGCGCGATAACGCGTCCGGGCGCGCGAAGGCCGCCGCGGAAAGCAGCCAGTGTTCGATGTCGGCGGGCGTGTGAGCCGTGCTTTGCCTCGACTCCAGCGCGCTCTTGAGCGCGCGCATTTTGAGTTGGTGACGCGCCGCCGCAAATTCACCCGGGCTCTCGAGGTGACAGGCCGCCTCCAAATTCAGCAGGGCGTCGAGCATGGCGCTGATGGGTTGTTCGCCCGGCGCGGTAGACGCGGTGGGGCTCTGCTCCCAACGCGTTCTTAGCGCCGAGCGCCAGGCCGGCGGTAGGTCGCTGATACCGTTCCAGCGCGCTTCAAGGTCGGCGTCCGGTTCGCCCCCGGCGGCCTCATCCGCGCTTTCGCGCTCAGCACACAGCGCAATAGCAACGAGAAGTGCGTCGAAGCGTGCCTGCGCGCCGCGCTTGGCGAGCGCCGCAAGCTGCTTGGTGAGCGCATCGCGCGCCGCGCGGTAGCGCGCATCTAGCTTCGCCAGCACCGGCTTGGGCACATCGGCCGCGGCGCGCCAAGCGCTATCGGCATCCGCCAGTACACGTTTAATTTCTCCGGCCGCGCCACTGGATGCAAACGTGGAGAGACGTTCGATGATCTCCTCCCGGCCTTTGACCTGAGCGTTTGAAGCCTCCTCCTTGGCCGCGCGCTTGGCGTCGCGCGCCGCGAAGATGGCATCGGTGGCCTGCTTGAATGCCGACCAGAGCGCATTCTCATCGCCGCGCGGCAGCGCCAGCGCTTTCGCGTTGGCTTGCCAGCGCGCTTGCAGCGCGCGGACCTTGTCGACTACGTCGCGCGCGGAAACATCGGCGGTGCCGATTTCCTTCGCGCTGCGGATGAGCTGTTCGCGCTCCCGGCGGGCGCTGTCATAGACCGCTTGGAGCGGCACCTGCAGCGCTTGCACGGCGTTGCCATAGCGGCTGGTGACGGCGTTTTCGCCTTGCAGCGCGCCGCGCGGTACGGTGTGCTCCACCGGGCCGAGCTTCTGCCAGGCGATGCGCGCTTGCTCCAGCGTGCGCGCCACCGCGCGCCAATCCGGCTGCACCGTCTCGCCCGCTTCGGTTGCCGCTGGGGACAATTTCGCTGCCGCTTCGGTCAACTGCGCGATGATCTGTTCGCGCGCGGCTAGGTTCTCGACGCGCGCCTGCTTGAGTTTATCCAGATGCGCCGCGATTGGTTCGTAAGCCCTCTTGAGGGCGCCGTCGAAGGCGAGCCAGATGGATTGGTTGGATGCCGCGCCGAGCTTGTCCAATTCCTTCCAGCGCTCGCGCAGCTTGGCGATGGCATCGGTGTGCGCCTTAATAGAAATCCTTCCTGTTGCTTGCTGCGCGAGCGTCTGCGCTTCGGCTGCAAGCTGTTCGCGGCCCAGGCCGCCGCTCCAGCGCTGCCAATCTTGTAGGCGTTGGTGTTCGCGGCGCAGCGTTTCGACGCGCTGCGCGAGATTCGCGTTGACCGAGCCGCGCTTGAGCGCCGCGTCGATCGCCCCGAGCGTGCTCGCCAGTTCCGCGACGTGTCCACTCAAATGCGCGGCTTCCGCCGTTTCGATCAAGCGAAGAACCGACTCATTGCGTTGTTGATCTTGCTGGGTCCGCCGCGCGCGTTCTTGCGCTTTGTGCGCGTCCTGGTCGCGCTTGCGCGCATCGATACCGGCGTTGCGCCAGTCGGCGAAGCGCTGTGCCAAAATTGCGTGCGCCGCGCCGCCCTCGGCAAGTTCGGGAAAGCTGCGCCACTGCTCGATCGCCGCCTTCTCGGCGGCGGCATCGGCGGCGCCTGCCGCAGGCAGCGATTGCAAAAACTGCGCGCGCTGAGTGACACTCGCTGCTAGCGCCAGCTGACGATTCGCATCGGCAAGTTTCTCGGCGCAGCGCGGCTCGGCCGCGTCGGGCGCTTTGCCGAGCAGATCGAGCAAACTGACGGCGAAAGGTTCCGGTGCAGTGGGCGCTGTGTCACCTTGCGCGACGCCTGGAAGTAGCAAGGCGAGTTTTCGTTGGACATCGTCCACCGCGGCGAACCAAAGCCCGAGGGCACGTGATTGCTCGCCGTGAGCGCGCACTTTCGTACCAAGTTCAGCACGCGCGGCGGTGAATCCCGCAGGCAGTTCGGGTTCCAGCAGTTCGGTATTCAGAGCGGACCAGCGCGCGTCCAGTTCGACCAGTCGATTCGCTGGGATCTGCTCTTGATCCAGCAACGCGCGTGCGTCACTAACGATGGCTCCACCCTCGGCATTCGCCAACCGCCGGTCACGGATTTCTTCCCAGCGTGTCTTCGCGGCCCGATATAGGCGCTTGTCCTGTTCGCGAAAGGCGCGCATTGCGTGTTTGAACGAATCCTCCTGCTTGAGCGCCCCGAGCGCGGTGAGCTTTAACTCGATCGTGGGCGCGTCGTAGGCTAGTTGCAGCACCGCAGCTTCGTCCGCGGCGGATGCGAATCGCGCTTGCCACTCGCGCGCACGCTCAGCGTCTTCCGCGGCCGCGGTCGATTCTTGCAGCGCGCTATCCGCACTGTCGCTTTCAGAGTCTTTCTTGAACAGATTCTTAAACATGAGCTTACGGCTTGCGGCCGTAGGTGAGCAGTCCGGTCGTTTTCGTGGGCGGCCGCGCGCGTAGCGCCTCTTCCTTGGGTTCAGTGCCCCAGCCC
Source organism: uncultured Burkholderiales bacterium (assembly GCA_964488915.1). Taxonomy (GTDB): domain Bacteria; phylum Pseudomonadota; class Gammaproteobacteria; order Burkholderiales; family JALYOK01; genus CADEHE01. The sequence goes on from CAZAWU010000037.1 coordinate 18,193, forward strand.
GGCCGATCGGGCAGCACCAAATGACCGTCGGCGAACTCAGGCACGTGCGTCACCAGTTCATGATCCCATGCGATGCGATCGATGTCTGTTTCCATGATGCGCAAGTTCGGAACTGCGGCACAGAAATGCGCGCTCATCATGGTACACAGATGCCCGTAAAAGTTATGCGGCGCGACGTTGACTTCGTGCGCCTCCGCGCTCGCCGCGATTTTCATCGATTGCCACACCCCGTTCCACGG
>CAZAWU010000037.1:18531-24246 GCA_964488915.1 uncultured Burkholderiales bacterium
ACGTTCGGGCCTGCGCCTTCGCGCAGCGCTTCTAAGTGCATCACCAAGTTGTCGGTGATTTCTTTTTCGACATTGAGCGCCGGTGCGAACGGGACGCCGAAACCGGGGCGGTAGCCGCGCGCGTTTTGCTTGTTGGCGTCGTAAGTGAAGAGGTTGGTCTTGAGTGCGGTGAACCCCTTTTCGCGCACTTCGCGGCCGATCGCTTTGACGCCCTCGAGATCCGTGATCGCGGGCTTGTAGTGCGTGGGGTGATTGATGCGCCAGGTTGCGCAGTGCGACCAATAGACGCGGATGCGGTCGCGGATCTTGCCCCCGAGCAGCTCGTACACCGGCACACCCAACGCCTTGGCTTTGGCGTCTAGCAGCGCGTTCTCAATGGCGCCCATGGCGAGCGCAACGATGCCGCCCGCCGCAGGACGGGTGGCGCAGTAGAGTTCCGCGTAGATGCGCTCGTGCTCGCCTGCTTGCTGCCCGATGACGCGTGGGGCCAGGCGCTCGATCACCGCACCAACGCCGGGCGCGCCGAAGCCTTCGTCGTACTCGCTCCAGCCGACGATGCCGGTATCCGTGGTGAGTTTCACGTAGTGGTAATTGCGCCAGCCGGCATCGCAGGCGAGCGTCTCGATCTTCGCTACTTTCACAGTGAAGCTGTCCTATTGCTTTGGTTGAGCCGGCGGGGGGGTTGCGGCTGGAGCAGCACCGGCCGGCTGATCTGGTTCTGGATCTTCGAATTCTTCCAGGTGCTCTTTGCGCAACTGATCGGGCACGTCGCCGTCGTAGACTTGCTTTAGGCGGCGCTGTAACAGGGCGTCGCGCGTGAAGATATATTTGTCGATGGCGGCTTCTTCCAGGATATTGGTCGCCTTGAGCAGGTTCGCGCGCGTATTGACGATGCCGAGGCCAAACAACGACCAGCGCGCGGCTTCATCCTCAATGTAGTTCGCCGGGTTCAAGTATCCATCGGGGATGGAGCCCAGCGCGTCGCGCGTGGTGGTCGGCCCGAACAACGGCAACACGAGATAAGGGCCGGGCCCGATGCCCCATTTGCCTAGCGTTTGGCCGAAATCTTCATCGTGTTTGGGGATGCCCAATTCAGTCGCGACGTCGACTAGGCCGAAAATGCCGAAAGTAGAGTTCATGGTCAAGCGGCCGAAGTCCGACGCCGCATTGTCAAACTTGCCTTGCAGCAAGTTGTTGAACATGACACTGATGTCGCCCAAATTACCGAAGAAATTGTTTACCCCGGCGCGCACTGGGCGCGGCACGACTTTGGTGTAGGCCTGCGCGGCAGGTTTGATCAATGCCGTATCGAGTGCCGAATTGAACGCGGATACACTGCGGTTAAAGGGTTCCAGTGGATCGCGTGGATCGCGGCCGGGGGTGGCCGCACAACCGCTTAGCAACGCAGCCACGACCAAAGCAAAGCGGCAGCACCGCATTCTTACTCTTGTTGACACGCAAAGCTCCCGCTCAAAATGGATCCGATTAGTCGTCTGCGTCAGGCGAAGTTTACGCCCGTCAGGCTTTGAAGCGCATAGAGAGGTCTATGGCGCGCGCGTTCTTGGTTAGCGCGCCAATCGAGATGCGATGCACGCCGGTCTCCGCTACGAGGCGTACGTTGGCCAAGTTGACGCCGCCGGAAGCTTCGAGTTCGGCGCGCGTGCCGGCCATCTGTACCGCTTGCTTCAAATTGGCGAGATCAAAGTTGTCCAGCAAGACTAGCTCGGCATCGGCGGCGATTGCGGTTTCCAAGTCGGCGAGATTCTCCACTTCGATTTGTACCGGCACCCCTGCGGGCGCAATCTCGAACGCGCGCGCCAATGCCGGGCGAATGCCGCCCGCGGCCAAAATGTGATTCTCTTTGATCAAAATACCGTCGAACAAACCGATACGGTGATTGGTGCCGCCGCCCACCGTTACCGCGTACTTCTGTGCGCGGCGCAGGCCCGGCAACGTCTTGCGTGTGTCGACGATCTTGGCGCGCGTGTGGCGCACCTCTTGCACGTAGCGGTGTACGAGGCTCGCTGTGCCGGAGAGCAATTGCAGGAAGTTGAGCGCGGTACGCTCGCCGGTCAGAAGCGCGCGGGCATTGCCGCGCACCTCGCATAGGATCTGATTGGGATCAAGCGCCGCACCCTCGGCGCACAGCCATTTGATTTCTACCGCCGGATCGATTTGCGTGAACGCTTGATCGAACCAGGCTTGCCCGCAGAGAACGGCGTGCTCGCGGCTGATGACCGTTGCTTCGCCCGTTTCGGTGGCGGGGATCAGGCTGGCCGTGAGGTCGCCGCTGCCGACATCTTCCGCCAAGGCTCTGGCAACATCGGCGAAAGCCAGCGCCTGAAGATCTTTCATGGGTTGGAGAGCGCGTATTACAAAGGTTTCTTGATGGTGATGGCGCCGCGGATCTGGCCGGCGCTGTAACCCGTCGCGCGGTCGGCGGCGTAGTCCTTGGCGAGTTGCTCCTTTACGGCGGCGGGAATGCTCTGCGTATCGCCGTGGCACCCAAGGCACATAGGCTGCACCGGGAGCGCCTTCATGTAGCGGAAAAACCTGCCGGCAGGTTCGCTGACGATCTCGGCGTGCTCAAGCGTTTCCGGCTTGTCTCCCGCCGCGGCCTTGGCGTCGAATTGGGCGAGCACGCCTTGCTCCCAGGCATCCGGCCAGCCCAACACCGGATTGCGCGGTTTGAGGCTAACGCGTGAAATCTTGATGCCGTGCTGGTTGGATAGTTCGGCGGCAATGTCGGGCGCCAACCGCTTACAGACTTGAATGGCGCCCTCGGGGCCGCGCTCGCTCATCTCCTTCTTGAGCGCGCCGCCAAGTTTTTGCATGAGCCCACCGGCCACTGAGCGGGCTTCGGCACGCAACTGTTCCACATCCTGCGCATTTGCGGTGGCGACACCCAGGCCGATTAACACAGCCGCTAAGCTCTTCAATCGCATCGACTTAACCCACTAGCTCTACGGAAGACAAGCAACTATACACTGGCCGAGCGGGGCGACCAAGGCGCAGAATTTGGGCGCAAGCCGTTGAAAAGCTTGCCGGCCCCACCATATGCACGGTAACGGAAATGACGAGCGGTCACCAGCATGCGCTTTGACAAATTCACCACCAAACTGCAGGAAGCTTTCGCCGACGCCCAAAGCCTGGCGGTGGGCAAGGACAATCAGTTCATCGAGCCCCAGCACCTGCTGCTGGCGCTGCTAAACCAAGCCGAGGGCGGGGTAGGCTCGCTGTTGAGCAAAGCGGGGGTGAACGTGCCGGCACTGCGCGGCGCGCTCGGCCAAGCCGTCGAGCGCCTGCCGAAAGTGGAAGGACATGGCGGCGAGGTCGGCGTGTCACGCGATCTGTCAAGTCTTCTCAACGTCACGGACAAGGAAGCGCAGAAGCGCGGCGACCAGTTCATCGCCTCCGAGATGTTCGTGCTCGCCCTGACGCAAGACAAGGGCGAAACCGGGCGCTTGCTCAAACAGCATGGCGGTGCGCGTGAGCATTTGGAGCAAGCGGTGAACGCCATGCGCGGCGGCGAGAATGTACAGTCGCAAGCGGCCGAAGGCCAGCGCGAGGCGCTGAAAAAGTTTACCGTGGATGTCACCGAACGCGCGCGTATCGGCAAGCTCGACCCTGTAATCGGGCGCGACGACGAAATCCGTCGCGTCATTCAAATCCTGCAGCGGCGCACCAAGAACAACCCTGTTCTGATCGGCGAGCCCGGTGTGGGCAAAACCGCGATCGTCGAAGGACTCGCCCAGCGTATCGTCAACGATGAAGTGCCGGAAACGCTCAAAGGCAAGCGCGTGCTCTCGTTGGACATGGCGGCGCTGCTGGCTGGCGCAAAGTATCGCGGCGAGTTCGAAGAACGCTTGAAAGCGGTGCTCAACGAGTTGGCGAAAGACGAAGGTCAAACCATCGTCTTCATCGACGAGCTGCACACTATGGTCGGCGCCGGCAAGGCCGAAGGCGCGATCGACGCCGGCAACATGCTCAAGCCCGCGCTGGCGCGCGGCGAACTGCACTGCGTTGGCGCGACCACGCTGGACGAGTACCGCAAGTACATCGAAAAAGACGCGGCGCTAGAACGCCGTTTCCAGAAAGTGCTGGTCGACGAGCCGACGGTGGAGAACACCATCGCCATCTTGCGCGGCTTGCAGGAAAAATACGAAGTGCACCACGGTGTCGACATCACCGACCCGGCCATTGTCGCGGCGGCGGAACTGTCGAATCGCTACATCACCGACCGTTTCCTGCCGGACAAAGCGATCGACTTGATCGACGAGGCCGCCGCGCGCATCAAGATGGAAATCGACTCCAAGCCGGAGGCGATGGATAAGCTCGACCGCCGTTTGATTCAACTCAAGATTGAGCGCGAAGCGGTCAAGAAGGAAACGGACGAAGCGTCGAAGAAGCGCTTGGGGCTCATCGAGGAAGAGATCACCAAGCTCGGGCGCGAGTACGCCGACTTGGAGGAAATTTGGAAGTCCGAGAAGGCGCAGGTGCAGGGTTCGCAGCACGTCAAGGAAGAGCTGGAAAAAATCAAGCTCGAGATGGAAGCAGCCAAGCGCAAGGGCGATTGGCAGAAAGTCTCTGAATTGCAGTACGGCCGCGTGCCGCAATTGGAAGCGCAGTTGAAGCAGGCGGACAAAGCGGTCGCAGCATCGAAAGAAGGAACGGGCAAAGCCAAGCTGCTGCGCACGCAAGTGGGCGCGGAAGAGATCGCCGAAGTGGTTTCGCGCGCCACCGGCATCCCGGTTTCAAAGATGATGCAAGGCGAACGCGAGAAGCTTCTGCTCATGGAAGATCGCTTGCACAAGCGCGTGGTCGGTCAAGACGAAGCGGTGCGCTTGGTGAGCGATGCCATCCGCCGCTCGCGCGCGGGGCTGTCCGACCCCAATCGTCCGTACGGTTCATTCTTGTTTCTCGGGCCGACCGGTGTCGGCAAGACCGAGTTGTGCAAGGCGCTGGCGGAGTTCATGTTCGACTCGGAGGAGCATCTCATTCGCATCGACATGAGCGAGTTCATGGAGAAGCATTCGGTCGCGCGTTTGATCGGTGCGCAGCCGGGCTACGAGGGCTACTAAGAGGGCGTCTATTTGACCGAAGCGGTGAGGCGCAAACCGGATGCGGTGATACTGCTCGATGAAGTCGAGAAGGCGCACCCGGACGTGTTCAACGTGCTGCTACAGGTGCTCGACGACGGGCGCATGACCGACGGGCAAGGCCGCACGGTGGATTTCAAGAACACCGTGGTCGTGATGACATCCAATCTTGGTTCGCAGATGATCCAGCAGATGGCGGGCAGTGACTACGGCGCGGTGAAAGTCGCCGTGCTGGGCGAAGTGCGCAACTATTTCCGTCCGGAGTTCATCAACCGCATCGACGAAGTGGTGGTGTTCCATGCTCTGGACGACAAGCACATCCAGTCGATCGCCAAGATTCAGCTCGGCTACTTGACCAAGCGCTTGGAGCGCATGGAGATGCGTCTCGAAGTGGGCGATGCCGCGCTGGCGGAACTGGCGAAAGCCGGCTTCGATCCGACTTACGGTGCGCGTCCGCTTAAGCGCGCGATCCAAGCACAGATTGAGAATCCGCTGGCGAAGGCGATCTTGGAGGGTAAATTCGCGGCCAAGGACGTCGTGCGCGTGGACTGCGATCGCGGGCGCTTCAGCTTCGCGAAAGCGGGGTAGCGCCCCGCAGCAACGGCTGGCGGGGACA
>CAZAWU010000038.1:0-3289 GCA_964488915.1 uncultured Burkholderiales bacterium
GCGCATAGACTAGCGGTGCGCGCTCGCTGTGCTCGTGCTCTAGCACTTCGCCGATCAGGATAACGTGATCGCCGCCCGGGTAACGCATTGCAGTGCGGCAGACAAAATACGCCACGCTGCCCTCCAGCAGAGGCAGCCCGTCATTGCCGGCGCGCCAGGCGATCCCGGTGAATTTATCGCCGCCGGTGCGCGCGAAGCGCTCGGCTAGCGCGCGTTGATCCTGCGCCAAAACGTTCACGGCGAAATGCGGTGCGTGTTCGAACGCGCCGAAGCTGGCCGCGCTTAGGGCCAAACTCCATAACACCAGCGGCGGGGACAGCGAGACGGCGTTGAAGGAATTGACCGTTAATCCGACCGGCTCACCGCTCGCCGTCACGGTAGTCACGACGGTGACGCCTGTGACAAAACTCCCCAGCGCGCGCCGCAACTGCGCGGTATCGATAGGCGCAGCCCCGCCTGCCGCTGGCTGGGCTGCGCTGTTTACGATCGGGCTACGCAACGGTTGCTACGCAGCGCGCGCCACGGCAGGGGAAGGTTCCACTGCTTCGAGCGTCGGCCAAATGTGCTGCATGAACTGCTCTAGCTCCCAAATCACCTCTTCTTTCGGCTGCTGCGCGTAGTGCCAGATGAGGGTCAAGTATTCGCTCGGCACTTTCGCATACTCTTGCTGGAACAGCGTGCGCGCTTGCTCCAACGTGCCGCCGAGGAACAGGCCCGAATCCTGCATGTTTTGTATCCAGTCGACATTCGCCGGCAGTTGCGGGAAGAACGGCGAATAGAAATTCTTGTAAATATCGAGATCGTATTCCGTGAGTTTGCGGTGATAGTCTTCGGTGCTCTTGGCGATATGCGGCCAGCGGCAGATATTCTGCTTTTGGCCGAAGCGGAACTGGCGGCCGTGCTTGGCCGCTTCGTCGATATAGATCTGCGCGTACTTGGCCACGCCGTCGCCCTTGGAAAAGTGCACGACGGCAAAGCCGTTGCGCGCGCAGTAGCGCACTGAAGGCTCGCTGCGCGCCACCGCCACGAAAACCGGCGGATGCGGGCGCTGGTACGGCGCGGGCACCACGCTGAAACGGCGCAGCGCGCCGCCATCGTCGACTTCGCCCTGCCCGCCCGCGCTTTGCGCGATCTTGTAAGCAGGGTAGCCTTTGATGCCGGTATCGAGCGGGTACGGCGCTTGATAGTACTTGCCGCTTAGCTGCACGGAATCTTCTTGCCAGCACTTGAGCACCATGCCGACGCGCTCTTCGAAGATTTCTCGGTTGCGCTCATCGTCGCTGCTGCCGTCGGAGAGCGTGGCGCGCGTTTCGGTGAACTGCCCGAGCGTGTTAGTCCAGCGCGATTGATAGCCGCGCGCGAAGCCGACGAAGTAACGCCCTTGCGTGATGTGATCGAGGATTGCTGTCTCCTCCGCCACGCGGATCGGGTCTTGTGTGGCCATCACATAACCCAGCGCACCGACATTGATCTTCTTGAACTGCCCGGCCCACCAGGCATTCAAGATGCCCGGGTTGGGGCCGACCTCATAGCCCTCCGAATGCAGGTGATGCTCGATCGTGCTCGCACCCCATACGCCTAGCTCTTCAGCTGCGCGGATGATGTCGAGCCAGTCGTGCAGCGCCTTGTGGTAGAGGTCACGGCGGCGCCCCAACGGACGCTGGCGCTTGCGGTCTTCCTCGTCTGCGGCGGGAAGCATCGGATACAACTGCAGAATGACTTTCGGGCGTGGCATGAGCGGCACCTCTGATGGTTAATCGCACCAAGCGCCGAGTGTAGGGCGGCGCAGCGCGCAATCAGTAATAGGGTTTGCTTATGACGGGTATCGCGACTCGCGAAGCATAGTCGAGGCCTGCTTGCACAGTACGAGCGTCAGCGCACCCCGCCCGCTTCGACCATGACCGCCATCGGCGTGGCGCCAGCGAGCCGCTTATAGGCGGGCGAGCCTTTGATTGTGGCGACAAAGGCTTCCAGCGAGCCGGCGGCTCCGCTGTGCGTGTCGAACGGCGCAATCTCCTGCTGCCCGCCCGGTTCAAACATCAGGGTGATACCGGCCAGGCGTTCACGGCTGTCGCCGCTGGAGGCGATGCGGCGCAGCAAGCTGAACTTAAACGCTGTGGCGCAACCTTCCGACCAGCCTCCATAGCGAAAAACCAGTTGATCCTCGCCTTGCGCGCCCATCGGCGCCAGGCGATACCAGTCGAGCATAACGTCGACCATACCGGACATCGTCAGCCTATTCGGGTCGGCGCCGCGCTCGCGCAAATAGTCTTGCAGCGCCGCGAGCGGCGATTGCAACGCGGCGGTCAGCGACGGTAACGCCTGCGCCTGGCTCTTGCAGCCGCTATCGCCAGGGTCCTCGCAGCCTGCCCAGGCCACGCCAGCGAGCGCAAACGCGACGAGCGCGAGCGCAGCCCTCCGAGCCAAAACGCCGGATCCGCAGGCAAACGTCAAAGCACTATGTCTCATCCTCGGTATTAAACCAGGCTTCGCCAGCGCTCGCCAGTGCCCCTGCGCAACAAAGCAGCCAAAGCCGGACTCGCTCTTACGTGATCGCCCGCTTCCGCTAGCGCCATTTTGGTGGGAACATCTACAAATCATTCAACTGGGCGCAGTGCTCACAACAGGGCCCGCGCGAAGACGCCACTACTATGAGAGAGATTTCCCGCGGTTTGCAGTTTCCCGAAGGACCGGTCGCGATGCCCGACGGTTCAATCATCTTGGTCGAGATCGAGCGGCGCACGCTGAGCCGCGTCAGCCCCGAGGGCAAGATCAGCGTCATCGCCGATTGCGGCGGCGGCCCGAACGGTGCGGCGATGGGTCCGGACGGGCGCATGTATATATGCAACAACGGAGGATTCACTTGGATGCAGCATGGTGCATTCCGCCGTCCCGGCGATGCGCTCGCGCCTGACTATAAGGGTGGCAGCATCCAAGCGGTAGATCTGAAAGCAGGCGCGGTGCAGACACTCTACACCGAGTGCAACGGCGAGCCGCTGAAAGGGCCGAACGATCTGGTGTTCGACCGCCACGGCGGCTTCTACTTCAGCGATCTCGGCAAGCGCCGCGGGCGCTCCATCGACCGCGGCGCCGTGTACTACGCGCGCGCCGACGGCAGCGCGATCACGGAACTCGTGCACCCGATCGACACGCCCAACGGCGTCGGTTTGTCGGCGGACGAAGCGACGCTGTATGTGGCCGAAACCAGTGCAGCCCGCCTGTGGGCGTTCGACATCGAGCGCCCCGGCAAGCTGCGCCCCGGGCCGCATCCGTTTTGGCCCGGGCGCTT
>CAZAWU010000038.1:3389-12481 GCA_964488915.1 uncultured Burkholderiales bacterium
TTCTTGCAGCGGCAGTGAGCAAGGTCGAGACACGGGCGTTGCGCAAGGCACGGCGCCGCTACCCGTGCTCATCCAGCCCCGCTAGCGCCATCTCCGCGGCACGCAGCAGCGCGCGCGCTTTGTTCTGCGTTTCGGCCCACTCGTTTTCTGGCACCGAATCGGCGACAATGCCGGCGCCGGCCTGCACGTAGAGCGTCTTGTCCTTCACGACTGCCGTGCGGATGGCGATAGCCAAGTCCATATCACCGTTGAAACCGATGTAGCCGACCGCGCCCGCGTACACCCCGCGTTTGCTGGGCTCGAGTTCGTCAATGATCTCCATCGCCCGCACTTTGGGTGCCCCCGAAACCGTGCCGGCGGGAAAGGTCGCGCGCAGCACGTCTATCGCGCTCAACTCGGGTTTGAGTTTAGCCTCGACATTCGACACGATGTGCATAACGTGCGAGTAGCGCTCGATGACCATTTGCTCCGTGACACGTACGCTGCCGATCTGAGCGATGCGGCCGATGTCGTTGCGCCCTAAATCCATGAGCATGACGTGCTCAGCCAGCTCCTTCGGATCGGCCAGCAGGTCTTCTTCCAGCGCTCTGTCTTCAGCGGCGGTCTTGCCGCGCTTGCGCGTACCAGCGATGGGACGCACGGTGACGCTGTCGCGCTCCAGGCGCACCAGGATCTCAGGCGAGGCGCCAACGACGTGGAAATCGCGGAAGTTGTAGTAGAACATATAGGGCGACGGATTGAGCGTGCGCAGCGCCCGGTACAGGGAGAGCGGCGAAGCGGGAAACGCTTGACTCAAGCGTTGACTCAGCACCACCTGAAAGATGTCCCCATCGAAGATGTACTGCTTGGCGCGCGCCACGGCATCCTTGAAAGCTTGCTCGCCGAACTCGGAACGCGCCTCCGCGCTAGTGCTCACGCGCGCGCTGGTCGCGGTGGCATGCTGGCGCAGTCTGTCGCGCAGTTGCTGCAAGCGCGCTTGCGCCACCGTATAGCTATTGGGCACGCGCGGATCGGCATAGACAATCAGGTGCAGCTTGCCGGAGAGATTGTCCAGAACCACCAATTCAGTAGAAAGCAACAGTAAGACATCGGGCACGCCCAAAGGGTCGGGACGTGCTGTTTTGGCGAGATGCGGTTCGACGTAACGGATGGTGTCGTAGGAGAAATAGCCCACTAATCCGCCGCAGAAGCGCGGCAAACCAGGCACTTCGGCCACCTTGAAGCGTTTTAAGTAGGCGTCGACGAAGCCGAGCGGGTCCTGCTCTTCGCGCTCTTCCGCAACGAAATCACCGGTGATGACTTGCAGGCGATGGCCGAAAACGTAAATACGCGTCGCCGCCGATAGACCGATGAAGGAATAGCGTCCGAAGCGTTCGCCGCCTTGAACCGATTCGAGCAAATAGGAGAACGGTTGATCGGCCAGCTTGACGTAGGCGGACAAGGGCGTGTCGAGATCCGCCAAAGTCTCCAACGTCAGGGGAATGAGGTTAAAGCCTTGCGCTGCTAGCGCATGAAACTGCGTTTCAGTCATGATGATCTCCGGAAAATACGCAACTCATAGCAATGGGGAAAACTGAGACGCGCAGCCAACTGCGCGAACTCACTACCGCCATCGCTCACCGAGTACGCGTGCTTCCAAGAGATGCATCGCTGCTGCCTAGACTGGACGATTGAGAAGGAGCGTCATTGTTGCAGAAACCGGGGGACTTCATCAAGCCTGTCGATTACCAGGTCCGCGCCGAGTGTGTGTGCCGGCACGCCGCCGCTGTAACCGTAAGACACTAACACCACCGGCGCGCCGGCTGCGCGGGCCGCCTGCACATCAACCACAGAATCGCCGACCAGCAACAAGCGCGACGCCTCGATGCCGAAGTGCTGCGCCGCGTACAGTAACGGCTGCGCGTCGGGCTTTTTGTTAGGCAGCGTGTCACCGCCGATGAGCAGTTCGATATCTTTCGCCAGATTGGTTTGCGCGAGTAAGGGCCGTGCGAACTCTTCCGACTTGTTGGTGATGCAAGCGCGGCGCATGCCGCGTGCGCGCAAATTGCTTAAGCAGGCGTCGACGCCTGGATACGGTCGCGTGCGTACGCACAAATGCTGGCGGTAGTGAGCACGGAAACGCTGTGTGGCGCGTTCGATCATCGCTGCGTCGGGCTGGTTGCCGCTTGCGGCCTCGAGTGCACGGCGCACCAGATTGGCGATGCCGTGTCCGATAAACGCGATCAACGCCGCTTCGTCCTGCTCACGCAAACCCAAGTCGCCTAGCATGCGATTGGCGGCGGCGGCCAAGTCCGGCCCGGTTTCCAGCAAAGTGCCGTCCAAGTCGAAGGCAACGACTGCGACGGAGAAACGCAGCATCCGGCGGCTATCTCGATGCGGCGCTGACGGCAGCGGGGCTAGTGCCCGCCGGCTCCGGCCAACGCGCTGCGCATCGCCGCCACCGTGGCGCGGTAGTCACCGCTGCCGAATATCGCCGAACCCGCTACGAACGTGTCCGCGCCCGCCCGCGCAATCGAGGCGATGTTATCGGTCTTCACGCCGCCGTCGACTTCGAGCCACACCTCTCGCCCGGACTCCTGCGCGACGGCATTGATACGCTTGCGCACCGCGCGCAATTTGTTGAGCGCCTCGGCGATGAACTTTTGCCCGCCGAATCCGGGATTGACCGACATGATCAGCACGAGGTCGAGCTTGTCGATCACGTGGTCAAGGTAGTGCAGCGGTGTGGCGGGGTTAAACACCAGCCCGGCCTTGCAGCCGTTATCTTTGATCAACTGAATGGTGCGGTCGATGTGTTCCGAGGCTTCCGGATGGAAACTGATGATATTCGCGCCGGCCTTGGCAAAGTCGGGCACGATGCGATCCACCGGCTTGACCATCAAGTGGACATCGATCGGCGCTTTGGTATGCGGGCGAATCGCTTCACACACCAGCGGCCCAATAGTGAGGTTGGGCACGTAGTGATTGTCCATCACATCGAAATGGATGATATCCGCGCCAGCATCGACCACGGCGCGCACCTCTTCACCGAGGCGCGCGAAGTCGGCAGACAAGATGCTTGGAGCAATGCGATAGGTATTCACGGCGATTCACCAAGTGCAGCGCTTGTCATTCTAACGCACGGCACCTGCGGCCAGATGTTTTGCGTCCTTAGCCGCACGCGTAAGCAACGATATCCGTGCTGTTGCCCGCGGCAACGTTGCGCAAACGCCACATGCCTTTAGAATAGCCGCATGCCCAACAGCGAAAAGTATCAAATCACCGTGCGTGCGGTTGCGCGCTTCTTACCGGAACAATCGAGTCCGGAGAACAATCAATTCGTGTTTGCCTATCGCGTCACGATCCGCAACACCGGCAGCGTGAGCGCGCGACTCATCAGCCGGCACTGGATCATTACCGACGCCGAGAACAAAGTTCAGGAAGTGCGCGGTCTCGGTGTTATCGGCGAGCAGCCGACGCTCAAGCCGGGTGAGAGCCACGAATACACCAGTGGCTCATCGCTCGCGACGCCGGTGGGAACCATGCGCGGTAGCTACCAGATGGTCGCGGAAGATGGCACCAAGTTCGAGGCACCGATTCCCGAGTTCGTATTGAGCGTGCCGAGCGCGTTGCACTAAGCCTATACCGTCACCATTATACCCTTTGAGATGGTATTGATATTCATTGTTCAGCGTATTCTCCAGAAGGTATACTGAACATCGCAACCATTTGACATCGGTGCGCGCGCACGAAGCATTGGATCACCGCGCTTGCGCGGCGCGCAAAGTTAATGCAGCATTGCGCACCAGAAGAACACCCTGAGGCAGTTCTGCTTCAGGTCGATCGATCCCTTGAAATGCCTAGTACTGCGAGTGCAACCGCGCCGGTCGCGCACTGATGTGTCGCGACGCGTGCACGCGTTGCGATTGCGCCGGGAGAGTGTGCATGATCAAACACTGCACGCGGGTGATGTCCGCGTTGATGCTCCACGCTGCTTTGCTGGACGTGCCTGCGGCTATCGGCGCGGAAGCGCCAGCCGTGTTGTTCACCGATGTCGACGCCGGCCCTGTAGCCGGTGGGCCGGGCGGCCATGGCGTGCCGATCAGTATTTTCGGCAGAGGCTTCGGCGCCACACGCGGCAGCTCGAAAGTCACCATCGGCGGCGTCGAAGTCGCTGCTTATCTCATCTGGGGACAAAACAATGCCCACAACAGCGCGCTCGACATGGTCGTTGTACAGCCGGCTGCAAACACGAGCGGCGGAGCAGTGGTCGTTTCGGTAGGCGCAGTCAACTCCAACACCGATCATGGCTTCGCGCCGACGGCGGGCAAGATCTACTACGTCGCACCCGCGGGCAGCGATAGCGCTGCTTGTTCGCTCGGCGCGCCGTGCGCCACCATCCAGCACGTCACCACCAATGTCATGCGAGCCGGCGATGCACTGCTAGTGCGCGGCGGCAACTTGAACGACGACGAAATCTGGATTCGCCACGAGCACGGTCACTCAGGCGAAGCCGGCAAACCAAAGATCATTCGCAACTACCCTGGCGAGACGCCGGTGTTCGCATTGGTGAACCGCCCGGTGATTGTCGACGCCAACTACATCACCTTCTCTGGTTTCAGCTTTACCAACGGTAAATCGATTGTCGTGGGCAAGGAGCATTTGCGCGGCCAGCGCGTCTACAACAGCACGTTTCGCGGCACCATCAGCTGGGATGCGATCGGCACCCACGGCGACGACATCGTCCTAGCGGGAAACGACTGCAACGTCACCGCCAGCAGCGTCGGTACGCAGGGTCATTGCTACTACATTTCGCACGGCAGCAACTTGAAGCTGCTGTACAACATCGGGCGCGGCGCACCAGGTTACAACATTCACATTTTCGATCAGCGCCGCAGCGCCAATGACTTCCAACGCGTGATCGCCAACGTGCTGGTGGAGGGCAACATGCTCGCCGCCGCGCCCGAACGCTCAGGTTTGATTGTCGCAATGGGCGACGAAGACGGCCTCGGCAACCACGTCGACGGCGTCACCATCCGCAACAACATCTTCGTCGCCAACAATTTCGCCGGCATCGCCATCGGCGCGAACGTGCGCAACACCAAGATCTATCACAACACCTTCTATCAAAACGGCCGTCAAGGCGTGACGATTTACGACGAACTCAGCGTTCTCGGCGTAGACATTGCCAACAACTTGTTCGATCAGAGCGCAAACGCCAATTGCCACGCGAACTGCACTTGGTATCAGACTGCGCACGTGCAAAAGGGCGCGCGCGCGCAGAACGTCACCATCGCCAACAACTTCTACGCACCCGCGCCGCCGATCGTGCTGGGTACAACCGATAGCGCGCCCACCAGCGGGGCCCCCGGCTTCGTCGATGCCGCCGCGGGCAACTATCGGTTAGCGGCCGGCAGCGCCGCCATCGACAAAGGCAAAGCTCTCGCTGCGGTAGCGCGGGATTTCGACGGACGCGCCCGTCCGCAGGGCAGCGTTCCAGACCCCGGCGCATTTGAGTATGGCGCCGGCGGCGGAAGTGGCGGAGGTGGTGGCGGCGCCACGCTGAGCGTGACGCCGGCAAACGCGGCCGCGGGCAGCAGCGTTACAGTCGCCTGGAGCGGTATCGCCGGCGCCGCGCCGACCAATTGGATCGGCTTGTACACGCCCGGCGCGGCATCCACCGCGCACAACGGCAACTGGATGTACGTCAGCTGCACCAAGACTGCGACGGACGCACGCGCCGGCGGCAGCTGCTCGTTCGCGCTGCCGGGCAATCTGGCCATGGGGTTGTACGAGATGCGCTTGCACGCCGCTGCTAGTTGGACCGCGATCGCGACTGCCGCGCTCAGCGTCAGCGGCTCTGCACCGCAGCCGCTGAGCCTCAGCGTCGCCCCGCTGAGCGCGAACGCCGGCTCCAGTGTAACCGTTACTTGGGGCGGCATCGCCGCTGCCGCGCCGACCAACTGGATCGGCCTGTATACGCCCGGCGCCCCATCCACCGCGCACAATGGTAATTGGATGTACGTGAGCTGCACGCAAAGCGCCGCGCTCGCGCGCAGCAGCGGAAGCTGCATGTTCCCACTGCCCGGCAACTTGACCGCCGGCATCTATCAGCTTCGCTTGCACGCGCCAGCCAGCTGGACCACGATCGCCACCAGTAACCCGCTGACGGTGAGCGGCGCCACGCCGCAGCCTCTGACGCTGAGCGTCAACGCGTCCGCCGCGTCACGCGGCGCCAGCGTTACGGTAAGTTGGAGCGGGATCGTTGGCGCCGCGCCGACGAACTGGATCGGACTCTACCCGCCTGGCGCCGCGGCGCAAGCGCACAACGGCAACTGGATGTACGTCAGCTGCACCAAAACCGCGAGCGTCACGCGCGCCAGCGGCAGTTGCGCCTTTCCCTTACCTGCCACCCTGAGCCCGGGCAACTACGAACTGCGTCTGCATGCACCCGCCAGTTGGAGTGCTATCGCTACCAGTAGTGCACTCACCGTGCAGTAGTTTGTTGCCGGATGGAGACACGATCACAGAATGAAAATTCAATGAGTTGGCTCCGCCATGGCCAAAACCAGTCGTCTCCCGGCTACAAGATCGGCGCGCCGTGAACTTGCCGCCCCTGCCGCTATGGCGGCGGGCACGTTTGTTGCCTCCTATTCCATAGCCGCGCCTCTTGTCGTGGCGCGGCAACACAGAGAGGAAGAGGAACCAATGAAGAGCATTCGTATGTGCGCCGTGACAGCAGTCATGGCGCTAGGCGGCACTGGCTTTGCCGCCGATGCCGACGCAGCCAACAACCTGAGCATCAAGCGCTCGCAAGCGCTCTCCGGCCTTGCGATCAAGTCGAAATCACCCGCCACGGTCAGCCCCGATGATCTCGGTGCTCGGCGCAGCGAGCAAGCAACGCTGGCATTTCGAGCGTACGGGCGGAGCTTCAACATCGAGCTCGAGCGCAACGAGCGCTTGACGGACGATCTCGATCTCACTACCAAAGCGCAGCTCGAGCAGCGCGTCAAGCTCTACCGCGGGCGCCTGGCCGGCAGTAGCGATTCATGGGCGCGCATCAATCAGATCGGCGACAAACTATCCGGGATGATCTGGGACGGCAAGGAAATTTTCGTCATAGACGCGGCGGAAGATATCGCCACTGCCGCAAACTTACGGCCGAGCCAGCGGCGGCAACCCCTGATCTACAGGCTGAAAGACGCCGTGATGAACGCGCAATGCGCGCTCGATGCAAACGGTCAATCGCTGATCGATTACGACGCTCTGGTCAAAGAGTTGAAGAGCCGCGCGCAAGCGCTACCGCAAGCCCAGGACGGCATCGCGCTACCCGCCGCGGCCAAGCAATTGTCCATCGCCGTGGTAGCCGACACGCTGTTCGTGCAAGCCAACAGCGCCGATCCACAAGCGGCGGTGGCGGCGCGCATGAACGTCGTCGACGGCATCTACTCGGGGCAAGTCGGCGTGGAGCTGCGGCTCGCCTCGGTGCTGCCGCTCGGCAGCAACGGCACGCTCACTTCGACAGCGCCGAGCACGCTGCTCAGCCAGTTCGGCGCTTACGCCTCATCGGGCAGTTTCACCAACCCCGGTCTTGCCCACCTGCTCACTAACCGTGACCTCGACGGCAGCACGGTCGGCATCGCTTACCTGCGCTCGCTGTGCAGCGCGCGCTACGGTGTCGGCGTGAGCCAGCAGAGCAATGTCGGTACGGCGGGCGCGATCATCATCGCGCACGAGATCGGCCACAATTTCGGCGCGCCGCACGACAATCAGTCCGGCTCGACCTGCGCCACCACGCCGAGCGGTTTCATCATGAATCCGTCGGTCAGCAGCAGCAGCAATACCTTTTCGTCTTGCAGCTTGTCGCAGATGGCGCCGGTTATCGCCGCGGCCGCGTGCATCGGCGCCGGCACCGGCGGCGGTGGCGGCGGCACGAGCGGACCATCGATCAGCGTCACACCAACCAGCGCCGCGGCCGGCGGGAGCGTCACCGTCAATTGGAGCGGCATTACCAACGCCAGTCCAACCAACTGGATCGGACTGTACGCGCCTGGCGCGAGCTCGCAGGCGCACAACGGCAACTGGATGTACGTCAGCTGCACTCAGACCGCCACTATCACGCGCTCAAGCGGCTCCTGCACTTTCCCGCTGCCGAGCAATTTGACCGCAGGCACTTACGAGATGCGCCTGCACGCTCCAGCGAGCTGGAGCATGA
Organism: uncultured Burkholderiales bacterium; assembly: GCA_964488915.1. GTDB lineage: Bacteria > Pseudomonadota > Gammaproteobacteria > Burkholderiales > JALYOK01 > CADEHE01. Next base: position 11,584 of record CAZAWU010000038.1, read on the forward strand.
TCGCCACAAGCGGGCCGCTCACCATTACCGGGGGCGGTGGCGGCGGCACGGGCGGACCATCGATCAGCGTCACCCCAACCAGCGCGGCGGCCGGCGGGAGCGTCACCGTCAATTGGAACGGCATTACCAACGCCAGCCCAACCAATTGGATCGGACTCTACACACCTGGCGCGAGCTCGCAGGCGCACAACGGCAACTGGATGTACGTCAGTTGCACTCAGACCGCCACTATCACGCGCTCAAGCGGCTCGTGCACGTTCCCGTTGCCGAGCAATTTGGCCGCAGGCACTTACGAGATGCGCCTGCACGCTCCGGCAAGCTGGAGCATGATCGCCACGAGCGGGCCGCTTACCATTACCGGTGGTGGTGGTGGCGGCACGGGCGGCACGACGATCAGCGTCACACCGACAACGGCGGCGCGCGGCAGCAGCGTCACCGTGAGCTGGAGCGGCATCGTCAGTGCCAGCCCGACCAACTGGATCGGCTTGTATGTACCCGGCGCTTCGGACCAAGCGCACAACGGCAATTGGATGTATGTGAGCTGCTCGCAAACAGCGAGCGTCACGCGCACGAGCGGAAGTTGCGCATTCCCATTGCCTGCGACTCTGACGCCGGGCACTTATGAATTCCGCATGCACGCTTCCAGTAGCTGGACGCCGATCGCGACCAGCAGCGCGCTCACGGTGCAGTAGCAACATCTCGGCGAACGCCGATGCGCGCAGACTAGCCTGGACTCATCGAACGATGGCAGGTCTGCGCGCTCGGCGCCGTCGAGCATCGAACCGGCTGCGAAGACGGCCAGGCCGAAGCTTGCACCGCTCGCCCTCCAGCATCAGCGCGTCCGCTTCGCATGCAGCGTCAGCGCACGCCCTGATTAGTCCTGCTTGTCCTTGTCCTT
>CAZAWU010000038.1:12581-23894 GCA_964488915.1 uncultured Burkholderiales bacterium
CTTTGTCCTTAGACGGGGTCAGCGTCCACCAAACGATAAAAATCGCCAACGCCAAGGCGATGCCCGCTTCGAGGAAGACCCAAGTCATGAGTGATGGTGCCGCGCGTTGCCGTGGGTGGCATATTCTAGTAAATTCGATCCATCCTCGCTGCACACCGAGGTCTTACCATGTCACTGTCACGCGAATACCTTACGCTAGCGATGTTGGGCGCAATGTGCGCCGTCGCGATGGTCGGCGCCACACCGAGCGATCCGCCCACGGCGGCCAACCCGCCCATCGCGGCGGTGCGCGCGGGCGCGGCAGTCAGCACGCAGAACACAACCGCCAACCCCGACTGCCCGGCGGAGGAACTGGTACCCGCGGCCGACGTCATCGTTGCCCCAGCACCAGCGGAGGAAAAGCGCGGCAGTCTGGTGCCCGGCACCTGGCGCGACCTGCCGGGTTGGGGCGGCGACAATCCGGCGATGGCGTGGAGCGCGTTCCTCAAGAGTTGCGGCGCGCTGCGTACGCAGCGCGAGTGGCAGCAAGTTTGCGGCCTTGCCTCCGCCGTGCCGGTCACCGCCGCGACAAGCGTCATCACCAAGTTCTTCGAGCAGAACTTCGTGCCGCACCAGGTGATCAACGCCGACGGTTCCGATAACGGCTTGGTGACCGGTTACTACGAACCGCTTTTGCGCGGCAGCCGCACGCCAAGCGCACGCTATCGCTACCCGCTTTACGGCGCGCCGGACGATTTGATCACTATCGATTTGAGCGACGTTTATCCAGAACTGAAGAACAAGCGCTTGCGCGGCCGCTTGATCGGCAACAAGATTGTCCCCTACCACAGCCGCGCCGCCATCGAGAGCGACGGCACAGCGTTGAAAGGGCGCGAGCTGGTGTGGGTCGATGACGTGGTCGAGGTATTTTTTCTGCACATCCAAGGCTCGGGCCAAGTTCAGTTCGAAAACGGCGAGCGCATGCGCATCGGCTACGCCGACCAGAACGGTCATCCGTTCAAATCCGTTGCGCGCGTCTTGATGGAGCGCGGCGAGTTGAGACTGGGGCAAACTTCCATGCAAGGCATCAAGGCTTGGGCGCGCAAGAACCCGGACAAGGTCAATACTTATCTCAACGAGAATCCGAGCTACGTGTTCTTCAAAGAACTGCCACGCGAACTCACCGGGCCGATCGGCACACTCGGCGTACCGCTCACCGCGGAGCGCAGCATCGCCGTCGACCCGCGCGTGATTCCACTCGGCGTGCCGGTTTATTTGTCGACCACTTATCCCAGCTCGCAGCAAGTGCTCAACCGCATCGTGCTCGCGCAAGACACCGGCGGCGCCATCAATGGCGGCGTGCGCGCGGATTTCTTCTGGGGATTTGGCGATGCGGCCGGCGATCAGGCTGGGGTAATGAAACAGCGCGGCAAGATGTGGGTGTTGCTGCCCAAGGAGTATCAGATCAGTTCGAATTAGTTCGATACTCGCCTAACTATTATTTTCAGAATGTTTGCCGCACTGATTTTAGAAGTTATAGAGTAGAAAGTATAGTCTGCGCGTGGTACTTGCCCGAAACTACGTCAAAGTGCATTGCGGCACCATGTGATCTTCAGAGCTAAATGGCGGGAAATCTTCAGCGCTATTTGGCGCAGTAAAATGCTATAGGAGCACATGGCGAATGGAGAGTTGGGAGTATGAGTTTTCAACACACCAATAGAAGACGTTTTCTGCAATGTGCAGCAACGCTCATCGCGAGCACCTCTGTTACTCGTCCTAGGTCAGCACATACAGATCGCCAGTCTGATGCGCGTTTGTTCGAATTGACAGCAGTCGACGCAGTCGAGGCAATGCGGGCGGGAGACATGAGTGCAGAAAGTTACGCTGCTGCGCTTCTTGAGCAATGCCACAGGCATGTGGATCTCAACATTTGGATCTCACTTGACGCTCAGAGAGTGATCGAGGCTGCGAGGGAAGCGGATAAGCGCCGCGCTGCAGGTTTGCGTCTAGGAGCTTTGCACGGATTACCGATCCCGATCAAGGACAGCGTGAACACAATAGACCTGCCAACGACTGGTGGTACTCGGGCGTTGCGCAACTTTCGACCTAAGGCCAACGCTCCCGTGGTGCAATCCTTATTCGATGCGGGAGCAATTTTACTCGGTAAGACAAACCTACACGAACTGTCCTTCGGAGTCACCAGCAACAATTTGGTGTATGGGCCGGTGCGTAACCCGTACGACCGGTCTCGCATTCCCGGCGGAAGCAGTGGAGGTACAGCCGTCGCTGTTGCGACTCGCATGGCCCCGATGGGGGTTGCGGCGGACACGGCGGGCTCTGTACGAATACCGGCCGCCTTGTGTGGTGTCGTAGGCTTCCGCCCTTCGGTCGGACGCTATTCATCTCAGGGAGTGATTCCAATTACCGCAAAGTTCGACACGCTCGGCCCACAGGCACGCACGGTTAAGGATCTGTTGTTGTTTGATTCTGTTGTAAGCAACGAACCGGGAGTCAAACCTGCCGTCGCCCTCAAAGGCGCGCGACTCGGAGTTCCTCGCACCTACTATTGGGAGGACTTGGAGGGAGGACTGGATCAGATTGCACATGGTGCGCTCGAACGTCTTAGGGACGCAGGAGCCATATTGATCGAAGCCGATGTCCCTGATATTGCGAAACTGATTGATGCGAGCGTTGGGCCGATCATCCTGAGCGAGGTGGTCGCAAGTATCGAGGCCTACCTTAAAGCCAATGAAGTCGGGCTGACGTTCGCCGATCTCCTTGCGCAAATGGGCGACAATACTAGAGCTGCATTCGAATTATTTGCGGTGCCGAACGCCCCAAAGAAGCCGCCCGCTGAGATCTATGCGGCGGCGCTTAAGACGCATCGGCCCGCATTGCAAGCAGCGATGCGAGAGTACTTTCGTAGCCATGAACTCGATGCCATGGTTTTCCCCACGACACCTCTGGTTGCCCGCCCCATCGGAGAAGAACCCGAAACTGAACACAATGGGAAAAAATATCGAACCGCTCGGATATTCTCGCGCAACATCTACTCAGCAAGCTGCGCCGGACTCCCGGCTTTATCTTTGCCGATAGGACTTACAAACGACGGGTTGCCGATTGGTCTTGAATTTAACGCTGCAGTGCAGTCCGATCGAAACCTCTTAGCGCTTGCATTGGAGTTGGAAACCGCGCTCGGCCCAATTCCCGCGCCGAAACATTGAACGTATTCCTAAGGATGGGAGCGCAAGCCGCCGCAACAGCGATCGCGTCCTCTACTGACAATTTTCCTTCTCCTCCTTAAGATTGCGTCGTGCAACCCCAACCGTACTGGGTACCTTGCGCGATCTGAAAGATACGCTCGGTGATCACATTGATAGAGTTGATACGTGCATCTAGGAACATCTGCATCGCCACATTAGAGGCCCACGGATCATCACACACGATGAGTTCTACATAGAGATGTGATCTTCGATGAAGCCGAGCGCCTGTCAATGACCGCTCTTGAATACATCCGCGACATCTTTGACCGCAGAGGTGTGGGCGTTATTCTGATCGGTATGCCGGGCATGGAGAAGCGTCTATCGCGCTATCCACAACTCTACAGCCGTGTCGATTTTGCCCATCACTACCGGCCCTTGCAGGGCCATGAACTCTCCTTCGTTTTGACGCGGCATTGGCGCAAACTCGGCCTCACGCTCGACGAAGCCGACTTCACCGATACACAGGCAATCGCCTCGATTGCCCGCATCACGGGCGGCAACTTCCGTCTTCTTCACCGCTTGTTCGTGCAAATCGAGCGCATCCTCAAAATCAATGGCCTGTCGGTGATAACCGATGATGTTGTCGAAGCGGCCCGCAGCACCCTCGTCATCGGAGCAGCATAGCGCCAATTACCATTGAAGAAACCCCGCCATTTAGCTCTGAAGGTCTCAGCATCAAGCCGCCACCGGCGCCTCCGGCAGAGGATCATCCCGACGGTCCGTTAAAGGCAGAGCGCGCTTTTCCCGCTCTGCCGGCGAGCGCGTCGGAGCGAACAACGATTCCGCTTAGCACGCCCGCGTGCTCGCGCATCACGCTTGCTACGAAGTTGATCACGGCGCGCACGGGGGCCACACGCATCATCTCGCGGCGATAGACGAGCGACACTCTGCGCGTGCCAAGCACTTCCTCGCTGAGGCGCTTGAGACCGGATGCCGCTTCACCCAACACGCAGGGCAGCACAGCAAGACCGAGCCCACTCTCGGCGGCGGCAACCATATCGGTCATCTCGCGGCTGCGCAGCACAGTGCTAGCGCCCATCGCGTGGGTTTCGAGCCACTTCGCTCCAGGCACCGAGGCCAGGCCCTCGTCGTAACCGATGACCTCGTGACCCGATAGATGTCGCGGGTCTGGCGGTGCGCCGCGGCGCGCAAGGTAGGTTTCCGCGGCGTACAGCGCCCAACCGGCATCGCCCACGTTCTGCGCAACCAGATCCAGGTCGGTGATCGGACCAAGCCGCAAGGCCAGCTCCGCTTCGCCCTTCTTCAAGTCGACCGGCTTGCTGCCGCTCAACAATTCAAGCGAGACCTCCGGCGCATCGCGCCGCAAGCGCGTAAGGTGTTGCGTGATGAGCGCAGTGAATCCGGACGGGACGGCTAGACGCACTTTGACATTGTCGCTCGCGACGGCATCCTCGAACGCGCGCACGGCGCGCAGCACTTCCTCGCCGAGCGGCAGCAGCCGTTCGGCGAGAGCGGTGAGCCGCAAGCCATCCGGCCCGCGAATGAAAACCGGCGCGCCCAAGGCTCGTTCAAGCGCATTCAGGCGCCGTCCAACGGTGGTGTGCTCCACGCCGAGCGCACGCGCCGTGCCCGCCAAGCTCTTCGCTTGCGCTGCTTCGATGAAGTAGCGCAAGTCGTTCCAGTCCAACTCGCTGCGCTTGCTCACGTTTTGATTTTACGCCGCCGCCGTGCATTTCTGCACAAGGCTGGGCGCATGTGCGGAATTGATGGCGCCAAGGTGCGTGGCTACCTTACAAGCACACCTCTCTTGTAAGGAGTAACGAGATGCACATCGAGCAACAAATGGCTGCGCGCAGCCCGCAGGACCGTTATACCGCCCGCGCCGTAACGCAATCGCGAGCAATGCCGCAGTGGCTATCGCGCGTGCTTGCAACTTTCGTTGCCGCCCTTGCGTGCGCCGCGCTTCAATCGCACGCCGGTTCAACATCCGAACGCGCAGGCGCCGGGCGTGCAACGGAAGTGTTCGAATGGAACAACTTCGCGGCCGAACTCGTCAGCACCAGCCTGCCGCCGATTCAGACTCATACCTTGGCAATCGTGCAGATCGCGGTTCATGATGCCCTCAACGCCATCGAGCGGCGCTATGAACCGTACGCGTACGCCGGCCACGCACCCGGGGCTTCGCTGCCTGCCGCAGTGGCGGCCGCTGCCCGCGATACCCTGGTGCGCATGCTGCCCGCAGCTGCCGCGCAGATCGAGGCGCGCTACGCTGCCCGGCTCGCTGCACTACCCGACGGCGCCGGCACGCGCGCGGGCATCGCAACCGGCCAGGCCGCTGCGGCTGCGATCCTTGCGCGCCGTGGCAGCGAAGATCTGGCGGGGGCGCTAGGCAAGCCCTACGTGCCCGGGCCGGCCCGACCGGGGGTGTATCAGCCGACACCGCCCGCTAACATCGTGGTGTTAGCCGGTTGGGGCGAACTCGCGCCGTTCGCGCTGAGCGGCAGCGCGCAGTTTCGCTCGCCGGCTCCTTTTGCGATAGCCAGTCCGCGCTATGCGAAAGACTACGGAGAAGTGCAGGAGTTCGGCTCCGCGCGCAGCACCCTACGCAGCGCCGAACAAACCGAGACCGCGCGCTTTTGGTTCGATGTCATCGCCAAAGAGTGGCACGGCGCAGCGCGCAAAGTGCTAACGGATGTGTCTGCCGATGAATGGCGCGCGGCGCGCACCCTAGCGTTGCTTGGCATCGCCATGGCCGACGGCGTGATCGCGAGCGCAGAGACGAAGTTTCACTTCAACTATTGGCGCCCCATCACGGCGATTCGCGCCGGCGATCACGACGGCAACTACTTCACACGCGGCGACTCCGCGTGGGAGCCGCTGTGCGCTACGCCGCCGTTTCCGGAACACAACTCGACCCATGCGGTCACGGGCGCCGCAGCGGCCAAGGTGCTGGCGCTAACACTCGGCGATCGGCACACGTTCACTATCGATAGCCCAACACTGCCCGGTGTGCGCCGCACGTATCAGCGCTTCAGCGCCGCCGCTGCGGAGGAAGGGATATCACGCATCTTCTGCGGCATTCACTTCCGCAATGGCATGGATGCCGGGCTGGCTCAGGGCCGGCGCGTCGCACGCCATGTATTCGCAACCCAGCTCAAACCGCTTGGGCGCGGCGCCACCCACTCGCCAATGGATGGTGAGCGTTGAGGTAGGTACGGTGCGCCAATGTCCTCACACTCGGCCGGAAATTCCCTGCGGCCGTACCAACTCCCACAGTCAGCGACTGAGCAATCGCCGAGGCGACGTCAGTGCACCGCATCAAAGCTTTCTTGGTGGAACTTCCAATTGTGGGGCACTTTCTTCCACACACTTCCTAACAGGTACGCACTTATGCAAACGTCTTTCAAGTTGGGTCTTGCGCTGCTGCTGCTAGCCGGCTCGGTCAGCGCGGATACGCCGGATACGGCAACGCGAGCAGCGACGGAATTGGTCGCGACCGCGCAAGACGCCGCGACCGCGTCGCCACATTCGGCACCGCGCTTGGTGTATGACGGCAAGCTCAAGGACGCCATTGAGTTCTTCAAACCGCACAAGCACGGCAACGGTCGCTCGTGCGCAACTTGCCACCGCCCCGAAGACAACTTCGGCCTGACGCCGGCGACGGTGGAAGCGCGCTACCGAGCACTGCAAGAGCGGCGCAAGTATGACCCCGGCGCGGACGACCCGCTGTTTCGCTCCATCGACGCCGACGATTTCAAGCAAGACTTCACCACGCTGCGCACCAAGGCACTAGTGCGCGTGGTGGTGCCGCTAGCACCCAACGTGAGGCTGGCCGATGATCCCAAGGCGACCAGCGTTGCGCTATGGCGCGCCGTGCCGAGTGTGGCCAACGCGGCGTTCACCGCGCCGTATCAGAACGACGGCAGGGAAACGACGCTGGAGCAGCAAGCGCTTTCAGCGATGCAGTCGCACTCGGAAGTCACGCGCGGGCCGAAGGACAAGATCCTCGAGCGCGTGAGCGATTTTCAGCGTCATCTGTTCTCTTCCCACGGTGCGCGCAAGCTCGCCAAAGCGCTCGAGCACGGCGCGCCGCTGCCCGATCCGACGCCGGATCTCACGCCGCTTGAACAAGCGGGCAAGACCACGTTCGAGAAATTCTGCACGAGCTGCCACGGCGGCCCGACGCAGACGCGCAACAGCGACGCGCGCTTCTTGAATGTACCGCAACGCGGACCGCTGCCCGGTGCGCAGCCGTTCGTCAACATTTTCGTCTCCACGCCGCGCCCGCCTTTTCCGTTCTTGAACGAAATGCAGCCGGGCAATGTCGAGCCGCGTACCTATCTCGTCACCCTGCCCGACGGCAAGACCACTACCAGCGTAATCAGTTCCGACCCCGGCCGCGGACTCATTAGCGGCGACATCCGCGATTTCGGCCGCTTCGATGTGCCGGCGCTGTTCGGTATTTCCAAAACCGCGCCTTACTTCCATGACAACTCGGTCGCGACGCTGGAGGATGTGATCAAGCACTACCAAGCCATGTTCAAAGCCATCGAGTTTCTCGATAACACCCAAGGCTTGTTCGAGCCACCGGGACCCAACGGCGAGGGCTGCGCCAAGGGGACTTGCGGGATTGTGCCTATCCCCGAGGAACAAATCGCGGGGTTGTTGGCGTTTCTCAAGAAACTGTGAGCGCGACTAAGGAGACCGCAATGCTCGCAACCGAAGTAGCTGCCGAGGTAAGCGGCGCGCATACGCGCCGCCTGAACAACACTATGCGCACGCTGGAATCGTTACCGCTGCGGTTGGTGGCGGCTTGACCGACAAGCAGACCCGGTTGCTTGGCGCCGGGCGAAAGAAAGTTACCCGTCGGCCAAGATGGCGCTGGCGTGCTGGTGTATTCCAGTCGCCAGCGTTAGGAATATCGATATAGTATTGATAGAGTAATGTCGAAAGTGGCTTCCGTAGTCACCTACAGGACTATCATCCTGGTAGTACCCTACTTTTCGCCGCCGCTCAGATACTTCTCGACCTCCGAAGCCGGCACCGCGCCCGGCACAACGCGGCCATCCGCGAACACCAGCGTAGGCGTGCCGTTGATGCGGTGCTTCTGGCCGATCTGCGCGATCTCAGCGATCGGCGTCTCGCAATCGGGCGAATTCGGAATCGGCGTGTTGTTCAGCATGAAGTCGTACCAAGCCTTGGTCCGGTCTTGCGCGCACCAGATATCTTTTGATTTCTCCGGCGCTTGCGGGTGCAGGCTGGCGATCGGCAGCAGGAAAGTGTAGATGGTTACGTCGTTGACCGACAGCATTTGCTTCTCGAAGCGTTTGCAGAACGGGCAATCGGGATCGGAGAACACCGCAATCTTGCGCTTGCCGTTGCCGCGCACTAGTTTGATCGCCTTGTTGAGCGGCAGCGTGTCCCATTTGATCGCGTTCAGTTTGCGGCGGCGCTCTTCGGTCAGATTTTGCAGATTCTTCGCATCGACAATTTCACCTAAGAACAAGTAGGTGACGTTCTCGTCGGTGTAAAAAATGTCTCCGCCTGCATTGACCTCGTACAGTCCGAGATAGGGCGTCTTGATCACAGCGTCGACGTCGCCGGCCTTGGGTGGCAGCTTCGCCTGCACCGCTTTTTTGATCTGCTCCAGCTTGGCGCCATCGTTCTGCGCGCCGGCCACACCGATGTAAACGCCGGCAAGCAGCGCAGTTGCGGCCAGCACGGCCAAGATCTTTTTCAACATAACCTAATCCTTGAAGTGGGTGTGGTTAAGAACGCCCCAGCCGGGTAAAAGTTGCAGGAAGGGACGGCTAGTTTAGCCTATCGGGACTGGCTTCCGTTGGAGACCTCAAGCCATAGCGTGCGCCGCCAAGCGCCGCTTCAGCCAGCCCGAGCGACCCACCGCGGTCAGCCCGGCATTACGGATGCGCTTGAGCCAAGCTGTGTCTTTGGCAAACAAACGTTGCAGCCCGTCCGTCGCAGTTTGCATGAGCAGGATGTCCTCCTTGCGCGCGCGCTCATAGCGGCGCAGCAAGTGAAAATCCCCGCAATCGCGCTGCACGCGGCGCTCAGCCAAGACCTGCACCAAGCAAGCCGCGTCTTCGAACCCCAGGTTCACGCCTTGACCGGCCAGCGGATGCACACAATGCGCCGCGTCGCCGATCAGCGCTAGGCGCGGACGCACGACTTGTTGCGCCCGCAGCAGCCGCAGCGGGAAGCAAGCGCGTTCGCTCGCCAGCCGCATCGCGCCCCAATGCGCAGCGCCGGCTTGCTCAACACGTTGCGCGAACGCTTGCGCATCCAGAGTCATCAATTCATCGGGCAGGGCGTCGTTGGCCGACCAGACGATGGAAATCTGCGACTGTGGCAGCGGCAGCCAGGCCAGCACGCCGTCGTGGCGAAACCATTGCAGCGCGGTGCCGCCAGGGTCGCGCTCGACGGTAAAGTTGGCGACGATGGCGCGCTGCGGGTAAGTGCGCTCCTCCATTTCGATGCCGGCCGCCGCGCGCGTCCAGGAACCCGCACCGTCGGCGCCGACGATCAGCTGCGCGCTCAGGTGCCTATCCCCATCGAGTTCCAGTGCGATTTCACGCTCGCTCCAAAGTAAGTCGGCAGGCGCGGCGCCCGCCACGACGCTCACGCTGCCCTCGGCTTCCAGCATTCGCCAGAGCGCATCCAGCAGCGGCGCTTGCTCGACGACGTACGCGAGCGTGTCACCACCGTTTTCCAGCGCATCGAACTCGATGTGTCCGCCGGCATCGCCCCACACTTCCATGCGCCGCACCGGCGCGACCCGCTCCTGCGGCAAGCGCTGCCAGACGCCGAGATCAGAAAGCCACTGCCGCACGCTCGGCGTAAGCGAGTAGACGCGATTTTCGAAACCGTCCGGCGGCGCTGCGAACGGCGCTGGGCGCCGCCGCTCCACTAGCGCGACCTTCAACTCCGCGCGCGCCAGCGCCAGCGCCGCCGCCGCGCCCACCAGTCCACCGCCGATGACGATCACGTCGAAGCTCACACTATCCTCATCGTGGCGGCGCGCCGAACATCATCGCGCGGGTGAATGCACGGCGCAGCGGCCCGCCATTCTGCATGAGCCACAATCCCGCCCCGCGCGCCGCGCGCGTCAATGGCCGGTCGACACCGAACAACGTCACCAGAAAATCGGTAAAGCCGATGCCCACCGCGCGGTCGATGCGCCGCGTGCGCGCATAGGCGCGCGCCAATTCCGCACCGTTGAGCCCTTGTCCGTTCGCTGCGAGAATCAAGCGGCTCAAAGCCCATGCGTCGCGCAAGCCCAGATTGAATCCTTGCGCTGCCGCCGGGTGCAGCGCCTGCGCGGCGTTGCCGATGCGCACCACGCCCGGCGTCGCCACTGCGCGCGCATAGCGTAAGCGCAGCGGATACGAGTAGCGTGCGCCGACTTCGAGAAAGCGTCCCTGGCGATCGCCGAAGTGCCGCTGCAACTCGCTCAAAAATTCCGCGTCGCTTAAGCGCAGCAGCCGCTCGGTCACCGCCTGCTCAGCGACCCACACCAAGGCAAAGCGATCGCGTACCGGCAGCAACGCCGTGGGCCCCTGCGGCGTGAAACGCTCGTAGGCAATGTGATTGTGGGGCCGCTCAGTGCGCACCAACGTCGAAAGCGCGCACTGCGCGTAGTCCTTCTCGTGCACTTCGTCGATTGCGCCGCGCCCGCGCGCGGTTGCATCCTGCCCCGTTTGCAGCAAGCCTTTGCCGCCATCGGCAAGCACCGCCAGGCGAGCGCGCAAAGTGCAGTCCATCCCCGCGATCTGCGCTTGCACGAGCGGGTGACCGCCGCTGCTTGCAACCTGCGTTACCGTCGCATCCCATAGATACTCAATAGCAGTACCATTCACGCAATTAGACAGGCATTCACTCAGCAGGTTATAGGATAAGGTGTATCCCAGCGCGGGCACGCCCACTTCAATCGCGCGCAGCACCGTGCGCCCGAAGGAACCGCGCTGCGAGACGTGCACGGCCTCCACCGGCGTGACCAGCTTCGAATCCGGCCACGCCCCCAAGCGATCCAAAATGAGACGGCTACCGTAGGACAGCGCGAGCGTGCGCCCATCTCCGAGCGTCTCATTCGGCG
>CAZAWU010000039.1:0-9904 GCA_964488915.1 uncultured Burkholderiales bacterium
AAGGCGTTGTTGTCGCGGCTCGCCACCGCGAAGCGCGCGCCCTGCAAGCGCAACTTCAAGTTCTCGCGCAGAAAGTAGCTCTGCTCCGGGCTAAGCAGCACCGGCGCGGGCTGCTCCACGTGTTCGATGCGCACCAGATCCTTGAATTCTTGCCAGGTACGTTGCCAGCGCGAGGCCTGCGCAACGGCAGCTTTCGCTGCCTCGGGACGAACGGCTGGGCGCGCCAAGTAAGCGAGCGGCAGCGCATCCACATCCGCACTGATGCGCTCCAGGCGCAAGCTAATGCCTTGCGTATCGACCAGCGGCACCGCTTTGAGGCGTTCCAAGTCCTGCTGCAGCACCATGCGCAGGCCGGCGAGTTGCGGATCGTTCATGCGCGCCAAGCGCGCGTCGCCCGCTTCGAGCGCAACGATCGCCGCTTTGACGTTGCCTGCTAGCTGCAGCTGCTGCGCGGCGATGTTGACGATCTGCTCGACTTCCGCCAGCGACCAATCACCCTGGTTGCGCAGCAGCGTTTGGTACAGCGATTCCAGCGCCACTTGCTGCGTCTGCGACTCCGCCAGCTTGGCTTCGAGGCCCGCCAGCCGCGTTTGCAAAATGTTCTGCGCCTGGCGTGCGTCCTCGGCGAGCTGCCGCGCCTGCGCCGCGGCCTTGTCGGCGCTCGCCAAGCGCTGCGCCAGTTCCAGACGTAGATTTTCCCCGCTCTGCTTCTGCTGCCACCACTGGTAACCGATCGCGCCCAGCGCCAGCACTGAAACGAGCAGCGCGAGCCAGCCGATGCCAGCCCCCCGAGTGCGCGTCAGCGCGAGCGGCGGTTTTTCACGCGCCGCCGTCGCCAGGTCGCGCGCCGACGGCGGCGCGAGTTCGCTTGCCACCGCGGGCCGCTCGATCTCACTCATGCCGTGCTCCAAAGCGTGCTTCGAGCGCGGCGAGCAGCGCATCGTCGCCGACACCGGTGACCCACACGTCCGCAACACCACTGGCGCGAGCTTGCGCGGCGATGCGCTCATGCGGAACGAACAGCGCCGAGGCACGCATGCGGGTAAGCCCCTCGGCGCCGATCCAAGCCATGAAATTGTTCAAAGTCTCCGCGCTCATCGCTGACACGGCTTGCACTTTGCCAGCACGCCACGCTGTGAGCAAGGCAGCCGGATCGCCTGCCGGTTCACGGCGCTCGTAGCACTCCAGATAGCTCACGCGAAAGCCGCGCGCTTCGAGTTCTTGGCGCAGCGTCTCGCGCCCGCCGCGCCCGCGGAAGATGAGCGCGCTGTGCGCGCCCGAGACCGCCTGCAATTCGGGTAGCGCCAGCGCCGCTTCGCTATCGAATCCCGCTTGGCTCACGCACACGCGGGCGAAACCGGCATCGAGCAGCGCTCGCTGCGTAGTCGGGCCGATGGCGATTGCGGTCACGCCGGCGAGATCGACATGCGCCTGGCGTAGCCAGCGTACGCCGTGCTCGACCGCGTTGCGGCTGATGAAAATCCAGTAGTTGAAAGCATGCGCACGCGCGAGCAATTCCGCGCTAGCTGCGTCCAACGGCAGGCCCGCAATTTCGAGCGCGGGAAACGGCAACGCCCTACCGCCGCGGCGTTCGATCTCTGCGACGAGATGCTGCGCCGCTGCGTGCGGGCGCGTAAGCACGACGCCAATACCGTGCAAAGGAAGCTGTCGTGATGCGGTCAACGGCGCTTTCAGGTCGGCTCGTTGGCCCCCTGCGATTCGAGCGCGGCCAGAATCTCTTGCGCGCCTTGCCGCAGCAGCCGCTCCGCCAGTTGCGCACCGAGCCGCTCGGCTTGCTCCGGCGCCCCGGCGATGACATCGCGCACCAGACGCGAGCCGTCCGGCGCGGCGACGAACGCGTGCAGCGTCAAAAGGTCCGCGCTGATCGTCGCGTGAGCGCCAAGCGGGACGTTGCAGCTTCCGGCCAGGCGCGCGCTCAGGCTACGCTCGGCGGCGATGCAGCGGCTCGTCGTCGCGTCGGCAAGTGGGGCCAGAGCGCGCGCGACGTCCTCGCGCTCACTCAAGTGCTCGACGGCGAGTGCGCCTTGGCCGACCGCAGGCAAGCTCGCCTCCGGCGACAAGAAGGAGCGGATGCGCGCGCTTAAGCCGAGCCGCTTCAACCCGGCGGCCGCGAGGATGATCGCCTTATACTCAGCCAAGTCTAACTTCTTTAATCTCGTCTGTACGTTGCCTCGCAAGGACACTATCCGTAGTTTTGGGTAGCGGTGACGGATTTGGCTTTCACGGCGCAGACTCGAAGTGCCGACCACGGCGCCATCCGGCAATGCACTGAGATCAGCGTACTCGTTCGAGACGAACGCGTCGCGCGCGTCCTCGCGCTCACCGATGCACGCGACCGAAAACTGCGGCGGCATGAGCACCGGCACATCCTTCATCGAGTGCACGGCAAAGTCCGCCTCGCCGCGCTGCATCGCGTGTTCGAGTTCTTTGACGAACAAACCTTTGCCGCCGATCTTCGCCAGCGGTGAGTCGAGAATCTTATCGCCGGTAGTGGTAAGTCCGAGGATCTCTACTGCCATGCCCGGGTACAATGCGCGCAGTTTTTCGCGCACGTGCTCCGCCTGCCAGAGAGCGAGCTGGCTCTTGCGCGTGGCGATGACTAGACGGCGGGGATGGTTGGCGGACATGCAATGCCAATTTGTGGCGAACGCGGGCAGTCTAACACTGGCGACGCCGGACGTCCGACCGCGTGCTTGAGCAACTCACCAACTACTTGCAGTCGGATGTCGGGCTGTGGACGCTGTTCATCTCCGGGTTCATTTCCGCCACGATCCTGCCCGGCGGCTCCGAGGTATTCCTGGCCGCGATCCTGAAAGCGCACCCTGACTTGATGTGGCCCGCGCTCGGCGTGATCACGCTCGGCAACACGCTCGGCGGCATGACGTCGTATTGGCTCGGGCGCTTATTTCCGGAGCGCAAGGACATTAAGCACATCGACAAAGTGCGGCGCTACGGTCCCCCAATTCTGTTCTTTTCTTGGCTGCCGTGGGTCGGCGACGCACTCTGTGTTGCCGCAGGTTGGTTGCGTATCGACTTCTGGAAAAGCTCGGTGTGGCTCGCGCTGGGCAAGTTCGTGCGCTATTGGGTCCTGGCGCAGCTGCTCAAGCCGCTACTGTAGGGTGGCCAGGGCAGCCGTCTTCGAGGCGGCCAGCATCCAAGCGCCGTGCTGCGACGTATATGCCTACTTTGGCCCAACAAAGACGTTCATGTTCCTGCGCCGAGTATCGATAGTGGCAGCGACCGCGTTGCTGGTCTGCGCGACATTGTGGTGGTTGCCGTCGCCGTTTGCACCGGCACGCGTCTTCACGGCCGTCACAATCAAGCGCAGTCCCGACGCAGTGTTTGATTTCGTCACCACTGCGGGCAACTGGCCGCGCTGGCACCCGTCTTCCCTAGCGGTAAGCGGCGCGGCCGCATATTCGGCAGCGCAAGGTGAACTCATCGAAGAGGACTTTCTCGTGGCGGGTCACCGCGGCCACGCGCGCTGGACCGTGGTGGCGCGCGAAGCGCCGCGCCGCTGGGTGATCGAAGGCAAAGTGGATGGCGGCGGGGAGGGCACGCTCACCTATCGCGTCATGCCCGCAGCGGGCGGCGCGCGCTTCGAGCGCGAGTTTGTCTACCCCGCGCCGAATTTCGCGTTTGCGCTGCTGGACCGGCTTTACATTCGCGCCCGCATCGAGCGCGAATCCGCCAACGCACTACAGCGTCTTCAGCGCTTGCTGGAAACGCGCGAAGCTGCCCCATCCTCCTAGGCGGGCCTCGCCGCCGTTGCCGCTACCTCGCCCGTAGCGCTACGATGTAACCGCTGTCCCGAGACATTCGTATCGCTCGGCCACTGGTACTTTCTTCGTTTCAGGGAGATCACAAACATGAATGTTCTATCGCCCGAAGGCATTTCTTCGCTCGTCACCAACTATCTCATTCCCGGTGCGCTCAAAGTCGCGGGCGCCATCGCGCTGTGGGTGATCGGCGGCTGGATCATCGGCTGGCTGCAGAAAGGCCTGCGCGCAGTCATGGAAAAAGACAAGGTCGATCCCAGCCTGGTGCGCTATGCCGATTCGGCGCTGGGCGTCGCGTTGCGCTTGTTCTTGGTCATCGCCATTCTCGGGCAGCTCGGCGTCCAGACGACTTCTTTCGCGGCGTTGATTGCCGCGGTAGGTCTGGCCATCGGCGCGGCGTGGTCCGGGTTGCTCGGGCATTTCGCCGCGGGGATCTTCTTGCTGGTGCTGCGGCCTTTCCGCATCGGCGATCTGGTCTCGGCGGGTGGCGTGACCGGGCGCGTGAAAGAAATCGGTATGTTCACCACTACCATCGATACGGCCGAAGGCGTACGCAACTATGTGGGCAACGGCAAAGTGTTCGCTGACAACATCGCCAACTACTCCGCCAACCCGCATCGCCGCGTGGAATTGACCGCGGATATCGACCACAGCGTCGATCCGAACCAGGCCATGACCCAGTTGCGCGCGGCGATCGCCAACGTGCCCAATGTACTGGCGGATCCGGCGCCGGTGATCGAGGTGCTCGGTTTCCCGCCGACCGGCACGCAACTAGCGGTACGTCCCTACTGCAAGCCGGAGCACTATTGGCAAGTCTACTTCGCGACCAACAAGATGATCGTCGATACGTTCTCGAGCGCTAAGTATCCGCCTGGGCAGCAGCACGTCGTGGTGCGCAACCTCGCTGCCTAGAGTCGCGAGTCGACCGTTCCCGTTACTGCGCCACCGCCGCGCTCTCCACGATCACACGGAACTGGCGTAACTCCTTCGGGTCGGTGATTTTCATGCGCGCCATCGGCAGCTGCGCCTGCTTGCCGGGTGCGAGTGAGGGGATCGTGGTCGAGTTGGTTTGATCGAGCACGCGCTGGCCGTCGGTGCGCACCATGCGGATCTTGATGCCGGAAAGCGGCACCGGCCCCGCGTTCTGCACGACGGCGTAGAGCGTGCCGTCCTGGCTCGCTTGCGGGCCAGTGCGAATGTATTTGTCCGGATTGCGCGGCAGATCGAGGCGCACGTAGCGCTGCGCAGCCTGCTTGCCTACTTCGGAGTTGGAGCCGGCGGCAACTTCGTAGTTCTTGAGCGCATTCGGCATATCGCCGCGCTCTTCGGCCATTACACCGAGCAAGTAATGCGCGGGAGCGGTGGGCAGCATTTGCACGCTACGCTGTAAGTAGTTGGCGGCTTCCGCGCGTTGGCCGAGGTTAAACAGCGCCACGCCGGTTTGCACCACCGGCTTGAAATAGTTTGGATTCAAATCCATGGCCGCCGCGTAATGGCGCAACGCCTGCTGCGGATTTTTTTGCGACATCGCCACGTCGCCTAACAGATCGTGGAAAATGGACTCGCGCGGTTCCATTGCAATCGCCTTCTGCGCGAGCGCAGTGGCCGTGGCTGCGTCTCCTTTGGAAAGCGCTTTTACGCCTTCGTCATATGTCTTGTACGCCTCGCGCGTGGCGCGCAGTTTCCCGGTTCGCTCGGCGTAGCGCTCGCGGCCCCAGTCACCACCTTCACCGATATCCTTGAGCGTTTTCTTGTTCGCCGCCACCCGTGCTTCCGACGGGGGATGGCTGGCAAACAAGCCCTCCAGCCAATCGGTCTTGCGCCCTTGGCTCAAGCGCACGAAAGTTTCTTGGAGCGTGACCGCAGCGGCCGGATCGTAGCCGGCCTTCTTCATGTAGCGCATGCCGTAGTGGTCTGACTCAGACTCGGCATCGCGTCCATACTTCTGGTTTACCAACTGCGCGGCGATCTGCGCGCCACCGACGTAAAGCTGCGAGTAGCGGCTGTCCCCGGTACCGATACCTACCGCCATGATCGCGCCTTGCAGCAGAAGCCCTCGCTCCATGCCTTGCGCTCCGTGGCGCGCGGCGGCGTGCACGATTTCGTGGCCCATTACCGCGGCCAACTCGGCTTCGCTGTTCAGCTCGTACATGAGTCCGCGGTTGAACGCGATCTTGCCGCCGGGCATCGCCCATGCGTTTGGAATCGAATCGTTCAGCACGATGAATTCGTACGGCAAGTTCGGGCGATCCGACACCGCGGCCAGCCTACGCCCGACTTCTTGCACGTAGGCGGTCAACTCCGGATCGATGACATAGTCGCCGCCCTGCGACTGCCGCGCCGGCGCATAGTTCTGCTGACCGATCTGAATCTCTTGGCCCTCGGAAACAAACTGCAGTTCCTTCTTCTTCGTTACCGGGTTCGTGCCGCAAGCGCTGACCAACAGCGCGGCCAGTGTGGCAGCGACGAATCTTAGATAGCGCGGCATGGTGCTGCTCCTCTGTTAGCGTTATGCGCGAGGATTGTAGCTAAGTTGATTCTTACCGACACGCCGCTCTAGCGACCTCTTGCGTTGCCGCACGTATCGCCGAGTATATGTCGCTGAATAAGACCCATACTCATTTTTATTGTTATAGGGTTTATAGTATTGGTGTTTTCATGCCTTCGAAATGCAACACGATTCCGCATCGATGATCCCTTGTTAGACTAGCCGTTCACAACAACGATATCTCGGAGGACCTTATCATGCTGGACATGTTCGCAGTTGATGCGAAAGCTTTCGATGGTCCCGTGCTGCTGACCGGCGCGGGCGGCTGCATCGGCAGCTGGGCGTTGGCGCAGCTCGTGCGTGCAGGCGTGAACGTTACGGCGTTCGATTTGAGCGACAACAAACGCCGCCCGCAGTTGCTCATGTCCGACGCGGAGCTCGCGCGTGTTCCTTGGCTCACCGGCAACATTGCGGATTCCGCCGCGGTGCTGCGCGCGGTCGAGCAATCGAAGGCGCGCGCGATCTTGCATCTCGCGGCGCTGCAAGTGCCGTTCTGCAAAGCCGATCCCATCGGCGGCGCGCAAGCCAACGTGGTCGGCACGGTGAATATTTTGGAAGCCGCGCGCAAGCAGGGCATCAAGCGCGTGGCGTTCGCCAGTTCCATCGCCGCGTACGCGGTGTTCTCTGACAAGGCGATGCCGACGCTCTACGGCGCCTATAAGCACTGCAACGAGCAAACTGCCCGCGTCTACTGGGCCGACTGGCAAGTGCCGAGCGTGTGCTTCCGTCCCGGCGTCGTGTACGGCGTCGGCCGCGATCAGGGCGTGTCTTCCAAGACGACGGTGGCTATTCTCGCCGCCGCGGCGGGCAAACCGTACACCATTCCCTTCCGCGGGCCGATGTCGTGGCTGCACGCCGGCGAGGTGGCGCACGCTTTCGTGAAATCGATTTCGCGCGAGCAGAACGGCTCACATGTGTTCGATATCAACGGCGTCGTTTCCACAGTCGAGCAAGGTGTGGAGATCATCAAGCGCATCGCGCCGGGCGCGCGGATCCAGATTGCGCCCGAGACTTTCCGCTTCCCGACCGATTTATCTGATGAACCGTTGCGCGCGCACGTCGGCGGCTACACTTCGGTGCCGCTTGAGTTTGGGATTGAAAGAACCTACGCCGCTTTCAAGGATCTGCTGGGGAAAGGCAAACTCAGCGCGGACAGCGTGGCTTAGTCCTCAACGCATAAAGACCTCAACGCGGTGGATGCGCCCGCGGCAACGACGCTTTCCAAGCAGCGCGTCTGCCCGCGCTGCGAGGCGCCGCTGCGCATCAAGCGCTTTCGCAATGTAACGATCGACCGTTGCGGCAAGTGCGGCGGCGTGTTCTTCGAACCGGGCGAATCGAACAAGGCGCTCGGTCCCGGCGCGGATGCCGCCGACTGGACTAAGAGCAACGAAGTGACTCCACTCGGTGCTTCCAGCAAGTATTGCCCCTGCCGCGGCCACCAGATGGAAGGCTTCCGCCTTGCTTACCAAGAAGAGCGCCTGGATGTCGATGTCTGTTTGCACTGCCGCGGCGTGTGGCTCGATCGCCATGAAGCGCGCCAACTGCACATCGTCGCCAAAACGCAGCGCGCCGCCGCGAGCGGCACGGTGGAGGTGAACCGAGGCTTGCTCTGGCTCAACGCCATCGCCGGCTTGCCGGTGGAAGAGCACAATCCGGCGTGGCGCCGCACACATTGGGTCACGCTGCTGATCACGCTGCTCTTCGCCATTTACCTAGCGGAGATGGTATTGCTGCGCGAGGAAACACTCGAGGCGTTCGTTCGCAACTTCGCTTTGATCCCGGCGCACATCATGAGAGGCGAAGCGTGGTGGACGCTGCTCACCAGCATGTTCGTGCACGCCGGCATCATCAATGCCGCAGCGGTGTTCGTGTTTCTCAAGATCTTCGGCGACAACGTCGAGGACAAGCTCGGCGGAAGAAGGCTGCTTACCATCTTCTTGCTTTCCGGCTTGGTTGGGGCGCTCGCACACGTCATCGTGCATCCGCGCAGCGAGATTCCCATCCTCGGCGCGGACGCCGCGCTAGCCGGCGTGATCGGGGCTTACGTGGTCATGTTCCCGCGCGTGCGCATTCGGGGATTCTTCTCGGCGCGCTTTACCGTGCTGAGCTACGCGCTGATTTGGGTCGTGGCGCACGTCGTTGCCGCCTCTATCGATTTGCTCGAACTCGTTCCCACCGCCGTTCCCTGGTTCGCGCATCTTGCCGGCTTTGCCATCGGCGTAGCCTTTGCGCTGCGCTATCGTGCACAACGCCTGCGCACGCTCGCGCAGCAGCGGGCCGCGGCACCCGTTGGCGGAGCGCCGCGGCGGTGACGACAGCGCCGCTCGCCGTGGTCACCGGTGCCACTTCCGGCATCGGCTATGAGACTTGCCGCGTGCTCGCCCGGCAAGGCTGGCGCTTGTACTGCGTCGGCCGCGACGCGCAGCGCGGCGCGGGCGCATTGCAGCGTTTTCGTGCGGACGGCGCACCCGAAGCCGAGTTCTTCACTTGCGATTTGGCGTTGGTCGCGGATACTGCGCGGCTGGGCGAGCAGATCAGCGCTCGCGGCTCACCGCTCGATCTCTTGCTCAACAACGCCGGCTCGGTGTTTTATGAACGTGAAACCACCGGCGAGGGTTTCGAGCGCACGTTCGCGCTGAACCACCTCGCCTACTTCGTGCTTACCAACAAGCTGCTGCCGCTGCTGCAGAAGAGCGCGTCCGCGCGCATCGTCAGCGTCGCATCCGCCGCGCACTACGGGGGCAAACTGGATTTCGGCGATCTGCAATTGGCGCGCAACTACAGCGGCTGGCGGCAATATCAAAACTCCAAACTCATGAACGTGCTGTTCACGCGTGAACTCGCGCGCCGGCTATCCGGCGCCATCGTTACCGCGAACTGCCTGCATCCGGGCTTCGTCGCCAGCCGCTTCGGTTCGAACAACGCCTGGTGGTGGAAGCTCTTGTTCCGCAGCGCGCAGCTGATGGCGATCTCACCACAGAAATCAGCCCGCGCCGTTGCGTGGCTTGCAACCTCGCCCACGCTTGCCGGCACCAGCGGTGCATACTTCGATCTGCAGCGGCCTGCCACGCCCTCGCGCGCGGCGTTGGACGATGGGAGCGCACAGCGCTTGTGGCAAATCTCGGAGCAATTGGTGAGTTCCTTAAACGCGCGTTGAGTGTTACATGAACTCGTGACAGTTTGTCGTTCCCGCGAAAGCGGGGACCTATTTGGCGCAGATCGGCAGGGTATGGGTTCCCGCTTTCGCGGGAACGACAAGGACCACAGCGTGCGTTGTCGCAAGGTTAGCACGCTAGCAGTCAGATAGTATGTCATCAAGAATGGCTTTAGTCGGGTTTAATCGTCTATATCTCATGCCTGTATAAGCTCAGGAGCAACTGCATGGCCCCGTTTAAGGAAGTCATCTCTTCGGCCGAACAGATCCGATCCATTCTCGGCACACCGAACGAGCGCGTGCTGAAGAAAGAGATCACCCAGCTCGACGTGCACGCCAAAGCGTTTATCGCCAAGTCGCCGTTCGTGCTGATCGCATCGAGCGATGCCGAAGGCCGGCTGG
>CAZAWU010000039.1:10004-11252 GCA_964488915.1 uncultured Burkholderiales bacterium
ATCGCCAAGTCGCCGTTCGTGCTGATCGCATCGAGCGATGCCGAAGGCCGGCTGGATGTTTCGCCCAAGGGCGATCCGGCCGGATTCGTGCAAGTGCTGGGCGACACGTGGCTGGCGATTCCCGACCGGCTCGGCAATCGCCGCGCCGACACGTTGCTGAATATCGTGCATAACCCGCGCGTGGGATTGTTGTTCATGATCCCCGGTAAACAAGAAACGTTGCGCGTCAACGGCCGCGCGCTGATCGTGCGCGACGAAAGCGTGCGTGCACCGCTGGCGGTCAACGGCAAGCTGCCCGATCTGGCGATCGTCGTGGAAACGGAGCAGGTGTTCATGCATTGCGCCAAATGCGTGATCCGCTCCAAGTTGTGGGAACCGGCCCATTGGCCAGATCGCAGCGGACTTGCTTCCCTCGCGCAGGCATTGGTCGAGCAGGGAAGATTAAGCCAAAGCGTCGACGAGATGCACGCGTTGATCGAGAACGACAAAGTAACGCGTCTTTACTGAGCGCTCCCGCCTCGAAGCGCGCATGCTGGGCACAAAAACCGAGACTGGTATCATGCGCCGAACGCACCGGAAGGCGACACCGCCTGCATGAAGATCTTGCTCGTCGACGATCACGGCATATTTCGTGAAGGCACTGCGCTGCTGCTGAAGTCGCTCGACCCTTCTATCGAGATCACGCATGCGCGCTCCGCGCGCGAATGCTTGGAGCAAGCCGCGCTTGCATCATTCGACCTCGTTTTCCTCGATCTGGGCCTGCCGGATCAGCCGGGACTCGATGCACTCACCGGTCTCAAAGCCGCGCAGCCGGATTTGCCGGTGATCGTGCTTTCCGGACAAGAGGATCGCGATACCGTGTTGCAGTCGATCAAGCGCGGCGCGATGGGCTTCATCCCAAAATCTTCGGACGACCCCAAGCTGCTGTGGCACGCGCTCAAGTTAGCGGTATCCGGTGCAATCACCGTACCCGAGTCCGTCACCGACGGCGCGCAGCGCGCGTCGCCTGCCGCAAGTGCGCCCGCGGCGAGCGCGCGCGACTTAGGCCTGAGTCCCCGCCAAGCGCAAGTGTTGCAGTTGCTGGTGCAAGGACTGCCGAACAAAAGCATCGCGCGCCGGCTCGAAATTGCGGAGGCTACTGCGCGTGGCTACGTCAGCGACTTGCTCGCGGCGTTCCGGGTGACCAACCGCACGCAGCTTGTGCTCGAAGTCGCGCGGCGCGGCATTAGCGTTGGCAAGCCGTTGGGG
>CAZAWU010000039.1:11352-20785 GCA_964488915.1 uncultured Burkholderiales bacterium
CGCGCCGGCAACAAGTCCTCCAGCACATCGCGCAACGTGTTCTCCACAATCGGCTTGTGCAGCAACTTGAGCGGCACCTGCGAATCTTTGAGTTCTACGTGCGTAGTCAGATCGCCCGTGAGCATCAGCACTGGCACCTTTGCACCCAGCGCCTCGTTCAGCAGTTGCGACGCCTCTATGCCGGTCTCGCCATTAGCCAGCTTGAGATCGGTGATAAGCAGATCCGGCACGCGCTCATTGTCCGCTATCGCCCTCAGTGCTTCTTGCCCGGACTTGCCGCCCTCCACCAGGCAACCCCAGTTGCGCAGCAGCAGCATCAACCCTTGCAGCACGGTCGGTTCGTCGTCGACCACCACCACGTACGAGCCAGAAATGTGCTCGGTCTGCGGGGTACGCAGCGTCTCTGCTTGCGCACGCTCGCCGCTCGGCACCAGCGGCAGGCGCACCGAGAAACGCGTGCCGCGGCCAAGGCGGGAATAGAAATCGAGCGTGTGCCCGGCGAGCCTGTCGATACTACGGCGCACGATTGCAAGTCCCAGGCCAAGGCCGGATTGCTGATCGCCCGGACGATCGGCATGGGAAAACTCGGTGAACATGTGCTGCTGCTGCGCGGCGTCGATGCCCGCGCCGGAATCGCAGATCGCCAGCTCCGCTTCTTTGCCGAGCGCGATCTCGCCGATGACCACGCCGCCCTTGCTGGTGTACTTGATCGCATTGGTGACCAGGTTGCGCAGTGCGCGCCCGAGCAGAACGCTATCGGTGCGCGCGAACAGCGGCCCTCTGCCGCTCAACCGCAGACGAAATGCAAGCCCTTTCTGCCGCGCCAGTGGTTCGAACTCGGCGTGGATCTGTTCGAGCAGCTTGCTGACGTTGTGTTCCGCCAGCGCTGCTTTAACGCCGCCGGCGTCGAGCCGGCTCAAGTCGAGAATCGCGTTGAACGAGGTGCTAAGCGATTTGCATGAAGCTTCGATGGTCTGCGCGGCGCGCGCGGCCGCCGCGGCATCGCCGTTCTCGAGTGCGATGCGCAAGTTGCCGACCCACAAGCTCAGCGCGTGCATGGGCTGACGCAGATCGTGGCTCGCTGCGGCGAGAAAGCGTGACTTATCCAAGCTCGCGCGCTCGGCGTAGTCGCGCGCTGCCTCCGCCTGCGCGTAGAGTCTGCCCAGTTCTTTGCTCATATGGTTAAGCCCGCGTGCAAGCGCGCCGAGTTCGTCGCGGTTGTCGACTTGCACGGCGTGGGTGAAGTTTCCGGCGCCGATGCGCTGCATGCCGGATTCCATGCGCTTGACTGGCTCGATCAGCGAGGTCGACAAGCCATAGCCGAGCGCCAACGCGAGCGCCACGCTGACCACTGCGCAGATAAGTACGGTGCGCTGCGAGCGCGCATACTCCGCGTTAGCCAGCTCAATGCCGCCGACCAAATCGGCTTCGGCTTGGTTGACTAGCTCGTTCGTCAGCCGTTCGAGCCGATCCGCCAGCGGCGCGGTGACCGTCAGATGTAAGCTCCGTCCTTCCTCGGCCTTGCCGGTGCGGATGAGTTCCACCGCGCGCGTCACCAGCTTGATGAACTCCTCAAAATCCGCGCGCACGCGGCTCATCACTTGGATCTCGCCCTGCGCCAGGAACTGTAAGCGATCCAAGTCGTAGCCGAACTGTTTGACTTGCCGCAGCGTCGCATCGAGCTTGCGCTCGTCCGGTTGCAGCAGAGCAGTCACCACGCCGTAGAGCTGCGCCACCGTATCGTGGCTCAGTTGCCGGTACGCGGCGATCTTGCGCTGCAACTGCACCGTCTGCTCGGCGCGAGCGCGCATTTCCGTCAACGCGTTCAAGCCGGCCGCCGCCGCGGCAAGCAACAGCAACACCATCAGCAAAAACGCCGCCAGCAGCTTGGTGTGGATGGTCGCGCGCAGGCGCGCGACCCAGCGCGGCAGCCAAGCGATCATCGCGTGTCGGGTTCTTGCACCAGCGCGCGCAGATCGGCGATGAATTCCTCCGGCTTAAACCTAACGCCCATGTACTGCACGCGGATGGTGCCGCTGCGGTCGATGATCGAAGTCAGAAAAGCGTGATCCATATCGTCATCGTCTTTCGGCTTCGCGTACACGCCGTACTGCTTGGTGATCTGCGCGATCTGCTTGGCGTCGCCGGTGAGAAACGCCCAGCGCGAGAGATCGGCGCCGTGCGCGAGCGCGTAGCGCTTCAACACTTGCGGCGTGTCGTGCTTGGGCGTAATCGAAATCGCCACGAAGTGGACCGGGGCATCGCTCGCGCCGGTCAGCTTACGCTGCACGCCGACCAATTTCGCCGTGAGCACCGGGCAGGTGTCCTTGCACTGCGTGAAGATGAAAGTGAGCGCTACCACCTTGCCGCGCAGATCGCGCATGGTGAGCGCTTTCTCGTCTTGCGTCGTCAGAGAAAAGTCGGGGGCGGGGCCGATAGCGGAAAGAAGTTCCGCGCGAACTAAAGTGCAGCTAAGAAAAGCAGCGACCACGGCCGCGCGGGTGAAGATCCACTTGTCCACAAGGCTCACTTCCACACTTCCTGCGCGAATTGCCCATAAAAGCGCTCACACAAGTGGCGGCGCGTCTCCGCCGGTGATAAGCCTCGAGGGAACGAGGCAAGAACCAGTGCGCGCGCGCTCTCGAACATGCGGGCGCCGATCACTAAGCGCTCGGCGGGTGTCATGGCTGCATAGCGTAGGCGTACAAGCTCCGCGATCTCAGGGCTGGTATCGTTCATCGAGCAGTTCCTCAAGTAGTTCCGCCGCGCCTAACTCTGGCGCCCATTGGCGCAAATACGCGGTATCGGGCGAGGTCGAAAGCAAATTCCGCACGTCCCTACGTTGCAGTTCTGAATCCGACGCCTTGGCCCAAGCCAGTTTAGACAGAATAAGGTCTTCCTTGCTCAGAATCCAAACGCTGCAATCGGGTAGCGCGACCCGCGCCCGGCGCTCGAACTCAAGCTTGCGATACGGCGTGTCCTTTCTTACCACCCAATCGACTTTGACCACGCTTTCATAGTGCAGCAGGTTACACATTCCGCGCGTTAACACAGCTTGCTCCAGCGCTTCGCGGGGCACATAGTAGTCGGGCTCAAACGCTTGCGCGAGTTTGGCGAAATCTCCCGGTTGCAGTTCGAGCACGAAATCGATGGCGCGCGTCATGCGCGGCTGCGCGTAGCAGTTCATGGCCATCGAGCCGGTGAGCATGTAGGCGACAGCGTTGCGTTCCAAACGATCGCAAACGTCGCGCAGGATATCGAGTTCACTCTGCATCGCTAGTCGTAGTTCAAGAGGGCGCGGCCGCGCCTCGCCCTCACGCCTTCAACTCCTTCTTCAACTCATTCAAAAACCGCCAATCCGCGCTGCGCGCCACCAAGTCGTTCGGATTCGACTTGATCAGCCCTACCTCTTTCAAGCGCAGCGCATGAAAACGCAGCGTATCCTCGTGGTTCCAGTCGCGCCAGTGGCCGTAAGGCAGCTGCGACAACACTTCCAGCGCCACATCGTAGCGCTTCTCGTAGCCCTTGGCTTGCAGCAGCCGCGCGGCTTGCTCGGGCTTGGTTGCACAGACGTCCGCCGCTTTGAGCAGCGCGCGCAGCGCACGCTTGGCAGCGATGGGATGGTTGCGCACGAAGTTGCGGTGCGCCAGCAGCATGCAGCAGAAATACTGCGACCATGGCTTGTCGAGCGTCGTATTCACGAGAACGTGACCGTCTTTCGCCAGGCGCATCTCCTGGGGCTGCGGCGGAAACGCCAGGAACGCATCCACCTTGCCGGCGAGGAACTGGCGTTGCGATTCGGCGAGAGTGCCGGTGACTACCCAGTTCACATCTCGATGCGGATCGATGCCCACATACGCCAGGATACTGGAGATCCAAATCCGCTCGATTGAACGCTCCGCCGCGGAAGCGATGACCCGCCCCTTTAGATCGCGCACGGCATGCACCTCGTCATTGCTGAACAACTCCCAGCATCCGACATGCATGCCAGAAAGCACCGTCAACGGCGCGCCCTCATCAATCACACGCAGCGCGCCCGGCGCACCCCAGAAGCCGATGTCGGTCGGCGCCTCGGCGAGTGACGGCCCCGTATCGACATAAGCAATCTCGTCGAACCCTTCTAAGCGCAGCAACTCTTCCGCGACGTAGATCGGCGCGAAGCATAGGTAGGGCCCATGGTCGATGCGGATACGGCGGATTTCCGGCGGCGGGTCGGCGGACGTTTTACCGGCAAATCCAAGCAGCGATGCCGTGACTAAGGTGCCCGCTCCGCGAAGAAACTCGCGCCGGTCAAACACCTGCGGGTGGCGATCAATAGCAACAGGTTGATGTCCAGACATACTCATGATATGCTTAGACATATGAGGACTACTATTCGGCTGTCAGACGCCTTACTCGAACGCGCTAAACGCGAAGCGTTGAAGCGAGGCATCACGTTGACGGCTCTGATCGAACGCGGGTTGCAGCGAGAAATCGCCAAGCCGGCGAAGACGAGCGAACGCCGGCGTGTGCATCTGCCGGTGTGCAAGCGCGGCGGCGGATCGATGCCGGGCGTGGATCTCAATGATTCCGCGGCGTTACTGGATCGCATGGAAGGCCGCGGTTGATCCTGCCGGATGTTAACGTGCTCGTTTATGCGTTCCGCAGCGATGCGGCGGAGCACGAGCGCTATCGGAACTGGCTTGAGGAAACGATCAACGCGGAGCAAGCCTACGGCGTTGCGCCGCAAGTGCTCGCCTCCGTTGTTCGCGTGACGACGCACCCGAAAATTTTCGCGCGCCCAAGCTCGCAAGCCGAAGCTTTCGCCTTCTGCCGCGTGCTGCTCGAACAACCGAACGCCGCGGTTATTGTCCCAGGCGAGCGCCATTGGGGCGTCTTCCAAACGCTCTGTAACGCCGCGGCGGCCACTGGCAATTTGGTGCAAGACGCATGGTTTGCCGCGCTCGCCATCGAATCTGGATGCGAGTGGATTACCACTGATCGGGATTTCGCACGCTTCCCGGGGTTGACCTGGCGCGCACCTTGGTAGCTTCGCGCAACTCGCGCGATCGCCCGAGTTCCCTCTCACGTCTTTAGCTCCCGCTTCAGTTCATTCAAGAAGCGCCAATCGGTGCTTTTCGCGATCAGCTCATTCGGGTTGCTTTTGATCATGCCGACTTCATGCAAGCGCAAAGCGTGGAAGCGCAGCGTGTCCTCCGGATTCGCTTCGCGCCAGCGCGCGTACGGCAGGCTCTTGATGACTTCCAGGCCGATCTCGTAGCGCGGTTCGAAACCTTTGTGGGCGAGGTAGCGCGCCGCGCGTTCCGGCTCGCGCACGCACAGGTCCGCCGCTTTCAAGTGCGCGCGCAGCGCGCGCTTGGCCGCTATGGGATAGCGCGCGACGAAATCGCGGCTCGCGACCAGCGCGCAGCAGAAGTACTGCGACCACGGACGGTCCTCCGTCGTATTAAGAATGACATGACCGATCTTGCGTTTGCGCAACTCTTGCGGCTGCGGCGCGAAACCCATGAATGCATCCACCTCGCTGTCGATGAAGCGCTGCATCGCGGTCTTGCCCTTGTCGTCCGGCACCCAGGTTACGCTCCTGGGATCGATGCCGACGTAGGCGAGCATGCTGGCCAGTAAGATCTGATCGGAGCTTCCCTGGCTCTCATAGACTGCCACGCGCTTGCCTCTCAGGTCGCGTACGCTTTCGATGCCATCATGGGCGAACAGTTCGTAGCAGCCCGCGTGTATGCCACCGAGAACCACGAACTGCGTTCCGCGATCTAGCGCGTAAACCAATATCGGAGTCGCATCCATTGTCATATCGGCAGCGCCCGATGCTAAGCTGGCTAACGCCTGGGACGTACGCTGCTTGATCCACTCGACTTCCTTGAACCCCTCCAAATAGAGAAATTCTTCAGCGAGGTATTGCGGCGCAAAGCACACAGCGATGTCGTAGACCAAACGGATTTTCTTGATTTCGGGCGTCGGCTCAGTCCTGGCCTCCAAACTCTCGCCAAGCAAGGCAGCGGCGCCGAGGGCACCGAACGCCGAAAGGAATCCGCGCCGCGACTGTTGGTCAAATCGGTTCACAATAATCGCTCCTTATTCGCCTCGGTTTCTAGACTTAGAACACAGGAACTAGTAGTATGTAACCATAGTCATATTCAGATGACCATGAAGACTATTCCAGCCGGAGAATTCAAAGCCCATTGTCTGCGCATCATGGACGAAGTGCGCAAACGCCGGCAACCGGTGCTGATCACCAAGAAAGGCGCGGCCGTCGCTAAGCTCGTGCCGGTCGAGAACGTCGAAGGCGACGTGTTCGGCTGCTTGGCCGATTCCATCGAGATCGTTGGCGACATCGAGGCACCGCTTGTCAAACCTGAAAGCTGGCAGATCGATTGACGATGATTCTGCTCGATACGCACGTGTGGGTGTGGCTGGCCACCGACCCGAAACGCCTGTCGCGACGAGCCGCCGCCGCGATTCGCCGCGCGGTGGATTCCGGCGGCATCAGCGTCGCATCGATCAGCTTGTGGGAACTTGCAATGTTGTTTGCTCAAGGTCGCTTGCGGGCGCCAGGAACGGTCGAGAGCAGCGTGCGCATGCTCGTGGAGAAGACCAATATCGTCGTGCAGGAGATAACCCCAGAGATCGCCGCACTGGCGACAGCCTTCGCGGACTCCTTTCCGCGAGACCCGGCCGATCGGTTGATCGGTGCGACCGCCCGGTCTCTCGGTTTGCCGCTCGTCACCAAAGACCAGCGCTTGCTGGAAAGCGAATTGCTTAGGTCTGTCTGGTGAGGAGGCCTTCATGCTTTCACGGCTCACCGCTTGGTAGTGCTTGCGCGCTGTGCCGGATGAGTGATTCCGTACTCACGCCTTCAGCTCCCTCTTCAATTCGTTCAAGAAGCGCCAATCCGTTCCGCGCGCAATCAAGTCGTTCGGCGGCGTTTTGACCATACCGACTTCGTGCAGCCGCAGCGCATGGAAGCGCAGCGTGTCCGCCGGGTCTGCCTCGCGCCAGCGCACGTAGGGCACTGAGCGAATGACCTCGAGCGCGACGTCGTGGCGCTGTTCGTAGCCCTTCTCGACCATGAAGCGCGCGGCTTTCTCGGGCTGGCGTGCGCAGATGTCGGTTGCTTTGAGCATCGCGCGCACGACGTGCTTGGTCGCGACAGGATGCTCGCGCACGAAGTCGCGGTTGGCAACGATAGTGCAGCAGAAGTACTGCGACCAAGGTTTATCCTCGGCGGTATTGACGATTACGTGCCCCACTTTCTGCAGCCGCAATTCTTGCGGCTGCGGCGGAAAACCGAGAAATGCATCGGCCTTGCCTTCGACGAACAGGCGCATCGAGTCCGGCACGGATCCGGCCACCCGCCAGTGCACTTGGTCGGGCTTGATACCCAAGTAAGCGAGCATGCTGGCCAGGTAGACATGCTCCGATGTGCCCAGCGCGCTGACGGCGACGGTCTTGCCCTTTAGATCGCGGATCGCCTGGACGCGATGATTGGCGAACAACTCCCAGCAACCCGCGTGAATGCCGGCGAGACATACGAGTCGATCTTCAACATCCAAAAGCGGTAGCAATCCCGGGGCATCCCACATGGTGAAGTCAGCGAGCCGTCTGGAACCCACCAAGCCCAGCGCGATCTCGGGCTGCGGTTCGACGCCCTCGATCCGCGCAAACCCCTCTTCGCGCAGCATCTCCATGGCAAGGTACTGCGGAGCGAGGCAAATGCTCGGGTCGCTCAGAAAGCGAATCCGGGTAGTCGTTAGAGTGGATTCAGCGCGTACAGGCGGCACCGCGCCAAGCAAAGACGCCGCGCCAAGCACGGCGGATGCCGAGAGGAAGCTGCGGCGGTTGCGTAGTGGCTTTTGCATCCAATCTCTCCCAATTGCTCTCGGTTCAAGTCGCGTACACTTTCGTCTAGTTCCGGTTAGTCGACGAGTTCTTAGAAAAAAACTCAAGCAATAAAGCGTTGAATGCCCCCGGGTTCGCAAACAGCATTAGGTGGCCTGACTTCGGGATAACCGCGCGGTCATGCCTTGGTAGACAGGGTTGAAGTGCGTCCTGCATAAATCGGTATTCATCCGGACTCCTCTCGCCAGACACTAGCAGTACCGGCACCGTGATACGCGAGACCTCGTCGCAGGTTAGCGCTTCTTTGGCGTCAGCCAACAGGCTCGTGATCGTCCAAGCGTTTTCGCGCACAGCCTGCCTATCCGGTTCGGAGAACTTTGCCCAGCCACCGGGCGCGGTAACGCCATCAATAAAAGTCTCGAGACCCGCTTCAATATCTCCTCGCTGAAAATGTTGCATGGATGCCGTGACAAACGCGCGCCGTCGTTCTAGCGCGGCCAATCCAGGCTCCGACTTTGCAAGCAAGCTCGCCATGGGCGCGGGGTCAGCAAGCACCAGAGATCTGAGCAGTTCGGGATGCTCGCTCGCCATT
The DNA here is from genome assembly GCA_964488915.1 of uncultured Burkholderiales bacterium. GTDB lineage: Bacteria > Pseudomonadota > Gammaproteobacteria > Burkholderiales > JALYOK01 > CADEHE01. The sequence goes on from CAZAWU010000039.1 coordinate 19,799, forward strand.
TGCAGCGCGACTTGACCGCCGCGCGAGAACCCGACCAGGTGCACCTTGCCAGCGTTAAGTGTGCGAATGAATACCGCGAGATCCGAAACATGCTGGGGCATCGTCAAGGTGGTGGATTTGCCGTCCCATGGCTCTGGGTAATAGTGGCGAAGGCTCGGAGCGATTACCCGATACTGGGACGAAAATGCCGTCACTTGGCCTTGAAAGTCCCGATAATCCCCTACCGTGCCGTGCACAAGGATGACGGTTTCGCCAGAACCTTGATCAAGGTAGGCCATCTGGTATTCGTTCACCGGCAATGCCTTGACACCCTGCGGAAGTTCCCACGCACGGATCGTCGTCGCGGCACAAGCAGCGAGAAACAATCCGACGAGAACATTTTCCAATACGCGGATCATCACTTTCCTCCGGCGGGAAAATACTAGACGCGTAGCCTTCGCTGCGCTGAAGCGCAGCCTATGTTGATTGCCGAGGGTTCTCAGAGGCGCGGGCTCGCGGGAATTGCTTCTCGGGTGCCATTCAAGCTGGCGCATCGAGATTACGTCTGCCCTCACGATCAACGCGCTTTGATCTTCCATTTGTATGCAATTTCTGGGAGGCGCGATCGCTTGGACATTTCGGCTCCGTGCCAAGCAGATGGGTACGCTGAAGCGTTCACCCTTTTAGCTCCTTCCTCAGCTCATTCAAGAAGCGCAAATCGGTACCTCGCGCCACGAGCTTGTTGGGATCGGTCTTGATCATCCCGACTTCGTGCAGGCGCAGCGCATGAAAGCGCAGCGTGTCTTCGACGCTATCGCTGCGCCAGCGCGCCCAGGGCAAGCTCTTCATCACTTCCAGCGAGAGTTCGTAGCCGGGTTTGTGGCCTTTGTCGGCCATCATGCGCGCGGCGCGCTCGGGCTCGTGCGCACAGATGTCGGCGGCTTTCAAGAAGGCGCGTAGCGCGCGCTTAGTTGCGACAGGATAGCGTTCGACAAACTCCCGGCGGGC
>CAZAWU010000039.1:20885-23681 GCA_964488915.1 uncultured Burkholderiales bacterium
GCAAATGGCCGGAAAATCCTCCAAGTGAATCGTCGTCACTTCGGGCGGCGGCTCGGCGCGCGCCGTTTGCGGTAGGCTGAACACGCTCGCGGTCCCAAAAGCGAGCGTTCCCTTCAAGAACCGGCGGCGTGGATAGTTCGGCGGGACGGGCTGTCGCATGACGCAAGCTCCTCAGGCGATGTTCCTGCAGAGTCTACGCTCATGATCGTGCGCTGAAACTACTACATTTGTACCCCACAAATGTAGTATCGCCAGCAAAATGCGCCGTTCGGACAACGGCTAGCAGTAACGCCGCCATTACCCCCTAACAACTGTCGGCAGGCACCGGCTCCACAATTCGCCGCTCACAGCCTGGCGTCGTGCTTCTCCTTCAGGTAAGGCCAATCAAGCAATCGCTCGTCAGCCGTCACGAGCGCCGCTTCGTGGATAAGCGCGGTCGCAACTATAAATCGGTCAGCCGGATCGCTGGGCAGCCCATTGAGCTCGATCGCGCGCACTGCAATGGCGCCATCGAGTGGCAGTTCGATCGCGCCCGCGGCAAGAATGGACTGCCGCCACTCCGCCACCGAGGCCGGAAGCCGCAACCTGCGGCGAGCCTGTAGGACACCCGCTTCCCAGAAGGCGATCGCCGGCACAGCGACTTTACCGCTTGGCCAAAAGCGATCGATCAGCGCGCGAGCTTTACGCCCAAGTTGGCTGTCGTCGCTGTCCGCCCAGATAAGTACATGGGTATCCAGTAGGATCACTTAATCGCGTCCCAGAGCCGCGAGCCTACGGGCGACAAAATATCCCCGCGCACCACGGTTGCGCCTTTGTGCAAGCCGACCAGCGACTTGGCGCGTGGTGGCCGGTGCGCGCGCAGTTCTGCGACCGGTTTGCCGTTCTTGGTCACCACTATGGTCTCGCCCGTACGAGCGACGAGATCCATAAGCGCAAGGCACTTTGCCTTGAACTCGGAGGCCTGGATAGTAGGCATATATTTGATCCACTGAAAACGTGACTAGTATTATGCCTATGGTCATGGAAGTGGTCAACTTCTCGGATAGCCTTTGTGGTTAGCAATCCAGTCGTCTTCACCGCCCTAGCTCCGCGTTCGTATTCTTACAGCCGTAGCCCCCCTGGTATTGGCTCGTCAGCAGAGAAGGTTGGCCGGCGGATAGCACAGATGTATCCCAACATCTGTCGGATTGGCAAGCGCGCCCCGCACAGCGGATCATCTCTGGGCCACATCACTTTCCAAGGAGATTCAGATGCGCAGCCAACTACTTCTGACGCTCGCGGCACTTTCGGCAGCGCTAGCCACACCCGCATGGACCCAAGACAAACCCCAAGTCACGCATGGGGCGGATGTCAAATGGGGGCCCTGCGATCCGAATACCGCAACCGACCCATGCAAGATCAACTACTTTCGCGGCAACCCGGAGAAAGAAGAGAACTACGGCTTCATCAAGGTTCCCAAGGGGCACAGCTTCCCGCCGCATTGGCACATCCATAACGAGAACCTCATCATGCTCCGCGGCACGCTAGTGGTCGGCGCCGAGGATGACGCGAAAGGCACGCCGCTGCGTCCGGGCGACTACATGTTCCTGCCGGCTAAGTGGATTCATTGGGCCAAGTGCGCCGAGCAGGACTGCCTCTTCTACCTCAACAACGAGGGTGCGGACTCGTACATCGAAGTGAAAGACAAGCGGCCTTGAGCGGTCGCATGGTCTCGACAAACCGAGTTAGAGAGTTGCGTCAACGCATGTCGAACGCAAGAAACACTTCCTCCCCCTCGTAGGGGGAGGATTGAGGTGGGGGTTGGATGTTTTCCATACCACGGGCCAGCGCCGAACCCCCATCCCACCCTTCCCCCTAAAAAGGGGAAGGCGCCGTTGTCCAACGACACAGTAGTAATAGGAGCACGACCATGAACATCCAATCACCATTCGGCTCTCGCTATAGAACCACGTTGCTCATTCTTCTTCTGGCAATCGCCGCGCGCGCGTGGAGTGGCCAATACGTTCGAGTCGCCCCCGATCTGCAGTTGCACTACGAAGAGGCGGGCTCGGGCACGCCGATCATCTTCATACCGTTCTGGAGCGGCACGACCTCTGTGTACCGCGCGCAGCTTGCACACTTCTCCAAGCGCTACCGCGCTATCAGCTACGACCCGCGCGGGCAAGGACGCTCCTCGAAACCGCTGGAAGGCCATAACTACATTCAGCACGGCCATGACCTCAAGGCGTTCATCGATACACTGAAGCTCAAGAGCGTGATCTTGGTTGGGCACTCCTACGGCTGCCAGACCAGCTATGCCTACTTCCGCGCACACGGTATCGCGAACGTGAAGGCGTTCGTCTGCGTCGACTCGGCGCCCAAGTACACCGTGGACAAGGAGGGCGACTGGGGCATGCTCAAGCATCCGAATGACATGAAGCCCTACTTTGAGGGCGTCAACTTCGATCGGATCAATTCAACCCGCGAATTCATAAAGTCGGTCGTGACGCGGCCGCTGACGGACAAGGAGCTTGCATGGTTCGTCGACGAAATGCAGCTCACGCCGACCTATGTCGCAACGCTGCTCGACTACCACGCCATGCTGGCGGACTTCACGCCGGAAGCAAAAGCCATCGACGGCAAGCTGCCGGTGCTCAATGTTGTGGCGGACCCGGGCTACTTCGATGGCTGGACCCAACTGGCGACCACCTGGCTGAAACAGAACACCCCGCACTCGAAAGTAGTCACGCTCGGGCTGCACTTTTCACCGTGGGAGTTTCCGGAGAAGTTCAATGCTGCTGTGGATGACTTCCTCGC
>CAZAWU010000040.1:0-23656 GCA_964488915.1 uncultured Burkholderiales bacterium
AGAACGAGTACGGCGTCACCACGCGCATCAGCAAGAAGTGGATGAACGATACGCTGGAAGGCGAATTCGCCGCGATCTACAACTTCAGCCCGAACGGCTACCTGCTGCGGCCCAAGATCATTTACGCATTCACCGATCATTTCAAAGGCTGCTTCGGCGCCGAGTATTACGGCGGCAGCGACAAGAGCTTCTTCGGCAATATCGACAAGAACAAGGCGGTTTACGCTGAGCTATCGTACTGGTTCTAGCTTTCTTGATTGTTATCGGGCAGTCTTACTCCAAACGTGATGTGCGCCATGCGCACGCTACGCTCCGATGATTCGAATATCGTCTGGAAAGTGTGGCACGCGCACAACATCGCGACGAATAGCAAACCACGCCGCGCGAAGATTCGGTACGATTCGCACTTTGTGACGTTGCAGTTCCAACCGCCAACGAGTACATGAGCCGGCCCGCCAGCAAAGCCAAATACGACGAAAGCTCGATCCGAGTACTGAAAGACCTGGAAGCGGTGCGGCACCGCCCAGGCATGTACACCCTCACCGCCAGCCCCCTGCACATCGTGCAGGAAGTCATCGACAACGCTTCCGACGAATGCTTGGCCGGCCATGCCAAGAGCATCGCCGTCACACTGCACGCCGACGGCTCGGTCGCGGTAGCGGACGACGGACGCGGCATTCCGGTCGGCCCGCACCCGGAAGAAAAGCGCCCGGTGGTAGAGCTCATCTTCACGCGGCTGCATTCCGGGGGCAAATTCGACAAGACTTCGGGCGGCGCCTACCGCTTCGCCGGCGGTTTGCACGGTGTGGGGGTGTCGGTGTCCAATGCGCTGTCCAAGCGATTGGAGTGCCAAGTCACGCGCGAAGGCGCGGTGCACCGCATCGCCTTCGAACAAGGCGAAGTTCGTGAACCGCTCAAGCGCATCGGCGCGGCGGGGCGCGGCACCGGCACGCTGGTTCGGCTCTGGCCGGACGGCAAATTTTTTGAGGCGCCCAACGTCAACGCGCTGGAGCTGGAACGCGTGCTGCGCGCGCGCGCTGTGCTGCTGCCGGGCGTGCGTATTACGCTCAACATTGAAAAGACCAAGGAAGTCAAAACCTGGTCGTACCCCGACGGGCTGGTCGGCTACTTGAACGAAGCGCTGCAAGGCAACGCCCTGCTCGTACCGCACTTCGACGGCGAGAAATATATGAGCGACGATGCGAGCGGTTTCGCCGAAGGCGAAGGCGCGGCGTGGGTGGTCGGCTGGAGCGACGACGGCGCCACCGTGCGAGAGAGTTACGTGAACTTGATCCCGACGCCGACCGGCGGCACGCACGAAGCCGGTTTACGCGAGGGCCTGTTCAGTGCGGTAGCGCGCTTCGCTGAAACGCACAGCCTGCTGCCGAAAGGCATCAAGCTGGTGCCAGACGATGTGTTCGCGCGCGTCAACTTTGTGCTCTCCGCGAAAGTGCTCGACCCGCAATTCCAAGGTCAGATTAAAGAACGCCTCAACAGCCGCGAAGCAGTGCGCTTGGTCGCGAATGCGGTCAAGGACCCGTTCGAGTTCTGGCTCAACCAGCACGTCGAGTACGGCAAGCGCATCACCGAGTTGGCGATAACTCAAGCGCAGAACCGGCAACGCGCAGCTCAGAAAGTGGAAAAGCGCAAGTCCTCGGGTGTCGCCGTGCTGCCGGGTAAGCTCACCGACTGCGAAACGGACGACGTGCGCCGTCGCGAGCTGTTTCTGGTGGAAGGCGACAGCGCCGGCGGCAGCGCCAAGATGGCGCGCGACAAGGAATACCAAGCGCTGCTCCCACTGCGCGGCAAAGTGCTGAACACACTCGAAGTCGAACGCGACCGCTTGTTCGCCAACAACGAAGTGCACGACATCGCCGTAGCGATCGGCGTCGATCCGCACAGCGCGGAGGCCGCGCCGGACTTGAGCGCCCTGCGCTACGACAAGATCGTGATTCTGTCGGATGCGGACGTCGATGGCGCGCACATACGCGTGCTGTTGCTGACGTTGTTCTATGCGCATTTCCCGAAACTGATCGACGCCGGCCACATCTACGTCGCCTGCCCGCCGCTATTCCGCATCGACGTGCCCGGCCAAGGCAAGAATAAGCCGCCGCGCAAGGTTTATGTGCTCGACGACGCCGAGTTGAAGCACACCGAGGACAAACTCAAGAAGGACGGGTTGAAAGCCGAGAGCTGGCAAGTGTCGCGCTTCAAGGGACTCGGCGAAATGGACCCCGAGCAGCTTTGGGAAACCACGCTCAATCCGGACACGCGCAAGCTGCTGCAAGTGGGTTTCGATGCGGGCGGAATCGACTTCGTGCGCAACAAAATGACCCTGCTCATGGGCAAGGGCGAAGCGGCGCAGCGGCGCGCTTGGCTGGAAGAGAACGGCAATGCGGTCGAGGGAGACGTGTGATGGGACCCGCGGAACAAGCCGATTTGTTCGACGACCTAAAGGCGAAGGGAAAGGAAGACACTGCGTCAGCGCGTGGCTCGCAGCCGCCTCCGCCACCCGTCCCTCCCGCCGGTGGCGGCAACGGCAACGGTGACAACGACTCCGCACCGCTTGCTCAGTATGCAGAAGTCGCCTATTTGCAATACGCGATTTCGGTGGTCAAAGGCCGCGCGTTGCCCGATGTCGCCGATGGTCAGAAACCGGTGCAGCGGCGGATCTTGTACGCCATGTCGGAAATGGGTTTGGCGCCAAACGCCAAGCCGGTCAAGTCCGCACGCGTTGTCGGTGATGTGCTCGGCCGCTTCCATCCGCACGGCGACGCTTCCACCTATGAAGCACTGGTGCGCGTGGCGCAGGATTTCTCCCTGCGTTATCCGTTGATCGACGGTCACGGCAATTTCGGCTCGCCCGATGGCGACCCTGCCGCGGCGTACCGCTACACAGAATGCCGCTTGACGCCTATCGCGTCGTTGCTGCTGGACGAACTCGGTCAAGGCACGGTCGATTTCGTCCCGAACTACGACGGCTCGGCGAAAGAGCCTGCGCTGCTGCCGGCGCGCCTGCCGTTCGTGCTATTGAACGGCGCCAGCGGCATTGCGGTCGGCATGGCGACCGAGATGCCGTCGCACAATCTGAAAGAAGTCGCGGATGCGTGTGTGCGCTTGGTCGAGCAGCCCAAGACCACGCTGCCGGAGATCTTGAAAGTTCTGCCCGGCCCCGACTTCCCCGGTGGCGGGCAGCTCATTTCTTCACCTGCCGAAATCGCGCAGGTGTACGAAACGGGCCGCGGACCGCTCAAGCTGCGCGCGCGCTGGCGAATCGAGGAAATGGCGCGCGGCCAGTGGCAACTGGTGGTCACCGAACTGCCGCCGCTCACCAACGCGCGCAAGGTGCTGGAAGAAATCGAGGAGCTAACCAACCCCAAGGTCAAGCTCGGCAAGAAATCGCTCACGCAAGATCAGTTGCAACTCAAGCAACTGCTTCTGGCCTCGCTCGACGGCGTGCGCGACGAATCCGGCAAGGACGCCCGCGTGCGCTTGGTGTTCGAACCGAAATCGCGCAATCAAGACCAACAAGCTTTCGCGCAGCTATTGCTAGCGCACACGAGTTTGGAGGGTAATTTTCCCGCCAACCTGGTTGCCATCGGCCGTGACGGCCGGCCACGGCAGAAGGCGCTGCTGGAGATCCTGAACGAGTGGATCGAGTTCCGCATAGAGACGCTGCGCCGGCGCAGCGCGCACCGGCTGGAAAGAGTGCGCGACCGCCTGCACGTGCTCGAAGGCCGCCAGCTGGTACTGCTGAACATCGACAAGGTGATCCGCATCATCCGCCAGGCCGACGATCCCAAAGCCGATCTCATCAAAGCGTTCAAACTGAGCGAGCGCCAAGCCGACGACATCCTCGAAATCCGCCTGCGCCAACTCGCGAAGCTCGAAGCGATCAAGATCGAGCAAGAAATGAAGGAGCTGCAAGCCGAGCAGAACAAACTGCAGAAACTGCTCGACAAACCCGCGGCGCTACGCGGCCTGCTGGTTACGGAACTGCGCGAGGACGCCAAGAAATTCGGTGATGCGCGCCGCACGCTGATCGAGCGCGCCGAAGTAGCCGAAGTCGAAGTGCCGGTCATCGACGAGCCACTCACCGTGATCTTGTCGCAAAAGGGTTGGATCCGCGCGCGCCAGGGCCATGGCATCGAAGCCGCCAGCATTACCTTCAAAGAAGGCGACGGCTTGCTAGCGCTGCAAGAGTGCCGCAGCGTCGACGCCGTCACCTTCATCGCCAGCCACGGGCGCGTCTACACTGTAGCGGCCTCCGCCCTGCCGGGCGGACGCGGCGACGGGCAACCGATAACCAGCCTGATCGAACTGGGTCTCGGTGCACGCGTAGTCGGCATGGTATGCGGCCAGCCGGCGCAAAAGCTGCTGCTGGCCACGACCGATGGCTACGGTTTGATTTGCGCGCCCGCCAATCTGAATGCGCGCAACAAAGCCGGCAAGCAGTTCGTCAACTTGAACGAAGGCGCGCAACTGCTCAAGCCGCACGCCTTCGACCCGCAGCGCGCCAAGGCGGTAGCGGCGGTGTCGCAGCAAGGACGCCTGCTCATATTTTTGCTGGAGGAGATGAAGGAGCTGCCCAGCGGCGGGCGCGGCGTCATCCTCATGGGCCTGGACCAGGACGAAACCTTGACTGGCGCGGTTGCCTTGGGCGGCGAGGTTCTCGTGGTGAGCGGTACCGGCCGGGGCGGCAAGGCTGCCGAACAGCGCCTTAGCGCGAAAGAATTGAACGAATACGCCGGCAAGCGCGCCCGCAAGGGCAAACAGATCGCGCGCAACTTTAGCCCGCTTGCGGTCGGGACCGCCCAGCCATAGCCGGGGAGCGCCCAAACCGGGGAAGACGCAAGCCCCCCTTGCCTGCTATGATTGCGCCTGATCGACCGCTTTTGACCTATGCAACAACAGCAATTCTGTAGCTACTGCCAGCGCTTTCGGGATGGGCCCTTCCGCCGCACCGGTAACCAAGGTGTGACGCGTATTTGCCCGACCTGTTTCGCGCTGCGCCGCAGCATGCGCCGCGCCAAGCAATCCGCCGCCCGCCTCACTCGCCGCCAGCCGCAACAACCGTAAGCGGGCTGCCTTCGGTGCGGCTGCGTCTGCTGAGCGACCTGCACTTGGAGTGCGAACCCTGGGCGCCTTGCGGCGTTACGCCGGATGTTGTCGTCCTAGCAGGCGACATTGACAACGGCATACGCGGCGTGGATTGGGCCGCGCGCCATTTCGACTGCCCCGTCGTCTACGTGCCCGGCAACCACGAGTACGATTTCGGCGACCTATTGGAGTTGCGCGCACAGTGGCCAATTGACCGTTGGCCGCCCCATGTGCGCGTGCTCGACAACCGTTGCGCTGTGATTGGCGGTGTACGCTTCCTGGGTACGACCTTGTGGACCGATTTCGCGCTCGATGGCGACGCCGAACGCGCCATGGCAACGGCGGCGCGCTGCATGACCGATTACGTGCGCATCCGCCATGCAGGCGCCGCACTCACCCCACAAGACACGCTTGCCCTACACCGTCAGGCGCGCGCCTGGCTAGAAGAAGCGCTGAGCGAGCCGTTCGATGGCAAGACGGTGGTGGTTTCGCATCACTGCCCTCATCCCAGCTGCATCGCGGCGAAACACCAGCACTCGCCCGCCAACCCCGGCTTCGTCAGTGACCTGAGTCAACTCATCTCTAGCCGTGACATCGCCCTCTGGTGCCACGGCCACACGCATAGCTCGCTCGATTTCTACGCCGGCGCCACGCGCATCGTTTGCAATCCGCGCGGCTACCCGAATTTTCCGCTCCCGGGAGGCATGGAGAACCCGGAGTTCAATCCGGAGTGGCTGATCGACGTGTAGCTCGCAGAACGCGTCCTACAACGGCGCGAAACGCGCACTGAAGTGCCGCAAGAACGGCGGCTGCTCGGTGATGCGGTAGCCGCACGCGCCGGCGCGCTGCTGGAACACTTCAACGATCGCCTCGACCACGTAGTCGATATGGCTCTGCGTGTATACGCGGCGCGGCACTGCCAAGCGCACGAGTTCGTTGCGCGCCGCTTGCGGATTGCCCGCAGCGTCCTTGGCACCAAACATGACGCTGCCCACCTCCACCGCACGGATACCGGCGTGACGATACAGCTCCACCGTGAGCGTAATGCCGGGAAATTGCAACGGCGCGATGTGCGGGTAGAACTTGGCCGCATCGATGTAAATCGCATGCCCGCCAGGCGGCTGCATGATGGGCACACCCGCCTGCGCGATGTGGCTGCCGAGGTAGGCAGTCGAAACGGCGCGGTAATTTTGATAGTCCTGCTGTAGCGCCTCGTGCAAACCAACCGCGATCGCTTCCAGATCGCGGCCCGCTAGGCCGCCATAGGTGGGGAAACCCTCGGTCAAGATGAGCAAGTCGCGCTGCTGCGCGGCGAGTTTGGCGTCGTTGGTTGCGAGGAAGCCGCCGATGTTGGCCATGCCGTCCTTCTTGGCGGACATGGTGCAGCCGTCCGCATAAGAAAACATTTCGCGCGCGATGTCGATGAGCGCTTTGTCGCGATAGCCGGCCTCGCGCTGTTGAATGAAATAGGCATTCTCGGCGAAGCGGCAGGCGTCGATGTAGAACGGCACTTGGTGCGCACGGCAAAGCTGCGAGGCCGCGCGGAGGTTCGCCATCGACACCGGCTGCCCGCCGCCGGCGTTATTGGTCACCGTCATCATTGCCAGCGGCACCTGTCCGCGCTGCGTCTCCAGCACGCGCTCCAGCGCCGCCAAATCGATATTGCCCTTGAACGCGTGCGGCTCGCCCAGCGCCGCGGCCTCCACGCAGGGCAGATCGAGCGCTTTGGCACCGGTGAACTCGATGTTCGCGCGCGTGGTGTCGAAGTGCGCGTTATTCGGCACGACCTGCCCCGCCTTGCACATGACACTGAACAGGATGCGCTCGGCCGCACGCCCTTGGTGCGTCGGAATAACATGGTCGAATCCGAAGATATCCTTGACCGCCCGCTCGAAGCGGTACCAGCTATCGCTGCCGGCGTAGGACTCGTCGCCCTGCATCATCCCCGCCCACTGCTGCGCGCTCATGGCGCCGGTGCCGCTGTCGGTCAACAGATCGATGAGCACGTCGCGCGCCGGTAGCAAGAACACGTTGTAACCCGCCGCTTCGATCGCGCGTGCGCGCTCGGCGGGCGTGCTCATGCGGATGGGTTCGACGCTCTTTATGCGGAAGGGCTCGATGATGGTGCGCATGCAAACAGCACTCCTTCGCGAGAACGCTTGAAGGCCCCGGCACCCGAAGTGTGCCGTCCTTCTCCAATACGAACCCCGTGCAAAAACGGATGATGCGCTGACAAATCCGGCTTACCTACCTGGGTAAGCCTTGATTAATTAGAACCAGAGCGACTCTCTATGGGATCCCTAAGCAGGTATGCCACATTAACAACCTGCGGGAATCCCGTTGGCGCTGCTAAGCAAAAATCGGGAACGTCTCGAACTTCTCGCGCAGCACATCCGCGCTGTTCGAATGCTGCAGCCAACCTTCAATCACGGTGGCGTAAACGCGGCGGAAATCGGCGGTGAACTGCAAATTGCCGTCGGGCATCAACTCGGTCAAGCTACTCGGCTTGCCGTAATGGCCGCCCTTCACATGCTTGCCGACCACGTACATGTGGTTCGCCGTACCGTGGTCGGTACCGAGGCTGGTGTTCTCCGCCGCGCGCCGGCCGAACTCGGAGAAGATCAACATCGTCACGTCATCGGCGCGCCCGATGCGCTCGATATCGCGCATGAAGCCTGCCACCGCGTCGGAGACGTAGGTAAGCTGGCGCGCGTGCACGTCGCCTTGGTGCACGTGAGTGTCGAACGCGTTATGGCGGTAGCCGGTGTAGTACAGGCGCGTGGGCATGCCCGCCTCGATCAGCGCGCTCACTTTGTTCAAGCCCAGCGGCACGATGCCGTAGTCGACCGGCGTACGATAGCCGTTCCATGCGTCGCGCACTTGCTGCGAAGCATCGCGCGCGCCGCGCGCCACATCGAGCAAGAATTTCTGCGCGGCATTACCCGCACTGCCCGCATCGGCCACTTCATTGAACAGCGGCCGTGTCTGAATGTCGCCCTTGCGCACGAAGCGCTCCGGATCGTCGAACACCACCGGCGTATGCATGCGGCTGCTCACCGCAAGCGATTGCGCTTCGTCGATGTTGACGATGTAGTTCATCGCACCGTTCGGCTCGATGGCGTCCGCGGTGCGGCCGACCCAGCCGAACGCTTCGCCGCTATTGGGCGCGGCGGTATGCCAATACGCCATCGAAGTGAAGTGCGAAAAATTCGGTTGCGCATAGCCGCAGCCGTGCACCACCGCGAGCTTGCCGTCCTTGAACAGTTGCTCGAAGCCCTTCATGCCCGCGCTGAAACCGTGGTGATCGTCGATCTTGATCAACTTGTTCGCCGGGATGCCAATGCGCGGGCGCAGCTTGTAGTAAGCGTCGTCCGCGTACGGCACCAGCGTATTCAAGCCGTCGTTGCCGCCGGAAAGTTCCAGCACCACTAGGATTCGGTTGCTGTTTTTTTGCGTGTCCGCTGCGGCGCGCGCGAGCGCGGAAGTCATGCCGAGCTTCACAGCAGTACCGAGGCCGATTGCCGAGCACGCGGCACTAAGTAAGCGGCGGCGGTAGGGGTTTGATGCGATCGAGTTTTTCATGCTTTCTCCGCGAGGCCTAGCTCAACTGGTATTCCGGCAAACTCAAGATCAAATGCAGCAACAAGCGCAGCGGCTCCTCCATGTACGTCTGCGCCTGAGCGATGTCCTTGGTGCCGAGTTCCTTCTCTAAGAACTGCACCAGCCGCTCGCGCGTCTGCGCCGAGGGCTGCACACGCAACATGCGCTGGAGGAAGTAATCGACAATCGCGCCCGGTGTCTCCGCCGCTGCCTTGCTGTCCAGCACCATTTTCGTCAGATCAAGCTGCGCGGTGTGGCGCGGCAGCGGCTTCACTTTCTGGATCGCCATTTGCCAGCCGCGATAACTGGCGAAGCGCGTGTTGAAGTCCTCGTCGCGATCCGCCTTCATATTCGACTCTGCCATCATGTCCTTGTTATCGGATGCCGTGGCGCTGGTGATGTCCAGGCCGAGCGCGGTCTTCTCGTGCACCTGCAGAATCTGATAGTCGCCGCCCGGGTGGCGATCGGGCGGCATAAAAGCGATATCCGGAAACACCACATCGCGCGCGAAGTTGCCGCGCTCGATCAGCAGTCCGGGCGTAATCCAGCTGCGCCCCTGCGCCCAACCGGCCACGGTCGGCGGCCAGAACAGCGTCTGCCCGAGGGCGGCTGTCGTCTCGTTGAAATCCGGCACGCCCGGCACTTCAATCAAACCCAGCTTCTTGTAAGTGGACACCACCATCTCGACCGGGCTCTTGATGTGCGTGCCGCAACTGGCGCTGCTGTAGAAATCGCGCGAGAGGAACATCGTTTCCAGCAGCGGCGCGATCTGGTACTTGTTATTGCGCAGGATGTCGCCCAACTGCTTGCGCAACTGCGGCGAGAGATCTTCGCGCACGAAGAAGCGGTACATTTTCGCGGCGAGAAACTCTGCCGTCACCGGCTGCTTCAAAATGATGTCAATGACCTGCACGCCATCGAAATTGCCGCGCTGGCCGAGGAAGGTTTTCTCCGTGGCATCATGGCGATCGTCGTTGACGACAAACTTGGTGCCGACGAAATTCCAGCCGGTGAAGGCGCGCGCACCTTCGCGAATGTCCGACTCGGTGTAGTTGCCCACACCCATGGTAAACAGCTCCATGATCTCACGCGCGAAGTTCTCATTCGGCGCACCCTTCACGTTGACCGCTGCGTCCAGATAGGCCAGCATCGCTGGGTCTTGCGCCACGCCGATCAGCAATTCGCGGAAATCGCTCAAGCCCTTGGTCTGGAACAGCGTGAGCTGCTTGAGCATCTTGCGGTAATCACGCACTTTGTCTTCGCTCGTGGCGAAGTGGCCGTGCCAAAACAGCGCCATCTTTTCTTCCAGCGGCCGGTTGGTCGCCAGCATGCGGTTCGCCCACCAGTAAGCGAGGCGGTGCGTCTCCAGCTTGCTCGCGCGCAGCCAGTAGAAAAAACGATTGGCCACGGGTTGCAAGCGCCGGTTGCCTTCCGGCTTCACCTTCACGCCCATTGACTCGCCGGTCTTCTTCGCCAAATCGGTCGCGGCCGGACGGCTGGGCGGAAACGGATCGATGCCCTCTTCAAACACACCGGACTCGTCGAACGCCTTGAGCTGACCGTTGTCCGCGCCCTGCGGCGCCACCAGCGCGCGCACCAGCTTGGCCGGATCGCCCTTGGCGAGCTGCGCGATTGCTTCCGGCGTCTCACCAAAGCCGGCGCGCTCCATCAGATGGGCCGCGCGCGCAGCGTTCCAATCGCCGGCTACGAGCGGCGTCAGATCGCCAACCCAGGCGTCGCCGCCGGAGCAACTCTGCGCGAAAGTTAGGCCAGGAACAAATATCAGTGCCAGCGCGGCGCCGGCCACGCTGAAGAAGATCGGACGTTTCATGGGAGCGCTCTATTCCTTGGCGGAGAAGAAATTCTACTGCAGGAGTGCGTGAAATCGCCTAATGGTTTTCTTGAAAACAGCGCGGGCAAGAACCATCCGCGGGCCACAATACGTTGCGCCGAAAGGTATGCGCATAAGCATTCGGCGCAATGCATTGCCTAGGCCACGCTCTACAAATACGCCGCCAGCGCCCCAATACTGAGCCTCCGTGTCAACGCCTGACGCACATGCGCCTCTTCCTGCGTTTCTAGCGCCTCCAACAACCGAATCTCCCCTGCAACCATGACCGCCACCGGCAATCCATCGCGCAGTGCGATACGATTGGAAGCGATTGCCGGCACCTTCGGCCCCGCCAGCACACCGCCGAGCAGATTGAGTGGATCAGCGGCACAAATAACGGCGACGCTCTTGCTGCTCACACCACGCCGCGCCTGCCGCAGCGCCGTCACCGCCTCAGGCAGCGCGAACTGCTCCGAAGTCTGCCCCTGCACGAAACGCCCGCCGCGCACTTCGCCGCGCGCTTCCAGCCGGCGCAGACAGCGCACCAGATCGCGCCACGGTGGCAACCAGTCGGCTTCGCGTTCGAGCAAACGCCAGAACACGACGCCATAGCGTTTGAGCAAAGTGCGCGCAACGTGCTCGACTGCCTTGCCATATGCGGCAGGATCGTTCTGCGCCAGCGCTGCGCCAGCGCTTAACGTCCAACGCCCGGCATCCTCGACGCCGAACAACGCGCGCCGTCCGCGCTTGCGCTCGCCGTGCAGCGGCTTGCGCTTGTCGGAAGGCACCAGCAACGCGCGCAGCCCGTTAAAGCCGTCGGCGTGCACCAAGCCAAGCGCAGTCAACTCGGCGAGCGCTTCTTCCAATTCGGTGTGCAGCAACTGCGTGCCGTGCTGGATATCGTCGAAGAACGAAGCGCGGTGTGCACCAAGATAATCGACGACCGTGCGCGCGCGCGCGCTAAGCTTGAACTGATCGAGCGCGGCGTGCTGGCTCAGCGCGCGCCACACGCTCGCATGGCGGCGCAGCACCAGCGCGATCGGGCTGGCGCGCACCAACCCCGCCTTGCTGCCGGCATCAGCCTTTGGTGCGCTCAAGCGCGTCCACGCCACTCGGCCGACCAGACACAAGCTGTCGAGCCAGGTGAAATCGTAGTCGTGCACGCGCGCAGGAAGGATCTCCGCTTCCCACGCTGCGGCGGGCGCTTCGAAGCCTTCGAGCTGGCCGATCACGGCGGCCAGCGCGTCGGGCCCGCTGACACCCTCCTCCGGTGTCACGCGCTGCCATTGCAACAAGAAGCACATGAATTCGCGCGGGGCGACCGGTTCAATCTCAGCGCGCAGGCGGTTGACGGTATAGCGGTGAATGCGCGCAAGCAGGCTGCGCTCGCACCATTCAGCGCCCTGGCTCGCGCTGCTGAACTGCCCGCGCATGGCGTAGCCTTCACCCTCCAGCGCGAGCATGGCAATTTCGATGTCACTTGTGCTTACGCCCATCGCCCCCGCGAGCGCTTCGACGCGAACAGGGCCAGAGGCTTGTAGCCGGCCGCGCACGATTTCGCGCAGGGCGTCTTCGCGCGCCGGATGCTTATTGGCGAACTCCGCCGGAAGAGAAACTGGCGGCGTGAACGTGGTCTGCGGGAACACCGCAGACCATTCGGGCACGCGCTCGGCGGGGACATGCAGCGCGGCGATAGTCGTCGCTCTGGCTGCTGCAACCAAGTCTTCTAGCCACCGGCGCCACGCCGGCCGCGCATCGATTTCCTCTTGCGTCACAAAGCCCAACACCATCAACGCATCGTGCATCTCATCCGCCGAGCGCGGATCGGGCCACGCTTCTTCGCGCACGCGCGCGATCGCGGCTTCGTCCAGCCTACCGAGATCTTCCGCTTTCTCCGGATCCGCCCAACGGCGGTTAATGACCGCTTGCGTGCGGCGCTCTTCCAGCGGCGCATCGTCTAGGAATGCGTACGGGCGCGCGTTCAGCACTTCCTGCGCGAAGGGCGACGGTTCGGTGAGATCACGGCCGATCATCTGGACTTCGCCGCGGGCGATGCGTCCGAGCAGGCGCTCCAGCCCTTCGATGTCCATCGCTTCGGTCAGACAATCGCTGATTGTCTGCGTGACCAGCGGATGATCGGGAATTTCGCGCGGGCCGGTCAAATTCTCGGCGCAGGCGATCTGGTCGGGGAACACCGCGGCGATCAAATCTTCGGCGCGCATGCGCTGCAGTTGTGTGGGCACCTTCTTGCCGCCGGAGAAGCGCGGCAGTGCCAACGCGATGGAAGCGCTCCAGCGCCAGCGCGCGTTGAACATCGGCGCGGCCAGCAGCGCCTGCACCAGCACATCGCGCACCGTCTTGGCGTTGAGGTAATGCGCGACATCTTCCAGCGGGAAGCTGTGCGACGAGGACAGCGATAGCACGATCGCATCCTCCGTCGCCGCCGCCTGCAACTCGAAATTGAATTTGCGGCAGAAGCGCTTGCGCAGCGCCAGTCCCCAAGCGCGGTTCAGGCGGCTGCCAAAGGGCGCGTGAATGACAAGCTGCATGCCGCCGGACTCGTCGAAAAAGCGCTCTAGCACGACGGTGGTTTGCGTCGGCATGACGCCCAAGCCCAATTCGCCCGCGCGCAGATAATCGAGCAGTTGTTCCGCCGGCCCGCGCGCGAGTCCCAGCTCTTCGATCAGCCAAGCGATGGCTGCGTCGGCGCCACGCTCGCGCACTTGCTGCGACAGCGTTTCGCGTAGGCGCGAGACGGCGAACGACAGTTCATCGCTGCGGCCCAAGCCTTCGCCCAGCCAAAACGGAATCGTCGGCGATTGCCCGCCGGCATCTTCCACGCGCACCTTGCCGCGCTCGACGCGCTGGATACGATACGAGTGATTGCCGAGCTGAAAAATGTCCCCTGCCAGGCTCTCGATCGCGAAATCCTCGTTCACCGTACCGATGAATTGCGATTCGGGCTCCAGCACTACTTCATAGTCGGCGTTGTCCGGAATAGTGCCGCCGGAAGTGATCGCCGTGAGACGTGCCCCACGCTTTGGCCGCAAGCGGCCGTTGATGGCGTCGCGATGCAGCAAGCTGCCGCCCTGCCCGCGCCGGGTGGTGAAGCCCTGCGCCAGCATCTGCACCGCTTCGCGGTAATCTTTTAACGTCAAATCGCGGTACGGCTGTGCGCGGCGCAGCACGTCGTAGAGCGCCTGCTCGTCCCACTCGATGCAGTTGGCCTCGGCGGCGATCTGTTGCGCGAGTACGTCGAGCGGTTGCGCCGGGATATCGATGGCGTCCAACTCGCCGCGGCGCACTGCATCCAGAATCGCGGCGCATTCGACTAGATCGTCGCGCGTGGTGGCGAACAAACGCCCTTTCGGCGTGCCACTGATCGAGTGCCCGGATCGCCCGACGCGCTGCAAGAACGCGGCGATCCAGCGCGGCGAGTTAAGCTGACACACTAATTCCACGTCACCGATGTCGATGCCCAGTTCCATCGAAGCGGTGGCCACCAACACCTTGAGCTGGCCCGCCTTCAAACGCTGCTCGGCGTTAAGCCGATGCTCCTTCGCCAAACTGCCGTGGTGCGCCGCCACTTTGTCATCGCCGAGCCGCTCGGAAAGATGGCGCGCTAAGCGTTCGGCCATGCGGCGCGTGTTGACGAACACCAGCGTCGTCTTGTGCTGCTCAGCCAACTCGGCGATGCGGTTGTAGACCTGCTGCCAAACTTCCCCGGACATGACCGCCGTAAGCGGCGTGGGCGGCACCTCGATGGCGAGATCGCGCTTGCGCACGTGGCCACTGTCGACGATTTCGCAGTTGCGGTCCGCGCCGACTAAGAACTGCGCGATGCGTTCGACCGGCTTTTGCGTGGCGGAGATGCCGATGCGCTGTAGGCCTCCGCCCGTAGACGACAAGGGCGGCGGCGGCGCGCCGCCGACGAGCGCCTCTAAGCGCTCGAGCGACAGCGCGAGATGCGCGCCGCGCTTGTCCGGGGCCAGCGCATGAATCTCGTCGACGATCACGCTGCGCGTGGTCTTCAGCATCTCGCGGCCTGAGTCCGAGCCGAGCAGAATGTAGAGTGATTCCGGTGTGGTCACCAAGATGTGCGGCGGGCGCCGGCGCATGAGCGTGCGCGCCGACTGCGGTGTATCGCCGGTGCGCACCATGGTGCGGATGACCACCTCCGGGTGGCCGAGCGCTTTCAGTTCCTTGCGGATGCCCTCCAAGGGCCATTCCAAATTGCGCTGGATGTCGTTGGAAAGCGCTTTGAGCGGCGAGACGTAGACAACGCTGGTCGCCTCCGGCAAGCCTTCCCCGACGCCTCGCTGCACTAATTGGTCGATCGCGGCGAGAAAGCCCGCCAGCGTTTTCCCGGAACCGGTCGGCGCGGCGATCAGCACGTGCTTGCCAGCGCGGATCTGGGGCCAGGCTTGCGCTTGCACTTCAGTGGCGCGGCCAAAGCTTTCCGCGAGCCAGCTCTGCACCGCCGGATGGAAGCCATGCGGTGTCGCCTGCAGCGCTTCTCGCGAGAACAAGTCAGGTTCCTGGCTGGCCGAATTGCGGGATCGTTTCACCGCCGCGCCCTCATGTTACTGGCTGAAGTAACCACCAGATAGTGTTTATGAATATCATTCATGCGATAATACACCAGGGTGGTAGGCCAAAATGGGCGCTTCTAACCAGAAGCGATAGTCGCACAGGCGATGGGGGCTGTCGAGCGCCGCGCGCCGTGGTCAACTGTGGCGAAAACACGACGCAGCACCGAGTGAAAGTCAACGTTGCCGACAAAACAGTCGTTTTGGCTGTATTTGCTTTAGAATGCCGTCTTTACTTTTCGCGAGCCACCCGCCGATGCCTCGTATCGCCCGCCAACTGCTGTGTTGCTTTCGCCCCGTCTTAGTGCGCGCAGCGACTATGGCGGTGCTTAGCGTGGCGGTTATCCCGGCAGGTGCGCACGATTTCCCGTGGTGTGAAAACCTCGCGAAGGCGGTGCCGGGGCTCACCTCGGCGCGCTGCATGTCCGCAGCGTTACAGCCCTCGGAGGCCAAGTCGGTCAACGGCCGCGTGCTGCCGCTGCGCGATATTCCACCGCGTTCCGGTAGCGCGAAGGTACGCGTGCTGGTGCTGGGTGGCATTCACGGCGACGAACTGACCTCAAGCACGGTGGTGTTTGACTGGATCGAGCGCATCGAGCGCGCCGGCACCGATCAGATCCACTGGCGCATGCTGCCCGCGGTCAATCCGGACGGTTTGCTCAAACGCCCGCCGACACGCGTCAACGCGCGCGGCGTCGACCTAAACCGCAATTTCCCCACCGACAACTGGGCCAAGGACGCGCCGCGCTATTGGGTCAAGTACACCAACAAGGACCCCCGCCGCTACCCTGGGCCTTCTGCCTTGTCTGAGCCGGAAACGCGCTGGGTGCACGCAGAGATCGAAGCATTCAAGCCGGACTTGGTCGTCTCCGTGCATGCCCCGTTCGGCCTGCTCGACTTCGACGGCCCGCCCCCGCCGCCGCTGCGGGTAGGCAACTTGCACCTGCATCAGATAGGCATATACCCAGGTTCACTTGGCAACTACGGCGGCATTACCAAGCGCATGCCCGTGGTTACACTGGAACTCAAGCACGCCTTCGAGGCGCCCACAGAAAAAGAGCTGGACCTGATGTGGGACGACTTGACGCGCTGGATCGACGAGCGTCTGCTTAAACTGCAAACGGCGTCTTCGAAAGACGCGGAGCCTAAGCCGCCCAGCGAGCCGGCGCCGAATCCCTAGAGCGTAGTGCTTTGCGCGGCCGAACTTCGCTGCGCCATCGCTGGGATCTCACCCCCAAGCAAGCCATCGCGCTGCAGCAGGAGTTGCGCGGGCGCGTGGAAACGGAAAACCGTTTTGGCGCGATCCGGCTCGTTGCCGGAATCGACGTCGGTTTCCTCGACGACGGCACCACCACGCACGCAGCGATTGCCGTGCTGGACTACGCCACACTGACCCTGCAAGAACACGCCGTCGCGCACTGCCCCACGCGCTTTCCGTACGTGCCCGGCCTGCTGTCGTTTCGCGAGATCCCGGCGGTGCTGCGCGCCTACCGCCGCCTGCGCAAGAAACCCGATCTCATCGTGTGCGATGGCCAGGGCTATGCGCATCCGCGGCGCTTCGGATTGGCGTGTCACCTCGGTGTTTTGTTGGACACGCCCAGCATCGGCGTGGCCAAGACGCTCTTCATCGGCACGCACAAAGCCGTCGGCCGCCGGCGCGGCGACAGCAGCGATCTGCGCGATCAGGCCGAAACCATCGGCGCCGTGCTACGCACGCGCGGCGGCGTTAAGCCCGTGTACGTCTCCATCGGCCACCGCGTAAGCCTTGCGAGCGCGTTGGCGTTTGCTTTGCACTGCGCACCGCGATATCGCTTGCCGGAGACCACCCGCTGGGCGCATAAGCTGGCTTCGCAGAAACAGTAGCGCACGCCCCAGCTTCGCGCATCACGGTATGGTACTGGCGTCGCCGGTAAATCCATCCGGAATGTAAAAACCACCGTGAAACTGCAGCGATAGTGGATCCTCGGCCTTGCCCGCCACTTTGGCCGCAAACGTTTCCGCATTGTCTTGCGGGCGATAACCGATCTGATGAGCGCGCGAATTGTCCCAGCGCGCGCGCGTGTTGTTGGAGATGCCGAACATGACGGCGTAGTGATAGTCCGGCGCTTCGATGCAGCATTCGCATAGGTGCACCAAGTCGCGGTGGCTGATCCACGTCATCAAGTGGCGTTCGTTGTCCGGCTCGTCCGGCTCGCGAAACGTGCCGATGCGCAGGCAAGCGATGGTCATGCCGTGCTTGTCCGCGTACATGCTCCCCATCGCTTCAAAAAACGCCTTGCTCACGCCGTAGAGCCCGTCGGGACGCGGCGCGTGCTCGCTGGTGAGCGTGGTCTGGCGACGATAAAAACCGACCGCATGGTTCGAGCTGGCGAGGATGATGCGCTTGACGCCCACGCGGCGCGCGCTTTCCATGACGTTGTAAAGACCGACGATGCTGGGCGGCAGGATTTGCTCCCAAGTACCTTCGATGGCTCGGCCGCCGAAGTGCGCGATGGCATCGACGCCCGGCATGAGTTTCGCCATCGCGTCGTAGTCGGCGAGATCGGCTTGAATGCATTCTTCGTGTGCACCGCTGGGCGGGGTCATCGGCGCGATATCAGTCAAGCGCAGTTGATATTTGCCTTGCCAGGCCTTGCGTAGTGCGCGGCCAATTTGACCGGCGGCGCCGGTAATCAAAATACGTTTCATGTCGGAGTGGGCGGTATCAGTGGTGAAGGGATGGGGCAACAATAATTGATTGTAGGGGTTTCTCGATTGAGGTTCATCTGGGTCATGCCGCGACGAAAGAAATGCTGCTTGCGCGCTGAACGCAGCTCATCAACGACCCCAGGTTGCACTTACGGCATCGAGCTCCCGCTTTAGGCTGGTTACGGAATCATTCCCAACGCCCGCGGCAACCACAAGCTCAACGGCGGCCAGTAGGTCACCACCAGCAAGAACGCCAACATCGTCAGCAGCCACGGCCACACCGCGACGGTCAACTCGGTAATGCCCATCTTCGTAATGCCGCTGGCGACGTAGAGATTTAGGCCGACCGGCGGATGGCATAGGCCGATTTCCATGTTGACGACGATCAGAATGCCGAAATGGATCGGATCGATGCCGAGTTGCGTAGCCACGGGAAATAGGATCGGCGCCATGATAAGTACGATCGACGACGGCTCCATCACGTTGCCAGCGAGCAGCAGCAGCAGGTTCACGACCAAGAGAAACGCGACCGGACCCAAGCCCTGATCAAGCATCCACTGCGCCATCGCTTGCGGGATGTTCTCGGAGGTCATCAGGTAGGAGAACAGTACTGCATTGGTAATGATGTAGAGCAGCATCGCACTTAAGTTCGCCGCCTCGAGCAGGATCTTCGGCACTTGCTTGAGCTTGAGATCTTTGTAGATGTAGACCGAGACCAGGAAAGCGTACACGGCGCTCATCGCCGCGGCTTCGGTGGCGGTGAAAATTCCGGCATAGATGCCGCCGACGACGACGAAGATAAGCGCCAAACCCCACGCGCTGTCGCGCAAGGCACGCCAGCGCTCGCGCCACGCTGCGCGCGGTAGGCGCGGATAGCCGAACTTGCGCGCACGATACCAAGTCGTCAACCCCAGCAGCGTTGCGAGCACGATGCCCGGAATCACCCCGGCCATGAACAGCGCCCCGACCGAGGTGTTGGTAGAGATCGCGTACATCAGCATGACGATCGAGGGCGGGATCAAGATGCCGAGCGCGCCGGAAGTCGTAATGACGCCCGCACCGAAGCGAGTGGGAAAACCCTGCTTGACCATCGCCGGCAGCAGAATCGAGCCGATAGCCACCACCGTCGCCGGGCTGGAACCCGAGACCGCCGCGAACAGCGCGCAGGCGACCACAGCTGCAAGTCCCAAGCCCCCATGCCAATGCCCCACCATGCTGGTGGCGAAACGGATCATGCGCCGCGCCACGCCGCCGTGCGTCAAGAAACCGCCGGCAAGGATGAAGAACGGAATCGCCATGATCTCGAACTTCTCGATGCCGGTGAACAGTTTCAGCGCGACGGTGGCCACCGGCTCTTGCGTCATGGTGAACAGAAAGGTCAGCACGGTAAGCCCAAGCGCGATCGAGATCGGCATGCCGGTGAGCATGAGCGCGATGAGCAAGCCGAAAATCAAGTAGGCGCTCATGCCTTCGTGCTTTCGACGTCGTCCAGCCCTTCGACACGGGCCGGATCATGCTTCGGCAGCTCACCCGTGCGCGCAAAGCGCCAAGCCACCTGCAAAAAGCGTAGGCACATCAGGAACGATCCGAGCGGAATGGCCAGATAGACGAACCAGATCGGCACTTCCAAATCGGCGGACACTTGCCCGGTCTGCGTCATTTGGTAGACCAGCATGGCACCGAGGCTGCCCACCACCGCCGTAAACAGCGCGCCCGCCAGCAGGCCGAACAAGATGCTGCCTTTGCGCCAAGCCGGCGGCAAGCGGTTGACCAGCACATCGACGCCGACGTGAATTCCGGTGCGCACGCCGTAAGCCGCGCCGAACTTCGCCATCCAGACGAACAGATATATGCACAACTCCTGCGCCCAACTCAAATTGAATCGGTTGGCGAATGGATACAACCACTCGATGCCAAGCGCGTAGCGGTGCAACACCGCCAAAAATATGATCAACGTGGCCGCGCCCATCAACACGGCGACAAGAATCTCTTCGAGACGGTCGAGTCCGCGCAGCAGGATGCTCATACTTACTTATGCATAAACCAGAGAATGATATGGCAAGCCACTCAATGGATTGTACTACTAATGGTATACATCTGGTCGTGGCCCAGATCGTGGACATGCGTTTGTTGCCATCTTGCAGTCGCTGTCAAATGCCAATATCAAACGCTGTGTGGCAGCGGCTTTCGTTGCCGTAAGCACATCGCTTACAATGCTCGAAGAAAGCCGCGCCAGGCATCGCATCGGATGCCGCGCGCTGTAGCAGGCGACGGCTGAGAACAGATCAAGCTGCGAAACGAAAGCAGCGAAGCAAGCAACCAGGCGATAACGTGAGTGTGCACGCGTGGGCAAACGAGCGCCTAGCGGCAGTCACGGCGCCGTGTTGGCACCGCGAAGGAGCCGGTTTCACCGGGAACAGGGGGAAGCAGTATGTGGCTGAGTGATAGCGTCGGGGCGCTGCTGCGCTACAAACGCAAGATCTATTTGGCAGCGTGGCCGTTTGGCATGGCAGCGTTGCTCGCCGCGTGGGCGTTCAAGCATAGCGCTGGGCGCACCAGCGCCATCGAACAAATTCTGTTTCCCCTCACCAGCGTCCTGCTCTTGCTGATTGCGTTCGCGCTGCTGCGCTGGCGCGGCGATCGCGCCGTCGGCATAACGGAGCGGGCGCTGCTGGGCATTGCGGCGGTGTACTTGCTTGCGCGCTTCTACGACATCGTCTTCATTAGCGCACCCGCGATACGCGGAGAAGCGTTGGCCGATCTCCTGTATTGGATACCATTGGTCTACGTCATGGCGCACTTGGCATTCAACCGGCGCGGCACGTTCATATGCGTGCTGTTTCTCGTCGCTCTGGTAGCGCTCGGCTTGCCGCGCGCCCTCAGCGACTTGCATCTTGGGGCGCTCAATGATTCGTTCGTGCTCACGCGCTTCTATCTCGGCAACATCATTTACATCGTACTACTGATCGCGGTCGCCAAGCTCAAAGAGTTGTACGCCAGCGCCGAGTCGCAAGCGCACAACATGGCTAAGCTGGCGCATACCGATCCTTTGGTGGGCCTGCCGAACCGGCGCCAACTGCAAAACTCGCTTGCGAAAGAACTGGAGCGCGCGAAACGCTTTGGACGCGCGCTGTCGATCGTGTTCTTCGATCTCGATCAGTTCAAGCGCATCAACGATGTGCACGGCCACGATCTCGGTGACAGCGTGCTGCGCGTGGTCGCCGGCGTAGTGAAGCAGCAACTGCGCCCGAGCGACGAGTTCGGCCGCTGGGGCGGCGACGAATTCCTTGTGCTGGCGCCGGAGCTGAGCGCACAAGAGGCGGCGCGCATGGCGAACCGCGTGCGCGCCATCGTCGCAGCGCACCCGATCGAGGGTATCGGATCTGCAACCGCGAGCTTCGGCGTCGCGGCATTCCCTCACTTCGACAGCGTGGATGCCCTGCTCAAAGCAGCGGACCGCGCGCTGGCGCGCGCTAAAGCAGGAGGCAAAGACAATGTGGAAGTGGAATTCTAGGCGCCTGGACGCTGCACGCGCGCGGGACGATAATGTGTTGTCTGCAACCGGATTCATGCCGATGAATGATCCCGTCCCGCCCGCGGCGCTGACTGATGCACCGCTGCTGCTGCGCGAAACGCGCGATGCCGTCGCTACGCTCACACTCAACCGCCCCAAGCAGTACAACCCGCTCTCGGAGGCAATGCTCGACCAACTGCAGGGCGCGCTGGACAGCATCGCCAAAGACAACGCGGTTCGGGTCGTCGTCATCGCCGGCAGTGGGCCCGCCTTCTGTGCCGGCCACGACCTGAAGGAAATGCGCGCCAACTACGAGCTTGGCAAAACGCAAGCGCTGTTCGAAAAGTGCAGCCGTATGATGCTGTCGATCCAGAAGCTGCCGCAACCGGTCATTGCGCGCGTGCATGGGCTCGCTACGGCAGCAGGCTGCCAACTGGTGGCACAGTGCGACCTCGCCGTTGCCGCGGACACCGCCAAGTTCGCCACCTCCGGGCTAAACGTCGGTTTGTTCTGCGCCACGCCGAGCGTACCGCTCGCGCGCAACGTGAGCCGCAAGCAAGCGATGGAGATGTTGCTGACAGCGGAATTCATCGATGCCCAGCAGGCCCTGCAGCGCGGCTTGGTCAACCGCGTCGTTGCCGCCAGCCAACTCGACGCCGAGATCGCGCGCATGGCGGCGGCAATTCGCTCCAAGCCGCGCGCGGCCGTGGCGCTGGGCAAGGAAATGTTCTACCGGCAAGTGGAAATGCCGCTGCAACAAGCCTACGACTACGCCGCGGGCGTGATGGCATGCAACTTTATGCTGCCCGAAGCTGCCGAAGGAGTGGACGCCTTCGCACAGAAGCGCGCGCCCAAGTGGGATTGATCATTCAACACAACGGAGGAGACCGGATGCCATTCGCACGCACTTTGATTACCGCCACCCTGCTCGGGGCCGTCAGCCTCGGCGCCAGCGCCGCGGAACTATCGAGCAAGAAGGCGCTCAACTTGGCTGCCGCCAAGGAGATCGCCGCTGCCGCCGAAGCCGAGGCAGTCAAAAACAAATGGAACGTCGTCATCGCCATCGTCGACGACGGCGGCAAACTGATCTATCTGCAGCGCATGGACGGCACGCAGTGGGGCAGCGTCGATGTCGCCACGCAGAAAGCGCAGACCTCGATGGGGTTCAAGCGCTCGACCAAGGTGTTCGAAGACGCCATCGCCGGCGGGCGTAACGCCATCATCAGTTTGGCCGGCAATAACGTTGTACTGCCGCTCGAAGGCGGCTTGCCGATCATGGCGGGCGAGCAGATCATCGGCGCCATCGGTGTTAGCGGCGTCACCTCGCAGCAAGACGGGGTCATCGCCAAAGCCGGCGCCGACGCAGCGGCGAATCTCAAATAGCAGCACTTTGCGGCCGGCGGCGCAACGCCGCCGGTTTGCGGCGTCTAGCGCCGCGCGGGCCTTGCAAATCTTTGCAATCCCGCAAAACCCAAGCGCGACGCCGGTTCGGAGCGAGTTTGACTTAACGCCAAGGCGAGTCTCCTGCTCCAGCCGCCCCGCGGCAGCGCCGATAACGATGGCGATTGCATTTGCTCGTTCCAAACGATGAACAAGCCTAGCCCGGATTACTACCGTGTCCTGCATGTGCAACCGGAAGCACCACGCGAGGTCATCCGGGCGAGCTATCGCGCGCTCATGCAGCGCTGCCATCCGGACCGTGGCGGCGAACACCAAGAAGCCGCGATCATTAACGAAGCCTACGAAGTGCTGAGCGATCCGGACAAGCGCCAGCACTACGACCGCCTGCTCAAACAGCAGCAGCACCCGAAACGAGACCGTATGAGCCTTACCGTAGGCCGACGCGCCGCGCCGAGCGTGCTCGATTGGCGCAACGACCGGCGCTGCCCGCTGTGCCGCCATCCGCTGCCGGGCGTGCTGACGCACAGTGCGAGTTGCTCACGCTGCGACGCGCCGCTATCGCTGCCGCCAGCGAGCCAAGGTAAGAAAGAACTCGTCGGCCGCCGCACCACCCCGCGCCACGCGCGCGATCACGCGCTGCAAATCCTACCCAATTGGCAAGCCGCGCCGGTGCCGGCGCGCGCGCGCAATGTTTCGCTCACTGGCATGCGCTTGGTGGTTAGCGTGCCGGTCGCAGCGCATGAAGTCATACGCATCATCGACCCGCACTTCGATGCCGTAGCCGTGATCATGGCATGCCGGCACTATGGCGATCACTACTCGCTGCACGCGCATTTCTTGACGTTGCGCCCGACGCGCCGCGCCGGTGCGTTTGTTTCGGCGCGGGCCTAGTGTGGCGAGTCTGAAGTTCGCAACATAAGAGTGACGAACTAG
>CAZAWU010000041.1:0-5165 GCA_964488915.1 uncultured Burkholderiales bacterium
AGCTCCTTGCCGCCTGAACGCGCGATACGGCCTTTAGCCAGCACGTGCACGTAGTCCGGCTCGATGTAGTTGAGCAGCCGCTGGTAGTGCGTGACGAGCACGATGGCGCGCTCGGGCGAGCGCAGACGGTTGACGCCGTCGGCGACGACTTTAAGCGCGTCGATGTCGAGTCCCGAGTCGGTTTCATCGAGCACGGCGAGCTTCGGCTCAAGCATCAACATCTGCAAGATCTCGTTGCGCTTCTTCTCACCACCGGAAAAACCTTCATTGACCGAGCGGTACAACATCTGCTCGTTCATTTGCATGATCTTGACCTTCTCGCGCACCAACGCGAGGAAGTCGATCGCATCGAGTTCGTCGAGACCGCGGTGTTTGCGCACGGCATTCACCGCGGCCTTCAACAAATAGATGTTGCTGACCCCTGGAATCTCCACCGGATACTGAAACCCGAGAAACACACCTTCGCGTGCACGCTCTTCTGCCGGCAGCGCGAGCAAGTCCTTGCCCAGGTACGTGATGGTGCCGGCCGTGACCTCGTAGTTATCGCGTCCGGCGATCACGTTGGCGAGCGTGCTCTTGCCGGAGCCGTTCGGGCCCATGATGGCGTGCACCTCGCCTGCCTCTACGCGCAAGTTAAGTCCACGCAAGATATCTTTATCGTCGACTTTCGAGTGCAAGTTGGAGATTTCAAGCATCTTCGTTTCCTCGTGTTACTGCCGGTTGCGCTTCTCGCAATTCTTGGCGATGAACGCTTCGAGAACGCCGATCGCCTCTGAACGTTCGGCGTTGTTGATGGACGGCACATCGCTTTGCTCCCCGCGGTAGACCCAGACATCGGCGTCGTTGGGACCCTTCTTCTGTGCCAAGCGCGGCGGCGCGGCCACGGTGCGTGCGAGCGAGGAGCGCGCGCGGTCGCAGGCACGCGCCATGCGGTGCCGCGCAGAGTCTTGCTCTTGCGCCTCGCGCGCCTCTTGCTCCAGCCGGGCCGCGCGACGCTCGGCAAACGCCGCTTCCTGCTCTTTGAGCGATGGGCGCTGCGATTGCGGTTCCGGAGTCTGCATGTCCGCCGGTGGCGCCGCCGGTTCGGTGCGCGGCTGCGACTGCGCCGGCTGCGACACCGGTTCGGCGCGCACCGGCTCGGTCGTGTCGACGACGCTGGCCTTTACGTGCGAAGGTGGCCGCTCGTTCGAGTAGTGCACGGTACCGTTTTCGTCGATCCATTTGTATATCGTTTCTGCTTGAGCGGAAGCGGCGCCGAGCAGTGCCGCGGCGAGCCAAGAAACTGCCATTATTTTTCTGTTCATGATTAAACCCCTACATGAGTGTTACAAGCGGATATGTCTGATTTTGTCTTCGTCCCAATCCAAACCTAGCCCGGGACGATCGGGCGCTTGAATCATCCCGTTGTCGAGTTTGTAAGGCTCTCTGACTAACGGGCTGACCCAATCCATGTATTCGAGCCAATGCGCGGTGGGTGTGACGCAAAGCAGGTGCGCACTCGGTTCGACGAAACAGTGTGAGGACATCGGCAGACCCGCGGTGTGCGCAAGCGTGGCCGCATCGAGCCAGCCGGTCACGCCCTGGATCATCTGCGGATCAGGCATGACGAAATCCGCGGCGTGCACGCGCAGGGCGTTCGCCATGTCGAACGGGCCTTGAAAGTTTTCGCCGATTTGAATCGGCGTTTTGATTTCTGCCGCAATCTGCGCGCAGCCGATGTGATCGTCGGCAGCGATCGGCTCTTCGATCCAGGTGAGGCCCTCGTCATCGAGCGCGCGGCAGCGCGCGAGCGCTTCGGCTCGGGTGAGCGATTGGTTGAAATCGACCATCACCGCGACTTTGTCGCCGAGGCGCTTCTTCGCTTCGCGAACCGCGCCGAGATCGTCAGCGAAGTTCGGCCAGCCGGTTTTGAATTTCATACCGGCGAAGCCACCCGAGAGCGTTTCTTCGCAGGCTTGCGGCACGGTCTTAGCGTTATATAGGCCGAGGCTGTTGTAGGTCGGCATCGGCCGGCGTTTACCGCCGAGCAGTTCGGCCAGCGGGAGTTTCTGCGCGCGCGCGAAGGCGTCCCACGCCGCCATGTCGATGCCGGCGAGCGCCATGCCGACCAAATTCTTGGTACCGAGCAGCCGTGTGCGGCGATGCAGCGTGGCATTGATCTCGCGCGGCACAACGTTCATGCCTTTGACCATTTCGGCCAGGCCAAGCACGGTTTCGTTCAAGCCCTTCAGCAACTGCGGGAAGTACACCAGCACGTAAGCGCGGCCGGTGATGCCGGCATCGGTGACGAGATCGACCAGCACCAGCGGTACTTTCTCGATGATGCCGGAGGCGTTGGTGAGCGGGCGCGGCAGCGGCGCCAGCAGCGGGATGGTGCGGAGGGTTTCGATTTTCATGTTTGGTCTCTGATTTGTGTGCGGTCCAACTTCACCCGACACTACCTTCCAGCGAAACGCCAAGCAACTTCTGCGCTTCCACCGCAAACTCCATCGGCAGTTCCTTGAACACTTCCTTGCAGAACCCGTTAACGATGAGCGAGACCGCGTCTTCTGCTGACAGGCCTCGCTGTCTACAGTAGAAGAGCTGATCTTCGCTGATGCGCGATGTCGTCGCCTCATGCTCGACTTTCGCCGTTGGATTCTTCACTTCGATGTACGGGAAAGTGTGCGCGCCGCATTTGTCGCCGAGCAGCAGCGAATCGCACTGCGTGTAATTGCGCGCATTCTTCGCCGTCTTCGCGATCTTCACCAAGCCGCGATAGGCGTTTTGGCCTTTGCCGGCGGAAATACCCTTGGAGACGATTGTGCTCTTGGAATTCTTGCCGATATGGATCATCTTGGTGCCAGTATCGGCCTGTTGATAATTATTGGTAAGAGCAACGGAGTAGAACTCCCCTACCGTATTGTCACCCTTCAGCACACAGGAAGGATACTTCCACGTAATCGCCGAGCCCGTTTCTACCTGCGTCCAAGAAATCTTGGCGTTGTCGCCGCGGCACTCGCCGCGCTTGGTGACGAAGTTGTAGATGCCGCCTTTGCCGTTCTTGTCGCCGGGATACCAGTTCTGCACGGTGGAATATTTGATCTGCGCGTTTTCCATTGCGACGAGTTCCACCACCGCGGCGTGCAGTTGATTCTCGTCGCGTTTGGGCGCCGTACAGCCTTCGAGATAACTAACGTACGAGTCTTTGTCGGCGATGATAAGCGTGCGCTCGAATTGGCCGGTATTTTGCGCGTTGATACGGAAGTAAGTCGACAACTCCATCGGGCAGCGCACGCCCGGCGGGATGTAACAGAACGAACCGTCGGAGAACACCGCGGAGTTAAGCGCGGCGAAATAGTTGTCGGTGATCGGCACCACCGAACCTAAGTATTGGCGCACCAACTCCGGATGGTTGTGCACCGCCTCTGAGAAGGAACCGAAGATGATGCCTTTCTCGGCCAATTTTTCTTTGAACGTAGTGGCCACCGATACGCTGTCGAACACCGCGTCCACCGCAACGCCGGCAAGGATCGCGCGTTCGTGCAGCGGCACGCCAAGTTTTTCGTAAGTACGCAGCAACTCAGGATCGACGTCGTCCAAGCTCTTCGGGCGATCCTTGAGCGACTTTGGCGCGGCGTAGTAGATGATGTCTTGATAATCGATCTTCGGGAAACGTACGTTCTGCCAAGTCGGCTCGGTCATCGTGAGCCAATGACGGTAGGCCTTCAAACGCCATTCAAGCAGCCACTCGGGCTCACCCTTCTTCGCCGAGATGAAGCGAATGGTGTCCTCGTTCAGGCCCTTCGCGGCTTTGTCTTCGGCCAGCTCGGTAACGAAGCCATGCTTGTATTCCTGCGCGATCAGTACGTCGAGTTCAGCGGTAGACATTGCGGCTCCAAGCTAGCGGGCGGTGACGAGCGCCTTCTTATCCGCGCGCTCCTTCTTTGCCCAGCGAATTGGCGATACGGTGGCGCGCGGCGCGGCCAACTCCGCCAGCGTGACCTTACCAAGCGCCTCGCGCACGGCGTCGTTGATGTGGTTCCAATGATGGCGCACCGAGCAGGTCGATTCCTGCACGCACACGCCGGGATGGTGATTGCACTCGGTAAGGCTGATCGGGCCTTCCATCGCAAAAATGATGTCGGCCACCGAAATCTGCGTCGGCGCTTTGGCCAGCAGATAACCACCGCTGACACCGCGCGCGGACGTGAGCAAACCGTTTTTTGCCAACGTTTTCAATATTTTACTAACGGTCGGCAGCGGTGTCGCGCTCTCCTGCGCCAGCTCCACGGCGTTGCGCGTGCGTTGCGGATCACGCGCCAGCACAGACAGCACCACCGTGCTGTAGTCGGCCAATTTGCTCATGCGCAGCATCGCTACGAACCCCTCCTCCTCTAATCAGGACTATTTTAGTCCTATTTAGACTGCACGGACAAGCCTGGGTTCGGGCAATATGACGCACACCCAGTGCGCCTTGCCGCAGCGATGACGAACTCGACCATCAACCAAGTCCGCCATTGGATCGACGCCGCCGAGCGCGTCGTGGTGCTTACCGGCGCCGGCATCTCCACCGACTCCGGCATCCCCGACTTTCGTGGGCCGCAAGGGATTTGGACCAAGAACCCGGCTGCGGAAAAACTCTCCACGCTACAAAACTATCTCGCCGACCCGGAGGTGCGCAAAGCGGCGTGGCAATCGCGCTTAAATCATCCCGCCTGGCATGCCAACCCGAACGCCGGCCACCTCGCGCTAGTCGAACTGGAGCAGCGCGGCAAGCTCCACGCGCTCATCACGCAAAACATCGACGAGCTGCACCAGCTCGCCGGCAACAGCCGCGAGCGCGTCATCGAAGTGCATGGCACCATGCGCAAAGTGCAGTGCTGGAGTTGCGGCTGGTTGGGGCCGATGCAAGCGGTGCTCGAACGCGTACGCGCGGGCGAGGCCGATCCGGCGTGCAAAAGCTGCGGCGGGATTTTGAAGAGCGCGACGATTTCGTTCGGTCAGGCGCTGGTGCCGGAGGTGATCGAACGGGCGATGCGTGTTTCTGGCGAAGCGGATGTGTTTCTCGCTGTGGGCACGACGCTGCAAGTGTTCCCCGTCGCCGATAGCGTGCGCATCGCGCATGCGGCGGGCGCGCGGATCGTGATCGCCAATGCGGAGCCGACAGCGATGGATGATCTGGC
>CAZAWU010000041.1:5265-6339 GCA_964488915.1 uncultured Burkholderiales bacterium
ATCGACGGCCCAGTCCCTTCCGCCCCGTAACGCTGCACCACTTCGCCCGCCGCGACCCCGCGCGTGGCGAGATGACGGTTGATTGCATCGGCGTCGAACGGTTCTACGCGCACACAGAAGTGATCCATATTGAGCGCCTCCGCCCCCGGCGCGGCGCCGCCCATGCGTCCGAGTTTCCCATCCACTGGCACGAGATCGATGAGCGAACGTCCGGCGCGCAGTTGGATCAAGCCGAGATCATCTTGGCGTTTCTCGACGTGGCAGCCGAGCACGTCGCAGTAGAAGCGTGCCATTTTCTCGGCGTCGACGACGCGGAGCACCACGTGATCGATTTCGCGAATGCGGATCATGACCTCCGCCGCGCGATCAAGCGGCGAGCTTGAGCGCGCCTTCGCGCGCAATGCCGGCCTGATCGAGGGCTTGCTTGATGCGCGCGAGTTCGGCGTCGCTCAGTTTCATGAGCGGCGGGCGCACGACGGCTTGTTCGAGCCGGCCGAGCAGCACTAGGGCCTCCTTCATGCGGTTGTGCATGTCGAGGAACGGCGGTGCGTAGAACACTTGCGAAAGCGGCACGATGCGGTCGTTGAGCGCCTGCGCAGTTTTCAGATCGCGCGCTTGCACGGCACGGAACAGCGCAACCTGCAAGTCCGCGATGACGCTGCCCGCACCGGAGAGCAAACCGTTACAGCCCATAGTGAGCGAAGCCATGAGCCACGACGAATGCGTGGTCAGCACGTTCACCGGCCGCGGCAGATTTTGGAACGTCCGGATGTGGCGCTCATGCAGCATGGCGTCGTTCGACCAGTCCTTGATCGCATGGATGCTCGGCACTTTGTCGAACAACTGCAGCAGCGTGTCGAAGGGATAGCCGAGGCCGCTCGCGATCGGATACTGGAATACGATGAGCGGTAACTCGGTCGCGTCCGCGATACGGCGAAAATGAGCCAGCGCCATTTCCGGGCGCAGTTGCCCGCCCATCGACATACTGTTGGGTGGGAATACGAGCAAAGCAGAAGCGCCCTCCTTCGCCGCCATCGCCGCGATGCGCGCCGCTTCGATGCTGCCGTCGGCGTA
>CAZAWU010000041.1:6439-9517 GCA_964488915.1 uncultured Burkholderiales bacterium
GTCTCCCACGTCTGCCTAGGCACTATGACTTGGGGCGAGCAGAACAGCGAGAGCGACGCACACGCGCAGCTCGACTACGCGGTGGCGCAAGGCATCAATTTCATCGATACGGCGGAAATGTACCCAGTGCCGCCGAACGGCAAAACGCAAGGGCGCACGGAAAGCTTTCTCGGCTCCTGGCTCGCTCGGCAGCAACGCGACAAGCTGGTGATCGCCACCAAAGTCGCCGGACCGGGGCGGCGCGATTGGATCCGCGGCGGGCGCACCGATCTCACTCGCGAAGTGATCGCCGAGGCGGTCGACACCAGTTTACAGCGGCTGCGCACGGATTACATCGATCTGTATCAAATCCATTGGCCGCAGCGCAATGTGCCGATGTTCGGCTCCACCGAGTTCGATCCTTCAAAGGAGAAGCAAGGCGGGCCGACCATTCAGGAGCAAGTCGATGGCATGGCGGCGATGATCAAAGCGGGCAAGATTCGCTACTACGGTTTGTCGAACGAGACCGCGTGGGGGGTGTGCGAATTCCAGCGCGCGGCGAAGGCGCTTGGCGTGCCGGGGCCGGTCACGCTACAGAACAGCTACAGCTTGATTTCACGCAACGCCGACAACGATCTCGCCGAGGCGCTGTACCGCGAGAAGATGTCGCTGCTCGCATACAGTCCGCTCGCGGCGGGCATTCTATCCGGTAAGTATTCAAACGGCGCGCAACCGCCGGGGGCGCGTTTCACTCTGTTCGATTCTCTCGGTGTGCGTTTTCGCAAGCCGCTGGTGCCGGAGGCGGTGGCAGCGTATGCGGCGCTGGCCAAGAAGCGTGGGTTAACGCTCGTACAGCTTGCGTTGGGGTACGTGGCGAGCCGCTGGTTTGTCGGCGCTTCGATTATTGGGGCGACGACGCTGCCACAGTTGGAGGAAGATATCGCGGCGGCGCAGTGGGCGTTGGATGCGGAGGCGCTTGCGGATATTCGCGAGATTCAGGCGCGCTACCCGAATCCGGCGGCCTAGCAAACGCGGAGATACCCATGATCGTTAAACAAATCTGGACTGCCAATGCTTACCGCAACTTCAACTACCTCATCGCCTGTCCCGAAACCGGCGAAGCGCTCGCGGTCGATCCGCTCGATCACCAAAAGTGTTTGTCGGCGGCGCAGCAATTAGGCTGGAACATCACGCAAGTTTTGAACACGCACGAGCACGGCGACCACACCGGCGGAAACGCGGCGATGGTGGCGAAAACTGGCGCGCAAGTACTCGCCCACAGGAACGCACGAGACAAAATTCCCGGCATGGCGCGCGGCTTGTCCGCGGGTGACACCATCAAGGTCGGGAAGAGCGTGGAACTCGAAGTGCTCGACACGCCGGGTCACACCATGAGCCACGTGTGCCTGCGCTCGCATACCGATCAGCCATCGCTGTTTTGCGGCGATACCTTGTTCAACGCCGGCGCGGGCAATTGCCACAACGGCGGGCACCCGAGCGAGCTATACAAGACGTTCTCCGAGCAGCTCGACAAACTGCCCGCGAACACGCTGATTTACCCCGGCCACGACTATATCGAGAACAATCTGCGCTTCACACTCAATCGCGAACCGGACAATCAGCACGCGCGGCAGATGCTCGACCAGCTGCGCGGGCAAGATCCGAATCATGCCTACGTTTCCACTCTTGCCACAGAACGCGAGATCAACACCTTCTTCCGCCTCACCAGTGCGACGGTCATCGCGAAGCTGCGCGAAACCTTCCCCGATCTTCCCGAAAGGCCCGATGCGCGCACTGTGTTTTTGAAGCTGCGCGAACTGCGCAATAGTTGGTAGGACCGCCTATACAGCTTATAGATTATCTTCGTAAATTAGATTCACTCTAATTCTTGACTCGACACTATATATAGTACTGGCGTTGACGCTCCCCAAATACGACTACATCATCGTTGGCGCCGGCTCCGCCGGCTGCGTGCTCGCAAATCGCCTGAGCGCTAGCGGGCGCTTCAACGTGTTGCTGCTCGAAGCGGGTCCGCGCGACACCAATCCTTGGATCCACGTGCCGCTCGGCTACGGCAAGTTATTCGCCACACCGAGTGTGAACTGGATGTATCAGTCCGAGCCGGAGCCTGAGTTGAATCACCGTCGCGTGTTCAGCCCGCGCGGCAAGGTGCTCGGCGGATCGAGTTCCATCAACGGCTTGGTGCACATTCGCGGCCAGCGCGAAGACTTCGACGCTTGGGCCGCGCTCGGCAACGCGGGCTGGAGTTACGCCGAGGTGCTGCCTTACTTCCGCAAATCGGAAGACCAGCAGCGCGGTGCGAGCGAATACCACGACAGCGGCGGTCCGCTCAAGGTAAGCGATTTGCCCGACCGGCATGCGCTGTGCGATGCCTTCATCGCCGCCGCGGGCGAACTCGGCATCGCACGCAATGACGATTTCAACGGTGCGCGCCAGGAAGGCGCGGGCTACTACCAGGCGACGGCGCGCGAGGGCCGCCGCTCCAGTTGCGCCGTAGCATATCTGCGGCCCGCGAGAAAACGCGCAAATTTGCGCATCGAAACGGAGGCGCTTGCCACGCGCATTCGCTTCGATGGCACGCGCGCGAGCGGCGTCGAGTATCTGCGTGGAGGTCAACGGCACACGGCCGATGCGGCACGCGAAGTGCTGTTGTGCGGTGGTGCGTTCAATTCGCCGCAATTGCTGCAGCTCTCCGGCGTCGGCCCGCGCGCGCTGCTGGAGCGCCACGGCATTCCGGTCGTGCTGAATGCCCCCGGCGTGGGCGAAGGGCTGCAGGACCATTTCTACGTGCGCACCGTTTGGAAATGCTCGCACCCGATCACGTTCAACGACGCGCTCGGCAGTTGGCCGCGCCGCATCGCGACGGGCCTGCGCTACTTGATTTCGCGGCGCGGTCCGCTCACGGTGAGCGCGGGCTATGCCGGCGCGTTCGTGCGCACGCGCAGGGAGAGCGAGCGCCCGGACGTCCAGCTCTACCTGATCCCGTTCAGCACCGACAAGATGGGCACCGGCTTGCATGCCTTTTCTGCTTTCACGGTTTCAATGTCGCCGCTGCGGCCGCTCTCGCGCGGCCACGTG
>CAZAWU010000041.1:9617-15884 GCA_964488915.1 uncultured Burkholderiales bacterium
TATCACCCCTCGAGCACGTGCCGAATGGGGCAAGACGCACCGGCCGTGGTAGATGCGCGGCTGCGAGTGCGGGGAATTGTGGGTTTGCGCGTGGTCGACGCCTCGATCATGCCAAATGTGGTGTCCGGCAATAGCAACGCCGCCACGGTAATGATCGGGGAGAAAGCGGCGGACTTAATTCTCGCTGATGCGCGGCTGTGACGGGATTTCTTCAGCCAGCGCCGGCAACGCGGCGACGCAGGAGTTCGGCGAGCAGCCGTAGCCTTCTTCTTTGCGACTCGTGTGCTGGCGCAGAGTCTGCGACTTCCCCAGCGCAGCCGCCTGGCGGTAGGCGAACGCGGCCTCGTCGGCTAAGCCTCGCTTATGATAATGCGCGCCTTTGGCCCGCGCCATCCACGCTTCGGGATTCGTCGTTTCAGTGGCGGACCAACGCCTGCCGAATTCCAGCAGACCGCTCCAGTCTTCGGCGCTCTCCAGCGCCGCGGCGCGCAAGAACGCGGGCTGATCTTTGTTGCTGCGCTCCCAGAAGGCCCGATCGTTCGAGTGCGCGTCCGCGTGCTCTACATCGCGCAGCCATTCGACCGGCAAGGCGAAATGGAATGCGCCACCGCGGGAAGCTTTGAAAGTAAGCACACCGACCAAGCGGCCAGCGCCGTCGAACAAGGCCCCGCCGCTGGCGCCGGGCTCAAACACGGCGTTGGTACGCACGATCTTGCCGCCCTCGTAGTCGTGCAAAGCCAGCACTTCGCCGGCGTTGACGCTCTGCGCTTTGCCGCCAGGAAAACCTACCGCATAGACGCTTTGACCGACCTCCAACGACGCGGCGGCGCCGGTTGGTGAATCCTGCGCATCCAATCCCGCAACCGCAAGCAGGCAAATGTCGCGGGCGGTGTCCGCGGCGTACTGTTCGGCGGGTAAGCGCGCTGCGCCGTTGAAGATCTCTAAGCGGCGCGCGCCGCGCGTGACGTGGCAGTTGGTGACCAACTTGCCGGCCTCGAACAAGGTAGCCGAGCCGGTATCCTCGCTGCCGCCGGCTTGCAGCGCCGCAAGCTTGAACACGCGCGCGCGCGCGCTTGCCGGCAGTTCGGTTGAATCTTGGCCTAAAGCGGAATTGACAGAAAACGCGGTGCAGAGCAGCGCACACGCTGCCGCGCGGGTGATGCTGCGCCGCGAAACGCGCGCAGCTGGGATGAATACGTCGATTGGATCTCCCCAAGCCTGGTCTTATTAACGGCGGGGGCCCGCAAACCTTGCGAGCCCCTGCCACCAGCTGGGACGATCTTACGCCAATCGATGCTTACATGGCGCCTCTGCCCGTTAAGCTAAACAAAATTTAACTCGTGCTACTCCTTGGCTTTGGCTTTGGTGCCGACCCAGGCGCCCTGCGCTTCCATGCCATCGACCCACGCCCAATACCCGTCGCTGGCCGAATACGGACGGCCTGCGGTTTGCGGCGCGGTGACCGGGGCGAAGTTCATGTTGTCCATCCATACCCAGTAGCCGTCACTGGCCGAGTACGGACGGGCGGCGGACTGCTTGGGCTCAGCCTGCACCGGGGCGAACTGCATGCTTTCGACCCAGCTCCAGTACGCCGAGCTCGCCGAGTAGCCGCGCGGAACGCTTGACTCGCCGTCGGCGTGCGCGGCCACGCCACCCAACAGCAAGGCCAGCGCCAACGCCAGTTTGGTTTCTACTTGCTTCATACCTACCTCCATCGATCGGTGAATCGTCCTGCGTGATCGGACCGGGCGAAGGGACGATCTTGCTTCGCCAGAGCTAGGGTGAATTGTCCAGGTAGGCGAGGCGCACCTCCCCTCTTGATCGAGTGGGAAAACGGCAACGAAACAGCACCTTTTGCGCGGCTCGCCCGCCCTAACACGCCGCTCAGCGCTGCATCAAACGAGGCGGCGGCGATATCAACTAGAATCGCGCTTCTGCAACCGATAAGGCATGCGGGCTGTATGGTCCCTCATCTGACTACCGCGCTCACCGGCCCATTGGCCGATCTGGAACGACGCATCTTGGAAGCGCTGCCACAAATTGAGCAGTGGTTTCGCAACAAGTGGAGCGAGCACGAAATCCCGTTCTACGCGTCGGTGGATTTGCGCAACGCCGGGTTCAAGCTGGCGCCGGTCGACACCAACCTGTTTCCGGCTGGTTTCAATAACTTAAATCCCGACTTCACCCCTATCGCCGTGCATGCGGCGATGTCGGCCGTGGAGACGATCTGCCCGGACACGCAGCGCTACCTGCTCATCCCGGAAAATCACACGCGCAACACGTTCTATCTGCAAAACGTCGTCGCGTTGCGCAATATTTTGCGCAAAGCCGGCTTGGCAGTGCGTATCGGCACGCTGATTCCAGATATCAAAGAACCCACCACACTGACGCTGCCAAGCGGCGATTCGCTGCTGCTCGAGCCGCTGCGGCGCGAAAAGAACCGGGTGACGCTCGACGGATTCGATCCATGCGCGATTCTGCTCAACAACGACTTGTCGGGGGGTATCCCGGACATTCTCAAAGGCATCGAGCAAATCGTCATGCCGCCGCTTTATGCGGGATGGACGACGCGGCGAAAATCGCAGCATTTCACCTGCTACGACCGCGTGGCCGAGGAGTTCGCGCAGTTAATCGGCATCGATCCATGGCTGATCAACCCGTACTTCACGGTTTGCGGCAAAGTCAACTTCGGCGGGAAGGACGGCGAAGAGTGCCTAGCCGCGAACGTATCCGCGCTGCTGCCCGAGATCGCAGCCAAGTACAGGGAATACGGTGTCAAGGATGAGCCGTTCCTCATCGTCAAGGCCGATCGCGGCACCTACGGCATGGGCATCATGACGGTGAAATCACCCGACGACGTGCGCGATTTGAATCGCAAGCAGCGTAACAAGATGTCGGTGGTGAAAGAAGGTCTGGAAGTGCATGAGGTGATGATCCAAGAAGGCGTGTACTCCTTCGAGACCATCAACGAAGCGGTGGCGGAGCCAGTGGTGTACATGATCGGGCATTTCGTCGTCGGCGGCTTTTACCGCGTCCACACCGGGCGCCGCGTGGACGAAAACTTGAACGCTCCGGGCATGCAGTTCGTGCCGCTGGCGTTCGAGACCCCTTGCACGACGCCGGATTGCGACGATCCCAGCGCGCCGCCGAACCGCTTCTACACCTACGGCGTGGTCGGACGTCTCGCGCTGCTGGCCGCTTCGCTCGAAATCCAGCAACTTGCGGCTGAGTACGAGCGTGCCACACAGCCGGCGTTGGCGGCGGTGCGCGCCTAACGCGCCCCTAATAAGCTATATGAAGCTCGCGGTCATCCTCGATCCGCTCGAAAGCATCAAGACCTACAAGGACTCCACTTACGCCATGATGCGCGAGGCGGCCGCACGCGGGCACCAAGTGTTCGTACTGCAGCAAGGCGATCTAGCGCTGAAGGGCGGCCGCGTAGTCGCCGCAGCGTGCGCGCTCACGTTGCACAGCGATCCGGTGCAGTGGTACTCGGTGGCCGAGGCGGCGGTCACGCACCTGCGTGATTTCGACGTCGTGCTGATGCGCAAAGATCCGCCGTTCGACATGGAGTACATCTACAGCACTTACTTGCTCGAGCTGGCCGAGGCCCAGGGCGCGAAAGTATTCAATAAGCCATCCGCGATCCGCGATTACAACGAAAAGCTCTCGGTCGGGCGCTTCCCTCAGTTCACACCGCCGACCGTGGTCACGCGCCAAGCCGACTTGTTGCGCGCTTTCGTCGATGAGCATCAAGACACGGTGCTGAAACCGCTTGACGGCATGGGCGGTCAAGGTGTGTTTCGCGTTAAGCAAGGTGATGCAAACCTGAACGTCATCATCGAAACGCTGACCGCCGACGGCTCGCGCACGATCATGGCGCAGCGCTACATTGCGCAGATTGTCGACGGCGACAAGCGCGTGCTCATCATCGACGGCGAGCCGGTGCCGTACTGTCTAGCGCGTGTGCCGCAGCCGGGCGACGTGCGCGGAAATCTGGCACGAGGTGCGCAGGGGGTCGCGCGCAAGCTAACCGCGCGCGACTGCGAGATCGCCGAGACGCTCGCGCCGGTGCTAAAGCGCGACGGACTGATGTTGGTTGGACTGGACGTGATCGGCGAATACCTGACCGAAATCAACGTCACCAGTCCGACCTGCATGCAAGAAATCCATCAGCAAACCGGCTGCAATCCCGCGGCAATGATGATCGAGGCACTTGAGCGCGCTTGCGCGTGAGTTGGTTTGTCTCTGCGCATGCTGATCGCGCCGCACGCGATCAGAAGTCCGGCCTCTCCTGCCAAGGATGGTTCATCGTTTTGAGAGTGAGAACGCGTCTCGTTTTCCGCAGCCTTTCCACTCTTGACTTGACTGCTCTGCTAGTGCATTTTGCCTAAGCACGAACCCATCGAGGAGGAGATCTCAATGCGTGTATTGCTGCATTTCGCCTGCGCCGCGCTGACCGTGAGCGCAACATCGCTCGCAATCGCAGAGGACGCCGATATGGAAGCAGGCAAGAAGCTTTATGAGAAGGAATGCATGACCTGCCATGGTTTCAACGTCTCCGGCAAAGCGGATGAGTACCAGTGGACGCGTCAGGAGCTGGCGGCGGCGCTCGCCGTGCACCCTGGCGCGACGCAGATCGATGTAAACGATCCGCAACAGCTAGCCGTTGCGCCGCCGTTCGGACCGAACCTGGGCGGCGTGTATGGGCGTGCCGCTGGCACCGTCGAGGGATTTCACTATTCAGAGCCTTTCTTGAAGACGCTGAAAGGCATGATCTGGGACGAAGGCTCGCTGAATACATGGCTGACTTCGACGCAACGCTGGGTGCCCGGCGTAACGATGTATTACTCGCAGAAGGATGCAGAAGTGCGACGCAAGATTATTCAGTATTTGAAGGCGAATCCGTAACGCGATTGGTCGCCTACAGGCGCTCGCGGATCCAGCCCTTCCACTGTTGGAAGAGCGCGGGATCGAGCGTCGCGATGACCGACTTGGTCCAGCTAGCTTCGGACCAGAAATCGTCACGTGTGAGTGTGCACATGTGGCCGCCGGCTTCCTCCAAGATGATGGTGCCGGCGGCGTAATCCCATAACTTCTGCCCGCCGTGCAGGTAGAGATGAAACCTGCCGGCGGCCACATAACACCATTCCAGCGTAGCGGCGCCGAAGTTGCGTTGCGACGAGTAGGGCGGACGCCGGCCCAGCGCGCTCGAGAGATTTTCGGGCAGGCGTTTCAAGTCGACTTGCGCCACGCACTCGCGCATCGCACGCGCATCATCGTGGATCGGCAGCTCCACACCGTTCAAGAACGCGCCTTTGCCTTTCTCCGCGTAGAACACTTCGTCTTCGGTTGGATCAAACGTGACGCCGAGCACCGGGCGTCCGCCCTTGAGCAAGGCGACCGAGACCGCGAAATACGGCAGTCCGTTGGCGAAATTGGTGGTGCCGTCGATCGGGTCGAGACACCAGATTGCCTCGCTTTCCTCCTGCCAACTTGCGAGTTGCTCGGCTTCGGTCATTTCTTCGCCGAGCACGGGATAGGGGTGAATCGCCTGTAGGCGTTGCGCCAAGGCGTGCTGCGCGGCGATGTCGGCTTGGGTGAACAGGCTGCCGTCACTCTTGCGCTCGCGCGCCACCTTCAGGTAGCGCGGCATCACTTCTTCGTGCGCGACTTGCTTTACGGCTTCGATGACTTGCTGCAGCATGGAGCGAGATGCGGCTGAACTCACCTAATGATACCATGACAAGTATGCCGTAAGTCACGCCAATCGGTGAGAATTCCAAGGTTCTACTGCCCACTGTCGATCGCAGCTGCGCTGCAGCACTCCGCCCAAATTGCGCTCGACGCCAGGGTTGCCCACCACGCGCTGCGCGTGCTGCGGCTGCGGCGCGGCGATCGGATCAATCTGTTCGACGGTGCCGGCGGGGAATACGAAGCGAGCATTCAAGCGCTCGATGCGCAGCGCATGCTAGCCGACGTTGGCCGCCATCGTGCGGTGGAGCGCGAGTCGCCGCTCGAAACTTGCGTCGTCCAGGCGCTCTCCAGCGGCGAGCGCATGGCGTTCACATTAGAGAAGTGCGTCGAACTCGGCGCGACGCGCTTTCAGCCGATCGAAAGCGAGCGCAGCGTCGTGCGCCTCAAAGATGAGCGCGCGCAGCGGCGGCAGCAGCACTGGCAGCAAGTGGTCATCGCCGCCTGTGAGCAATGCGGTCGCAACACGGTGCCGCCGGTAGCGGAATCGCTCGTCTTCACGCGCTGGCTCGC
>CAZAWU010000041.1:15984-23614 GCA_964488915.1 uncultured Burkholderiales bacterium
TTCGTGCGCGGCCTGCGCGTGACCGACGCCGATGCGCTGCAGTGCGTGAAGGAGGCCAATGGCGTGGCGCGCGTCGAGATCGAAGCGCTGCTCTCGCAAGAGCTGGCGAATTCGCCAATGGCCGGCTCGGATATACGCGTGGCCACCGGCAATTTCGTTACGGCGCAGCCGGTGGGCGTACTCGACGGCGTCGATCTGCAGCACACCGGCCTAGTGCGCAAGATCGATGCGCTCGGCATTCAGCGCCGGCTCGAGGACGAGGAGATCGTGCTGCTCTCCCCGATCGGCTATTCACCGACCGGCGAGATTTTCAATCTCTCGCTCGAAGAAGTTGCCACTGCGACCGCCACGGCGCTCGGCGCGGACAAGTTGATCTTCCTCATGGAAGATGCGCTCGGTGTGGTCGACCGCAAAGGCAAGGTGATGGCCGAACTCACCGCCCGCGAAGCCGAGCGCGTGCTGAGCAGCGATGTGACACAGGATGAAGATGTAATGCTGTATCTGCCCTGTGCCGTGCGCGCGTGCAAGGAGCGCGTGGCGCGCTGCCATCTCATCAACCGCCGCTCGGACGGGGCGCTGCTGCTGGAGCTGTTTACGCGCGAGGGGATCGGCACTATGGTCACGCGCGATCCGGTGGAAAGCCTGCGCGATGCCACTATCGAGGACGTCGGCGGCATTCTCAAGCTCATCGAACCGCTCGAAGCCGAGGGCGTTTTGGTCAAACGCGGACGTGAGTTGCTGGAACGCGAGATCAGCCGCTTCTCCGTGTTGGAGCACGACGGCACCATCGTCGGCTGCGTCGCGCTATACCCATTTCCGAAATCCAAGGCAGCGGAGCTTGCTTGCCTGGCCGTGCATCCGCAATATCAGGACGGCGGGCGCGGCGAGCGCCTGTTGAAGCACGTCGAGGCACGCGCCAAGCGGCAAGGCGTGAAGGAGTTGTTCGTGCTTACCACGCGTTCGACGCACTGGTTCGTGGAGCGCGATTTCGTCGAAACCGATGTGGCGCAACTGCCAGAGGAAAAGAAAAACTTGTACAACTACCAGCGCCGCTCGAAAGTGTTCGTTAAGCGATTGGCCAAAAAATAAGCAATGCGATAGGGTGAATTCTTATGAGGACGGTCAACTGCATCAAGCTTCAGCGCGAGGCGGAAGGTTTGGATTTCCCCCCCTACCCCGGCGCGTTGGGCAAGCGCATCTTCGAGAATGTATCGAAGGAGGCGTGGCAAGCTTGGGTCGAGCAACAGAAGATGCTCATCAACGAGAACCGCTTGAATCTCGCCGATGTTAAGGCGCGCAAGTATTTGGAGCAACAGATGGAGCGCCACTTCTTCGGCGAAGGCGCGGAGACTGCCTCAGGGTATATCCCGCCGAACAAGACCCACCCTTAATTTTCAGGTGATACTCTCGCTGATTTGCTACGACTCCATCGCCCGCTGCACTTCTTCGTGCGAGACGTGGCGCACGTCGGTTCCTTTCACCAGGTAGATCACATGCTCGGCCATGTTCTTGGCGTGATCGCCGATACGCTCCGCCGCTTTCGCCGCGAACAGA
Organism: uncultured Burkholderiales bacterium; assembly: GCA_964488915.1. Taxonomy (GTDB): domain Bacteria; phylum Pseudomonadota; class Gammaproteobacteria; order Burkholderiales; family JALYOK01; genus CADEHE01. The sequence goes on from CAZAWU010000041.1 coordinate 17,539, forward strand.
ATCTCGATGGAAGTCGAGATTGTGCGCGGATCTTCCATCATGAACGTGATGAGCTGGCGAATAATGCTCTGGAAAGAGGTATCGACCTGATCGTCCATGCGCAGCACCTGCGCCGCCGCCTGCACGTCTAGCCGCGCGAATGCGTCCAAAGCCTTGCGCAGCATATCGAGCGCGGTGTCGCCGATGTACTTCAGTTCGGCCAGGCGCGGAATGTTGAGGCGATCGGATGTGTGGATCATCTTCGCCATGCGCGCCATCTTGTCCGCTTCGTCGCCGATGCGCTCCAAGTCAGTGATGGTTTTGACGATCGCCATGACCAGGCGCAAGTCGCCTGCGGCCGGCTGCCGGCGCGCGATAATTTGGCTGCAATCCTGGTCGATCGCCACTTCGAGCGCATTGACGCGCGCATCGTCGGCGACCACACGCTCTGCCAGCTGCACGTTGCCGTGCATGAGCGCGTCCATCGCCTGACCGATCTGCTGCTCGACCAACCCGCCCATCTGCAATACGTTTGCGCGCACGGCTTCCAAGTCCGCGTCGAACTGCTTGGAGATGTGTTCAGCCATGTCTGATCCTAACTGCCGCGTAGCCGGTTAGTTTGTGAATGTAACATGACAGTTTCATGACTGCCGGCTGTTTCGGGCTCGCAGCGTCCTTACGCCGCTGGACCCGGCCAGGAGCAGCACATTAGCACCACGACGGGCGAACAGGCCGCAAGTGACGACGCCGGTTATTTGGTTGATTGTCGTTTCTAGTTCGACCGGGTTCGAGATCGACAGGTTGCTCACATCCAAGATGACATTGCCGTTGTCCGTGGTGAATCCCTGCCTCAACGCCGGCACACCGCCCAGCTTGGCAAGTTCGCGCGCGACGTAGCTGCGCGCCATCGGGATGACCTCCACCGGCAGCGGAAACTTGCCCAGCACCGGAACGAACTTCGATTCGTCGGCGATGCAGATGAAATCGCGCGCCACGGCAGCGACGATCTTTTCGCGCGTCAGCGCTCCGCCGCCGCCCTTGATCATGCTCAGGTGCTCGGTCACTTCGTCGGCGCCGTCCACGTACACAGGCATGTCATCGACCGCATTCAAGTCGACAACATGGATCCCCAGGGCCATCAAGCGTTGCGCCGTGGCCTCGGAGCTGGCTACCGCCGCATCGACGCGGTGCTTGATCGGCGCCAGCTCATCGATAAAAAAATTCGCGGTGGAGCCGGTGCCCACCCCGATGACCCCACCATTGGGCACGTAGTCCAACGCTGCGCGCGCCGCGGCAAGTTTGCGTGCGTTCTGATCCATCGCCGCCACTCATTGAAAATTGAGATTTAACCATGAACTCGCCGGGTTTTCCTTCTATCAGCGCGCCGAGGTAGACTCGCCACGATGAAACCCGACTATCTGCAGAAGATCCTTACCGCACGCGTCTACGATGTGGCGATCGAATCGCCGCTGATGAACGCGCCGCTGCTCTCGGCGCGCCTGGGTAACGAGGTGCTGCTGAAGCGCGAAGACTTGCAGCCGACGCATTCGTTCAAGATTCGCGGCGCTTACAACAAGATGGCGAATCTATCGCGAAAGCAGCTCGCTCGGGGCGTGATCGCGGCTTCGGCGGGCAATCACGCGCAGGGTGTGGCGCTCGCCGCGCAACGGCTCAAAGCGGTGGCGACAATCGTCATGCCGGTGACCACGCCGCAAATAAAAGTGGCCGCCGTCAAGGCCCGCGGCGCGCACGTCGTTCTGACCGGCGACTCATTCGACGAAGCCTACGCCCACGCGCAGAAGCTGCAGCGCAAGCAAGGATGGGTGTTTGTGCATCCCTACGACGATCCCGACGTCATCGCCGGTCAAGGCACGATTGGCATGGAGTTGTTGCGGCAGCGCCGCGGCGCGCTGCATGCGGTATTCATCGCCATCGGCGGCGGCGGACTGATTGCAGGTGTCGGCACTTATCTCAAGCGCCTGCGTCCGGAGATCAAGGTAATCGGTGTCGAGCCGCACGATGCGGCGTCGATGTATCGCTCCTTGAGCGCCGGGCGCCGTATCGCGCTTGCGCACGTGGGCCTGTTCGCCGACGGTGTCGCGGTACGGCAAGTGGGAATCGAAACGTTTCGCCTGTGCCGCGAGTGCGTGGATGAAATCGTCCTCGCCGACACCGATGAAATCTGCGCGGCGGTGAAAGACGTGTTCGACGACTGCCGCTCAATCTTGGAGCCGGCCGGCGCGCTCGCGGTGGCCGGTTTGAAGAGGTACGCGCAGCAAACTGGCGTACGCGAGCAGACGCTCGCGGCCATCACATGTGGCGCGAACATGAACTTCGACCGGTTGCGTTTCATCGCCGAGCGCGCGGAATTGGGCGAGCAGCGCGAAGGCATCATCGCCGTCACGATTCCCGAACGCCCAGGCAGCTTCCGCGCCTTCTGCCGCTTGCTCGGTAAGCGTAACATCACGGAGTTCAACTATCGCTACGCGGGCGGCGGCGACGCGCATGTATTTGTCGGCGTGGAGGTACAAGCCCGAAATGACATCGCCGAACTGGTGGACAAGTTGCGCGGCGCGAACCTAGCGGCGCTCGATCTGAGCAGCGACGAAGTCGCGAAACTACATGTGCGCCATCTCGTCGGTGGACGCGCTCCGCAAGCGAAACACGAGATGCTCTACCGCTTCGAGTTCCCCGAGCGGCCCGGCGCGCTCATGAAGTTCCTCGATAGCATGGGCACGGGTTGGAACATCACGCTCTTCCACTACCGCAATCATGGTGCCGACTACGGGCGCGTATTGATCGCTTTACAGGTGCCGCCAACCGAAAAAGCGGCGTTTCGCCGCTTTCTCAAGCAACTTGGCTATCCGTATCGTGAGGAGACCGCCAACCCCGCTTATCGCCTCTTTTTAGGCTAGCCGCGGCTGCCGCGCGTTGTCGGCACTAGGGCTAGTGCTCTGCGGGACGCGCTTGTTGGTCGCCCACATCGCCGCGGCGATTCGCGCGGCGGCGGTCGAGCACCATGCGGCGTTCGATATTCGGATCGCGATCGCGCACCCATACCGTCTTAACGTTGGTGAACTCGCGTATGCCATGATAGGACAACTCGCGTCCCATGCCGGAAGCCTTCGTGCCTCCGAACGGAAGACGCGGGTCCGATTTGACGATGCCGTTCACGAAGCAAGTGCCGGCGATAAGTTCACGTGCGATAGTCTCGGCGTGATTGAAGTCTTCGCTCCAAATGCTGGCGCCGAGAGCGAAGCGCGAGTCGTTAGCGATGCGTATAGCGTCAGCGTCGTTCTTCGCGCGGATGACAACCGCCACCGGACCGTACAACTCTTCGTGATATGCGCGCGTGCGTGGCGTGACATCATCCAAGATGGAAGCGGGATAAAACGCACCGCTGCCAGCAGCGGGCAGTTGGCAGCCGAGCTCGGCGATCGCGCCAGCGGCGAGCGAGTCCGTCACTTGCCGGTGCAACTCTTCGCGCGCCTCGACACTCGACATGGGCCCGAGATCAGTATCTGGATCCATCGGATCGCCCGTTTTCATGGTCGCCACCTCGGCTTTGAAGCGCTCGAGGAACTCATCCGCAATCTCCGGCACAAGGATCAGTCGCTTGGCCGCGATCGCCGATTGCCCGCAGTTCAAGAAGCGCGAGGCGACCGCCTGCTTCACGCACTCGTTGAGATTCGCGTCGCGCAGAACAATGAATGCATCCGAGCCCCCCAACTGCAGTACGCACTTCTTCAAGTTCTGCCCGGCCACCGCGGCGATGCGCCGCCCCGTCGCTTCGGAGCCGGTCACGCTTACCCCTTGCACCCAGGGGCTCGCTACCGCTTCCGCGACCGTTTCATTGTCTATCAGCGCAGCGGTGAACACGCCTTGCGGGAATCCGATTTCTCGCAGCAGGGCTTCGATCGCCAAGGCACAATCGGGTGTGCGCGGCGCAGGCTTTAAACAGATGGTATTGCCAGCCATCAGCACCGGTGCGGCGAAACGGAACACATGCCAAAACGGGAAATCCAATGCCATGACGCCGAGCACCGTGCCCATCGGTTGGTAAGCGACGTAGCTCTTACCGGCGTCGGTATTGATAATCTCGTCGTCGAGGAAAAACTGACCGTGCACGGCGTAGTAATCGCAAACGAGCGCACACTTGTCGATCTCCGCGAGCGACTCGCGCAGAACTTTGCCGGTTTCGCGCGTAATCAGCGACGCGTATTGATCGCGCCGTTCACGCAGACGATCGGCCGTGCGCGTAAGCAATACCGCGCGCGCTTCAAACTCGCTTCGCCGCCATTCGACCTGCACATCGCGCGCGTTCTCCAGCATGACTTGTAGCTGGCTACGATCCCATGCGGGGTAAGACCGTACGATCTGACTGGTAACAGGATTGACGCTGACGTAGATCATGATGAAACACTCGCCTCCGAAGTTCTTGTAGTTAGCCTGGTTGTTGTTGTCTGGTCTCGGCTAGCCTGCTGCCTATTGGCAACGTTGCCCCAACGCCACCCCGATGCACTCGGCAGCGATGCCGCCGCGCCGCGTGCGATACGAACTTCGGGATGACCAAGCGAGCAGAGACTTAGAGCGGTTACTCTGCTTCTATAGAACAATGCAAGTTTAGATGCAAGAAAAGCGCAACAAACTGTTTTTGGCAACGTAGACGGGAGAAAATTTCCCACAAACACGGAACAACTCTTGTTACGTACGGAAACACCAAGTGTCACCAACGCAAGAACACGGTCGAAACAAGAGCTGGGTATCCCGACAAAACCTAGGTCCGCGCTTCGGACGCGTTGGAGAGGTTTACCGCCGCATGAGTGGTGCTGATGAGTGGAATCGAACCACCGACCTACTGATTACGAATAAGTTTCTACGCTATTCTACAACTCGTTGTCATCGCTGGCTTTTGCTATCTTCCTCGAATTATTATAATCCATTCAATTAGATACGTTTAACACCCACTAATTTCTCTTTGTACTGGCTAACACTGGCCGCGTAAAATGCTCTATACATGGCCTATACATGGCCGCCACTACTGACGAATCGTCAGAGAATGCCGAACCTCAAACTCACGCTGACTGCAATAGAAAAGCTCTCCGCTCCTCGTGCCGGGCAAGTGCTCTATCGCGACACTGAGCAGCCCGGGCTCGCCGTCCGCATTACCCCGAGCGGCAAGAAGTCCTACGTGGTCGATAAGTGGGATAAGCAAAAGAGTCGAGTCGCAAGAATTGCCATTGCCGATGTCAGTGACCTTACCGTGCATCAAGCGCGCCGGCAAGCGCAAAAAATCCTGGGCGAGCTAGTCAATGGTGTTAACCCGTTAGAGAAGCGCCGCGAGAAGCGGATGCAGTCGGTGACACTCGCGGAAGCCTTTGCAGCTTTCCTCGATGCCCGCAAGAACCTCTCGCCCAAGACTGTTTACGATTACCGCCGCATTCTCGATACCTGCTTTGCCGACTGGAAGTCGAAGCCGTTTGTGGCGATTAGCCGCGACATGGTGGAACGCCGCCACGCCAAGCTGGGCGAAACGTCAGAGTCGCAAGCCAACCTCGCCATGCGCGTATTGCGCTCGATACTCAATTTCACGCGCGACAAGTATGAAGACACCCATGGCGGCGCGCTGCTGGTGGACAACCCGGTACGCCGTTTGTCGAGCGCCAGAGCGTGGTACCGCATCGAGCGCCGGCAAAACTTTATCCGGCCGCACGAAATCGCGCCGTGGTTCAAGGCGGTTCAGTCTTTGCCGGAAAGCAGGAAGGTGGTAGGCGATTACTTGCTGCTCCTTGTTATGACCGGACTGAGAAGATCAGAAGCCGCTCGCTTGCGCTGGGAGGACGTCGATTTGGCTGCCCGCACATTAACTGTGACGCAAACGAAGAACAAAAACGACCACACGTTGCCGCTATCGGACTTCCTCTATCGCATGCTGCTGGCGCGCAAGCAAGATGCAACAAGCCCATACGTGTTTCCCGGGCCGGGCAAGGACGGCTATCTTGCCGAACCGAAGAAAGCGATAGAAGAGGTCGAAACGCTGTCCGGCATCCAATTCACGCCGCACGACCTACGCAGAACCTTCGCGACGATCGTCAAC
>CAZAWU010000042.1:0-23482 GCA_964488915.1 uncultured Burkholderiales bacterium
GAGGTGATCGCGAACGGTGTCATTCAAATCGATAACGCGGTACCGCTGTCACAGCGCCATGGCAAAGTAGGCTTAAGCGATATCCGCGACGCACCGCTCGCACTGCTCGGTCTGCCCGAGAACGCGACCCTGGAAGGCTTGCTCTTCTTCGATACGGAAACCACCGGTCTGGCAGGTGGTACCGGCACGGCTGCGATCCTGATCGGACTGGCGAGAATTGAACATGAGGCCGTTCGCATCCGGCAGTACTTGCTCACTGGATTTAGCGGCGAAGCGGCGATGTTGGCAGCGGCACGCGACTGGATCGACGAAGCGGGGCATCTGGTTTCGTTCAACGGCAAGAGCTTCGACGCGCCGCTCCTCACTACGCGCTATCGCTTAGCCCGCAGCCGTGATCCACTGGCGGATAAGGCGCACCTGGATTTGCTGCATGCCACGCGACGAGCGTTCCGCGGGGCATGGGAAGATTGCCGTCTGCAGACGGAGGAGCAGCGGCTCTTTGGGCTCTACCGCGACGAAGATATGCCCGGCGCGATGATTCCGCAGGTGTGGGCTGAGTTCCTGCGCGGCGGGCCGGCGGAACCCTTGAAGGCCGTTGCGCAACACAACCTTTTGGATGTGTTATCGCTATCTGCCCTCCTGAGCACCGTGGCGACAGTCTACGCGCAGCCGGGGTATGAAGACGCGAACGCGCTCGGCATCGCCCGTGCGCTCCGGCGAAGGGGAGACGAAGCGCTATCGCTCGCGCATTTGCAGCGTTCGTACCGCACGCTCGACGAGCGAGCGCAGAGGGAATTGGCGAACCTACATCGGCGCCGCGGCGAGTGGGCGCCGGCGGTCGAAATCTGGCAAGTGCTTGCACAAAACGGTTCGTCCGCGGCGGCATTGAGTCTTGCCAAATACCACGAGCACGTCAGCCGCGATTTCGAAGAAGCGCTACGCTGGACGCGCAAGCTACTGGCGGCCGAACCGCACCGCCATCAACAGCGCCATGCGCGCTTGCTGCAGCGAGCGTCGCTTTATGGTCAAGCGACGTGAGCGACGCGCAGTTCAATCTCCTCGCGCGCATTCCAGGTGAAATCGTCGGCGCAGCGGGGTCGAAACTGAGTCCTGATCTGCCTAGTCCGCAGGAAGTCGTGGTGACGCTTTCGGACGGAGCGCAGGCAGTGATCACGTATGAGCAATTCCATCAGCGGCGCGGCAGGCAGCGGCGAACATTCTGGACACCTGTTAGCGCGCGCTACGTATAGCGCAGCGTACTACGAACGACTCACCACGGTGACGCTTCTACCCAGGTACCGCGCAACCGTGTGCCCTTGACGCCGAAGCTAGAGCTCGCGAGCGGATCATGCCAGCGGCAGCACAAAGCGAAACCCTGTGAGGCTTTGTACCAATCCGCCAACACCGGACGCGCACCCATCGCGGCCTGCAGACTGGAAGCCAAGTCAAAGCGCCGGTACATATACTTGTAGAGAAAATTGACGAACAAGTCGCTCGCAATCGCGGCTGGCCCGTCACTCGGATCCGGCACGTAGTTGTTCATGTTGCCGTCGCAGTAGCTCAGCGTACTGTAGCTCCAATGGCTGGCGCGCTGGAGCGCGGCTTGGAACGTGAACGGCCGTAGTGGTGCGAACAGATAGTTGGTGTAGTCGGTGCGCGCGCCGATGACTTCGTCCTGGGTCGCGGTCAGTAGCAGTAGCGGCAGTCCCCAGTCGCGAATGGTGGCTTCGTCGCCATCCCAGGTGCCGTTGGCGAACCCGATGCAGCGGGGCCGAAGCACTCGGCGCCGGAGTAAAGCCCCGATCGCCTTTGTGCCCCAAGAGTGGCCGATGCAGGCCACGTTATGGTTGGGCAACGAATCATCCACGATCACGCCGTTGTAGTCACGCCACTGCATGTAGCTGCGGTATGGCGAGGATGCACTGCGCAACCAACCGACCAATTGCTCCATCAACACTGCTCCGCTCTCATCGTGCGCAGAAGTCAAGTCGGGAACGACGACTATAAACCCGCAGCGCGCCCATAACCTAACGAGCTTCACCCAGCGCCGATAGTCGGTCATCCAATCGCTCGGGCATAGGTTTTGTTCGGCGCCGCGCTGGCCGTGGCAGAAGAACACCAGCGGGTAGTAGCCGGTACGGATACTCGCTGTGCTCGGGGCGGTGCCGAGCGAGGGAAAATACACGCGCACTGCGCGATTGCCCAGCACGGTTCCGTTCACGATATGGTCACGGTAGCCGTAGTTCACGGGCGAGTACAGCAAGTCAACGCTCGGCGTATCGGTGCTGACAAACTCGTTACTAAGCGCGGGCGACAGCGCGTTAGCTGCAAGGGCGCCATGAGCAGTGAGCGCAAGGCCAGACAAAAGAAAGCTGCGGCGATCGAACATGATGTCCTCCAAAGGGGCGTTAGGCGCAGGCTGCGCGTGATGGGCGGTACAGTACGCATTTTGCTCGCCGAGTCCAATTGGCCAAAAGTCTAGGTTGCGCACTTGGCTATTTGTCGTATTGACAACGGGTGACTCGCCGGGACATCCTCGGTGCCTTCAGACAGATTTCGCCAACACTACATGTAAGGCTTCAAGGCACTTCACCTAATTGATGAACTCCATCCTCATTAACCGCTACGACGCTTTCATTTCCTACAGCCACGCGGCGGATGAACAGCTCGCACCGGCATTGCAGCGAAGCTTGCAGCGTCTCGCCAAGCCTCTCTTTAAAGTTCATGCAATGCGAGCGTTTCGTGATAGGACCAGTTTGTCTGCCAACCCGGCGTTATGGCCGACGATACAACAGGCGCTTGAAAGTTCCCGCTTCCTCATACTGATGGCCTCGCCCACTGCCGCGAAGTCAAAGTGGGTAAGTCAGGAAGCTACATGGTGGCTTGAGAATCGCGACGTCAACAACCTGCTGCTTGCAGTCACCGAAGGGGAGATAGCCTGGGATAGCGGCACAAGTGACTTCGATTGGGATCGAACCAATTGCATTCCGACGTGTCTCGCACGGGCCTTTGTCCATCAGCCTTTTTGGGTTGATCTTCGTTGGGCAAGAGGGGCAGACGACTTATCGCTGCGCCATTCCAAATTCCGAGCGGCAGTGCTAGATCTCGCTGCGACGATACGCGGTAAACCGAAGGACGAACTTGACGGAGATGACGTACGTCAGCATCGCATCGTGCGTGGCGTCTCCTGGACGGCGGCGGCGACGCTTGTTTTGCTGGCCGCACTGGCGATCAGCTTGGCAGTTGTAGCGCGCAACGCACAGATGCGCGCGGAAGAGCAGCGCGACCATGCCCTTTCCCGCGGGCTAGCAGCTCGCGCCTACGTCGCCATGAAGTCAACCCCGTTGCAGAGCTTTCTGCTCGCTGTGGCGGCGTTCCAGGCAATTCCGTCCGAGGAGGCGAAAGACAGCTTGCAACGCGTTCTGCTGGAGCATCCGCAGGCACGATCGTTCTTGTCGGGTCATCAGTCTTCCGTGCAAGCCGTCGCGTTTAGTCCGGACGGGCAGCTGCTTGCTTCAGCGGGCCGGGATCACACTCTGATTCTCTGGGACGTTAACACGCGTCAACCGAGGGGTGGGCCGCTGCGCGCCCATCGTGACGAAGTGTGGGGGATAGCTTTCAGCCCAGATGGCAAAATGCTTGCATCAGCGGGCAAGGACAAGAGCGTGATCTTGTGGGACGTGGAAAGTCGTCAACCAATAGGAGAGCCTTTGACTAGCCATCGGGACGCAGTCTGGAACGTCGCGTTCAGTCCGGATGGCAAGCAGCTTGCATCCGCAGGTAAAGATGGCGCGATCTATCTTTGGGACGTCGAGCGGCGGACACAACTCGGCGCGCCTTTGCTCGCCCATCAAGATGAAGTGTGGAGCGTCGCCTTTGGTCCCGATGGACGGACATTGGCGAGCGCAAGTCGAGACAAAACAGTCATCCTTTGGAGTGTCGCCGATCATCGTCCTCTTGGCGAACCGATGCGCGCACACCAAAACCCTGTGCGCTCAGTAGCGTTCAGTCCAGACGGGAAAATGCTTGCCAGCGCAAGCCGGGACAATACCGTGGTTCTGTGGGACGTTGCACGCCGACTGCCACTCGGCGAACCATTGCGTGGACACGAAAACGCTGTTGTTGGCGTCGCGTTTAGTCCGGACGGCAAGACATTGTCTTCGGCAAGCTGGGACAACACTGTGATTGTTTGGGATTTGGAGCAACGGCGGCCCGCGGGTGAACCTTTGCGGGCACATCAAGATGAGGTTTGGAGCGTTGCTTTTAGTCCGGACGGAAAGACACTCGCTTCTTCGAGTCGAGATAAGTCGGTCATACTTTGGGATCTTCACGAGCGCCATCCGCTTGGCGAGCCTCTTCGCGTTCACAAAAGCGGAGTGTGGAGCGTCGCGTTTAGCCCAGATGGTAGAACTTTTGCTTCGGGCAGTTTTGATAACACGCTGATCTTGTGGGATACACTGAAACGTCAACCCCTGGGCCCACCGCTGCGCGGGCACGAGAACGCGGTGTGGAGTGTGGCTTTCAGTCCAAACGGCAAACTCCTCGCATCCGGGGCCACCGACGACAGCATTATTTTGTGGAATGTGGCTGAGCGGCAACCCCTGGCGGCACCGCTGCGCGGGCACTCGGACGAGGTTCTCAGTGTGGCATTCAGCCCTAACGGAAGATTGCTCGCATCGGCGAGCCGGGATCACACCGTGATGCTATGGGAAGTGGGGAGTCTGAAAGCGCATCGACCGCCGTTGCGCACCCACGCCGCTGAAGTGCTAAGCGTTGCCTTTAGCTTGGACGGCACAATGATGGCCTCTTCGGACTCTGACGGTGTTGTGATACTTTGGAACACGCAGACGTGGTCGCTGGTGGGCGAGCCGCTGCGCGGACACGCAAGCTCGGTATGGAGTGTCGTATTTAGTCACGACGGCAAGATTCTCGCTTCCGCGAGCAAGGATGGCACGGTGATTCTCCGGGATACGGCGACAGGACGGCCGCTGCATGAGCCCCTTCGAGTGCACCGAAGCGAAGTGCGCAGTGTTGCCTTTAGTCCCGATGACAAAACTTTGGCGACCGCGAGCTGGGACAATACTATCCTGCTGTGGGATGTGGCGGCAGGAAGACCTAAAGGCGAAGCTTTGCGCGGTCACCAAAGCGAAGCCCAAAGCGTTGTATTCAGCCCAGACGGGAAGACGCTTTTGTCCGGTGGGCAAGACCGCGCAGTCATACTCTGGGATCTGGATGTGGACGTCAAGTCATGGCAGCGCCGCGCCTGTACGATTGCAAACCGCGAACTGACCCTTGAAGAGTGGGTACGCTTCGCTGGCAAGGAGACACCGTACCGCCAGGTCTGCAAGGATCGTCGACAGCAGTAACCACTAGGCGGACCTAAAGCCGCTGCCGGAGTTGTCGCAGGAGGGGTTTGCGGGCAAAGTGCGGGTTTTAGAAGTGGTCAGCCGCGCGCGCCTGCGAAGGGTGCGCGGCGTAGAAGAAGGTTGCGGCCGGCTAGCGATTTTTCATTGGCTCGGGGGGGCGGTTCCCAGCAGCGCTTGCGCAAGGGGTTGTGGCTAAAGTGATAGTTTTCCCTTTGATCAGCGGGTAAGAAGCTCGGTAAGGCCATGATTTTCACGGAACTCTAAGGATCTGAGACGAGGAAGATGACTGAAAGCGATATCTATGTCTCTTACGCCTGGAAAGACGTCGATCAAGGTCGTATCGTCGACGAACTCGATAGTGCTTGGGAAGCGCGATACGGCTTCAAACTAAAGCGCGACAATCGCGAAATTGGCTACGCACAATCAATTCGTTCCTATATGGACCGGCTAGCCGCGGGAGCGCACGTTGTCCTCATTCTAAGCGACAACTACCTCAAATCCGACTACTGCATGTATGAGTTGCTGGGGATCTACGAAAGCCCAAATTTTCGAAAGCGAGTCTTCCCGATCTTACTTCCGGGCACGCGAATCGACAGACCGGAGGATCACGCCGCCTATCGCCAGTTTTGGGAAGGCAAGTTCGATACTCTTGATGCTCTGATCAAGGGCTTGCGGGATCTTTCCCATGTCGCGCCGCTCATAGATCAATTAGAAGGTCGAAAGAAATGCAAGGATGTTGTTCTGCAATTGTTGCGTGAACTTAGTGACATGCGCGCGCTAGCTGTTCACACGCATACTGATCACAGCTTTACGGAGCTAATGGACTGGGTTCAGCAAACCGCCGGTGATCCGAACTGCTTGCTCTCAAACTCGAGATCCGATGGTATGCAGGAAACTATCGGCGGCGATCGCAGTTCAGTCGTCAATGGACAATCAAAAACAAGGCGCGCAGCAAGCACGTTCGTAGCCGAACAGGACCCGCCAATTGTTGACGAATTTCTTGAACCACCAGTGGCGCACGAGGCCATTGACCGGCCAGAGCTATCGAAGACATTATGCAACGCGCTAAAGGAGCACTCGATCCTTGTGGTTGGAGGTATGTCGGGTTCCGGGAAAACTTACCTAGCCGCTAGTTGTATCCGAGATCATGCTGGCGTTTCCAGCATGTACAAACGAGTCCTTTGGTACGACCCCTCTCCCAACGAGTCCGTGGATAGCCTTCTTGTAGTGCTAGAGGAATCCCTCAAGCTTTCTGGGGAGTCTATGTTCTCGAGATGCAAAGCGCTGGCCGCACAACTGCGAAACAGCGAAGCATTGCTTGTTATCGACAACTTCCACACAGTTGACCAAGTGTCTTATGCGGTTCTTGTTTCCGCACTGTCGATCTCCACAACTCCCTGTCACCTTCTCCTCCTAAGCCAGGCCTATGTTGCCGCCATCGGAGCAAATGCTGATCCGCATCACATTCAGCTATTGGGCTTAGGTATTTCGGAATCTCAAGCGCTCTTGAAGAAAAGGGGGCTTGTTGGGATGGATGATCTTGTCGTGACTGAGTTGCTCCGTAAAACAGGCGGTCTGCCGTTTGCCGTCGCGCTTTTTGCGCTCTTGGTTACTGAGTTTGGCTATGACCCCAACGAGTTGCTCGAAGGCGCGATAGAAAGTGCGTCCCGAATCCGCATTTGGTTTGACAAGATTGTTGAATCGCTAGATAAAGACACTCGAATGCTCTTGTCGCACTTGGCTTTACTCGACGTCCCGTTCAATATCGGAGTAGTGAAGGCAATTGGTCGCGGGCTTTCACTTGCAAACGTCGATGTTCTGTTCGAATTTCTTCAGCGACGTTTCTTGGTTTCGCGCCACACGCAGTATCGCTGGTCAGTTCACGAATTGCTCCGAGTACTCCTCCATCCGCTGATGTCCTCGGATCAAGTATCCAAGGCAAACGGATTGTTAGGACTGTACTTCCTCCGAGGTATTTCTAGACGTCCTAGTGCACTCCTTGAGGCAGACGAGTTTTTATCCAAAGTCCGAGCATTCCGCTTCTTGATGAACTGCACCGAAAAAGTGACCGTTGCCAAGAGCGTCCTAGAGGAAATCGTCGCTACGGCCAAAATGCAAGGGCACTACGAATTGTTCATTGAGCTTTCTCGGGCGGTTGTCTGCATCAATCCAAGAGACCGTCCATGGCTAACATACCACCATGCGCACTGCGCGTTGATCTTGGGTCGGATAGATTACTGTCTTAATCTAGTTAAGCCCCTACTGCAAGACTCCAAGGTCATCACCAGCCCCCAATTGCGTCTCTCATGCATTCGTCTCTACGCAGAAGCTCTTGGATCTCTTGATCAACCGACCACCGCAGTCGTTGCGCTCAAGGACGCGATTCAGTCGACTCCCGACGCGGCCAGAAATTCTCGACCGTACGTACAGGCGAGATCGACGTTCTCGTGGTTGCTCTGTCGATGTGGCCTGTACGCCGAATCGGCAGAACTTGCTCGCGAGCTGCTCGCGGAAGCACAGCGCAAGAAAGACATAAGGAGTGGCGCAGTCGGGTGGGCTAGACTAGGAATAGCCCAACTGCGGCTTCAGGATTTGGCCAACGCCAGCGCGTCGCTCGATTCAGCGAAAAACCTATTCATCAGCACGGGCGACAGGCGTGGCACTGCCTGGGCATGTGTCGCCGCCGCCGAGTGCAGCTTAACGGCAGGAGAAATGCCCCAAGCAGAAATGCATCTTCGCGAAGGCGCCGCTATTGCGTCGAGCATAGGTGAGTGCAGCATTGATCTGCAAGAAAGCCTCAAGCGTATGCTTGCTCTATCACCGTCTGCACCAATTGAAGCCTTAATTGTGGGGGAGCAGCATAGGATTCGTCAGCAGATGACAGTAAAGTTACCGCCTCTACCCAGCTAGGTGCGCGCCGGTCAAACCTATCGGCGTTGGCCATTCCTGCGGGTGGGTATGCGTGCCTCGGCTTTTCGGGGTCGGCCAGGTGACTAGGTGATTACAGGCGCGTGATTCTATCTCGGCTACCGAGCCGAAAAATGCGCCGCCGCCGCGCGGCGCTCAGTGAACAGCAAAACAGCGGCTCAGCGACCAGCGCGCCAGCACTCAGCTATTCGATGGGGACCACACTACACACCCGAAAACCAACGTCGTCGTCACGGCCGTCGGGAGCGTCGATGTAGCGGCGTGCCGCGCGCGCATACAGCGGAGCGCTGAACCAAGAGCCGCCGCGCAGCACGCGAGACGCCGCGCCGCTTGTTTGCACATTCTCCGGCTCATCATATTCGTTTAGACACCACTCCCAGACATTACCGGCAAGGTCGAGCACGCCGTCGGGCGAGGTACCTTGCGGGTAGAGGCCTACCGCTGATGTCCTATGGACGTAGTGCTGACCGGCGTCTTCGAGAGGTTCGTTGCAGTTTGCGTAGCCGCCCTTGTATTCTGCACCCCAGGGAAACAGCAAACCTTTGGCGCCGCTCGCCACGCGCTCCCACTGCTGTTCGGTCGGCAGCGTTACGGCGATCTCGAGGTGTTCGCTTAACCAGCGGCAGAAAGCCATCGCCTCATACCAGCTCACCGTCTCGCGTGGTGAGTTGGGTTCGTCCCACTGCGGTGGCAGTGAATCCAAGCGCTTACTCAGTCCTATCCACCAGCGGTCTTCGCGATAGCCGCCGGCATCAATGAAGGCCTGGAACTGTGCATTGGTGGTCAGGTAACGAGCGATGCGAAACGCCGGCAGCGCCGCGTGCTTTTTGCCTTGGTAGAGGAAGGGTTTTGACGGAATGGTCAGCCAGTCGATATCGGGCGTGCCATCCGCTAGCACGCCTACACCCTCGCGCCGATCCAGGCCGAAGCGCCCCATGGCGCGGCCGATGGCGGCGCGCGCCAGCGGGTTCGGTTCACAAGCCACGTCGTTCATGCGGGCCAACCATTGCTTGCTGATGGCGTCGAGTGCCTCGCGCGGCAATTCACCCCTTCCCAAACGCAGCCACACTTCTGAAGCGACATCCGGATTGGCGCCGCTGAGCCAAGCGATCAAGCGTTGCCGCGAAGCAACGTCGCCGGCACAAGCCTCCCCAGCGATCTCCGCCACCACTTCCCAGCCGGTGCGTTCCCACCAATTCGCCGTCGACCAGAATTCCGCAGGCGAGCGCGCTTCGGAGCGGCAGGCGTCTAAGAACAAGCGGCTGGCCAAATACTCTTGTAGCAACTGGTGACTAAAGCGCACGGCGTCGCCGCCGCGCTGCAGCACGCTGGCGTCAATGGAGAAGTCCAATGTTGCCGGCGTCAAACTCTTCGGCCAATCCGCTTGTCGAAGCGTCGTTTGCGCGCCATCGGTTTCGGCGGTGCCTTGCGCGCGCTGCAAGGTCTCGGCCAATTCGACCAAGGCAGACTCCCAAGCGAATGGCTCGGGCACGCGGGCACTGTCATGGCGCCGTTCACGCGCCTCGCGCTCGCGGTCAAACAGAACTTTCAGGAAGCCCGCGAACAACTGTGCGCGGTTGCTTGGAATAGCCGGCAGTTGCATCATGACCGTCAGCAAGTATGGATTCGATGCAAGCCGCATCAGATTGCGCGTATCGAAGCGCAATGCTTGCCACCGCCGATCTTGTTCTCCAGAGGTTTGCGCGTATACGTTGGGGTTCTCTCTCGGCACGTCCTCGGCGTTCCAGAATAATTCCCAATCCGCGCCTGCGCGCTGCCACACCCTCCAAATCGCTTGTACTTGCTCGCCCCCGGCGATCTGCCAAAAGCGCGCTTCGGCTTGCGCGTTGCCTTCATCCTCACCAAATTGCCGGGCGAACGCCCGGTGGAGGAACGCATGAATCTGCATCGGCGTCAGCGGCTGCAGCGTGAGGGTATCGAAGGGCAAGCGAAAGTCGGCTTGGAAGTCCTTTTCGCGGCAGCTCACTACAACGCTGGTGAAGCGTTCGTCCTCCGCCAGCTTTTGGATCTGGCCGGCTTTGAGCTTGCGCTGCGCGGGCGGGATTTCGTTGATGCCGTCCAGCAACAGAATGATTCGTTTCTCATCGCGCAGCGTCTCGAAGTAGCGGCCGAGTTCGCCCAGCCGGCTTTCAATGAATGGCTGCAGCCCTTGCGCTTCGCGCGTCCAGTAGCCAAGCGCCACCAACACTGGAATCGGCGCCTGGGGATTCGCTAAAGCGCGCTCGGCATATTCGACGGCGATGCGCTCCAGCGAGAACGATTTGCCCGCCCCGGGTTCGCCGAGCACCGCCAAGCGCCGGATCGGGCGTTGCTGCAAATCGCGATAGGCGTCGAGCACGTCGGCGTATTTCGTCTCGCCCGCCGGGACATGAGCTGAATCGTCGAAGCCGAAGGCGCGCAGAATGGCGTCGCTTTGCATGCGCAAGCCCTTGAGCGCCCGCGCGGGATCGCGCGATTGCACTTGCTTGCCTTCGACCGGGACGTAGCGCGCCGCGCGGTCGGAGTAGTGGCTGTGGATGAGATCGTTGAGGTAGGCGAGTTCGCGCTGGCGCTGCTGCGTGAGCGGCGCGCTCGGGCGATGGGTTGCGGGTGCGTGGGGCTTTGCCGGGCCGCGGGCTTGCCACGCTGCGTGAACGGCGGCGGCGAGCGCAGCAAGTGTGGCGGTATCGCTTGCGCGCTTTTCAACGGGTTGCTTCTCCTTGATTGCGAACGGCAGCGTGACGCTCTCTATGCGCAGCGGAACCACCGGTTGACCGCGTTCGTCCGCGCGCAGCATTTCGCGCTTCTGCCAGCGGCAGTCGTCGCTGTCGTGCGAGACGATGCACACCATCACATCGCTTTGCACGACTGCTTGTTCAATCTGCTCGTACCAGTTCTGCTCGCCTTCGTTGATCGAAGCTTCGTCGCGCCAAACGCGGGCACCGAGCGCTTCCAGGTGTCCCTGCACCTTCTCGGCCCATGTGTGGGCGTACCCGCCGCGGGGGTAGCTGATGAAGACCCGCGAGTCCTGGAGATTGACAGAATTGGCTGCCATGTCGGATGGTTCTTAGCGCACGGCGCTATTGGAATCCGTATATGTGGAGCTTGCAACAGAGTGCTGCACTAGTGGCGCCGTGTGGACGAGCGCATAGGGTAAATAGTATACGTCTTTCTGTCACGCTAATTGTCAATGCCCATAGAGGTCTAGGCGTAGTATCTATCGAAACCATTGTAAGTGAGCATCTATGTTCGGCTCAGCGAATACATGCGTGCAATGTTAAAGGGGAGTGCCCCGGTATGAGTGGAGGTATTGGAGTTTTTTGAAGGCGCTGCGCTTTTCTAGCCTGCGGGGCAACGGACACCCGCCCGCGAATCCCAACGCTTCCACAAAGCATTGTGCACTTGGCAAGCTTTACCGCAGCAGCTTGCCATGGCAAAGTAATCAAGCTTCCCGCAGTAGCGCTGCAGCCGCAGGGTGCGGTGCCGAAACCGCCGGCATCGCAGTAACCAATTCATGTCGATGTCTCCGTTTAGAGGGCTAAACATGATTCAGATTTTCATCAGCTACAAGGAAGAGTTCGCCGCAGGCGCCAGCAAGCTCGCTGAAATACTCAAAGGCCGGGGTGGGCGGGGGTTGGAAGTTTTCGTCGCCTCGGAAATGGCCGGCGGCAGCGATTGGTTTGACAGGATCAGACGAGAGCTGGCGCGCTCCAATCTCTTGCTGCTTCTGTATACCGATCCAAGCGATGATTGGGATTGGTGTATCTATGAGGCGGGGATGTTTACCGATCCACGCGACGACTCGTACAAGCGAGTCATTTGCTTGCATGGAGAGAACTCCGGCCCGCCGCCCCAACTTGAGCACTTGCAAGCAGTGAGAGCCGACCTCCCCGGTGCGCGCAAGTTCTTGCGGGAGCTGTTCGGTGCAACCTCTCTAACTGGACAAAGAAGGCCGCTCAATCCGGCATTCGCAAAAGACGACACGGCGGTGGAAAGCGAAGCAAAGAAAATTTGCCGCTTGTTTAATACGTCGAACAAACATCGCTGGCATTACTACACGAAATACTTTCGTCTGCACGTAGCGGACCGCAAATCCATCCAAAAAGGCACTATCCCCAACGAAGCGAAGCTTACATCCAGGAATAGCGAAACATTCCGCTTGTTTGATCTTGAGGATGAAGAAGACGGTTGGCGCTGGGATGAATTCAAAGCCGCTGCCCGCGAAACCTGCGAAGAATGCGGCGATGACGATCGTTGGATTCGCGAGTTGGAACAAGCCGCGGAGGCCGCAGCGAAGAAACATGTGATCCCCCAAATCCAAGCGACATTCAGAGGCAGGGACGGCAACATTTATCACCCGATTCTGGCCCGCTCCGATACGATTCCGCCGGGCACGATGACCTTCGAGATTTTGCTGATGGAGACCGTTGCAGGTGGATTGGTCGCCGCCGTACCGGCAGATCTTGGGATACTGATCACCGGTTTGAGAGCGGGTTTGCGCTTGCGCTACGAAGTGCTGAATCACATTCAAGATTTGGAGGAACAGGACAACACTGAGCAGGAGAAAGAAATCTATGCAGTTATCACGCGCGCCATGCAGAGTATCGACAACGAAGTGCGCTCCCGCGGTGTAAAAGCAACTTCTGAGGGCGCGCAGGTGCAGAAAGAAAATTTCGTCGCAGCCTTCAGCGAGCCGGACGAAAAGCGCTTGGCTGCCGAACTCTTCGAAAGCTGGCGCAGGAAGCGTAAAGCGCTCAAGACCGAACTTGGGTCGTCGAGCATTGAGCGGCAGAAAGTGGTGACGTGCTTACGCGATGTCGAAAAAACAAGCTGCGAGCTAATGGTGCTTGCGTCAAAGCGATACTACGATCTCATTCGCGGGTTCAAGCCTTGCGGCGATGCAGCAAGCGGACAGCCCAAGCTGCGCAGAGTCGGTTAGGGCGACGCGGGAGCGCCGAGTCGAGGTAGTTTGCGGTGGATGAGGGATTTGGCGTGTCCGCCTACAGCACCGTTTTCGACGGAGGCGCTAACACTTTGCCGGCCTAGCGACAAGCTCCTCTATCGCGTTACGCGCTCCAATCTAAACCGCCAACAGCATTTGCATCAAATTCGGAATGCCTGCGCCCTGATGGTAACGATCGCGTCCGATGTCGACGCAGGACTTCAGCAGAATCTGCTTGACCTCATCGGGGCGTCCCCGAAACTCTTTGCGCGCGGACAAAAACGCGGCGAGCAGGCCGGACACATGCGGCGCCGCCATACTGGTGCCGCTTTCTGCGTAATACAAATCGTCGTCGTTGCGATAGCGCGCATTGCAGGAACGGATGCGCTCCCCGGGGGCGACGACGTCTGGCTTAGCGCGACCATCGGCAGTGGGACCGCGCGACGAAAATGAGGAAACGCCATAGAGGTGCGGGCGATCGGCATTGACGGAACCGACCGCGATGCAGTCTTCCAGATTCGCCGGATCGCCGATCGACATCGCGGTATTGATCTCCGTGTCGCCGTCCGGTGTCTGAACCTGCAACTGCCCTTCGTTGCCGCAGGCAACCACGACCAGCACACCGCTGCGCCACAGCCGCCGCAGTTCTGCGCAAATGGGTGAAAAGCCGCAGCCGTACACGGTGTTGTCGAACGGCCCGCCCAGACTCAGGTTGAGGCCATGAATCGCCAGACCCTCGGCGATGTTGTCGTTCTGCTCCGCGATATGGTCCAGCGCTTTTATGATCCACGCGTCTTCGCCTTGCCCTTTATCGTTGAGTACCTTGTAAACCACTAGATTGGCGCGCGGGGCCACACCGCGTTCTGGGCCGCTGAGCGCTTTCCCGGCGATGATGCCGGCAACGTGCGTGCCGTGGCCGTCGGCGTCACGCGCGTTGGCGATTTGTACCGGGCGGCCGCGCTGTGTGCAATCCCAAACCGACTTTACGATGCCGTTGAAATGCGGGTGGTCGGCGCGAATTCCCGTATCCAATACCGCCCACGTGATTCCTTGTCCGTCGGCGCTGAAGCTGGACAATGCGGCATCGGCTTTGAGCACACGCATCGATCGATTCGTCAGCTTTGCCTTGCGTGAACTCTGCCAAACGGCATATACCCGCAGTTCTTGGTGCTTTGCACCTACCTTAAGCAGTTCGCCAGCGGTAAGGTGCGCGGCGACGAAGCGGCGCAGCGGGTCGATGCGTGCAGCGTCTTCATCATCGACTAATTCGCGCAGCGCGCCGGCAGCATTTTGCACACGATGTTCAAGCGAGAGGGGAACAAGGGGTGAGGGCGAGCGCTTATCGGGCGTTCGACGCAGCACGGAAAGCTCGGCGTTCTCTTGCTTGGTCATAGCTTCATCGGATTCACCCAACGCGCGATAGCCAGGCTCAAGCACCTCGATCAGTACCGGATGCCGCTCTTCTGCTGGGGCGCCCAGGCGCTCAGCGACATCGCGCGCGATAACAAAGCGGGCCAACACATCCATGCGCATCGCATCATTGACGGCGCGCCGCACGCTTGGATGCGCCAAGTACCCTACTGCTGAATGCGGGTTAAAGCCCCACAGGCGACGGCTCTGACTGTTGAGGATCAACTCATCCTGCACGATCCCTTCTGGCGAGCGGAAATCGCTCGCCAAACCCTTGTCCAGAGCGACCGGGTCAAGCGGGTCGGCAAAGTTGTGCCAGCGCTTGACGGCGCTCGGCACCGCCAGCGTGTCGGGCTCAAGAAAGTCCTGCACTTCGCGAATGCCCAAAGGTGAACCTATGGTGACGAACGCATCAAGTTTGATCTGCCTCTCGCTCAACGCGGAAAGCACTTCGTAAGCAATGATGGAGCCTTGACTGTGCGCGACGATCGTCACTGGCTGCGAAGAAGAGTCTGGCAGTTCGGCGACAAGCCGCTGGCGTATCTGCTGGCGCAAACTGGGTTTGAAGAAGTAAGCGGCGGTGTCGCCGATAAATGCTTCGAGGAAGGCGCGGCTAATCGGCTTACGCAGCCAGGCCGGTAGCGGCAAGATTTTCTTGCCAATGGCGCCGGCAGCCGTACCCGCATCTACACCGAGCTCACGCAACTATGACATCGAGAATGCCTGCGCTTTCTCATTTTTTGCGCCAATGCCGGCGTCACGCAGTAAAGCGTCTAAGTCCAGGCCACGCGGATCAGCTTCAGCATTCGAGCGCAGTGCTTTTCTCGAGATGCCGGATTCATCCGGATGCAGGAAGTCGGACCATCGTGCCATGCGGCTACGAGCGGCCAAGTCGCGGCCGAACAGCGCAAGATCCCATTGCAGTTTGAGTTCTTCCTTGCCGGGATGCTTGCCGATACCGTGTACGTAGATGACGATCGACTCGGACCCGCCTTCCGCAAGCGCTTTGGCGCTCGGTACTGCGCGACGGCGAGGGCTAGACTTAGACTTTTTCTTCACAGCCATGGATTTCTCCCATTCGCTCTGGGCGAGAACTGCGAAACTACAATGCAGCACGCAACGCAAGGCTATCTTGGAGTGCTTGCGGAGTAAATAATCCAAATGGCTTAGGCCGAATGTACCCCACCAGTTGCCCCGAGGCGGAGCAGCGTTTGCAGCATGCTCACGCAGCGATCAGAACTACTCGCGGCGTAGGCGAGCGTTAATCAGAGCTCTAGCGCTTTTGTGCTATTGACAACATGGCGTAGCGAGGGACATTCTCCCAGAGCACTCGCAGAGCGCATGTCAAGATGACCAGCACAATTCCAGAGATTTACATACTTTGGCACCCGCGCTGTGTCGTGGGAGAAAAGCTTGCCAGACGCATTCACGCGTGGTTGCGACCGGGTAACGGGCTGGGGCCGCAGGTCTTTTATCGCAGCCTACCGGGTCCGAGTGCACCCAAGGACGGGTTGCCTGCACCGCTGCCCGGCGAGCTGCGGCCCGGTATAGCGCTCTCCGTGAGCTCTCATGCGGCCAATGTGCAGATCTGTTTGCTGCTGCTTGACGAGCATATGATTGCGGATGCGGGTTGGAGGCACTGGATCGCTCAGCTTGGATCGCCGGCGCCTCACGCGCGCCGCGTGGTGTTGCCCGTGGCGCTAGATGCGACTGCCTTTAACGTGCCGCCGCCGCTTGGGGAGCTCAATTTCTTGCGACCCGCGGGGTTACCTCTGCCTGTGCAAGCGACCTTTCCCGATGTGGCGTTCGAAACAGTCGTGCGCTCACTGCTCAAGCAGTTGACCGAGACTTTGTGTCGCTTACTGTTAATCACGCCAAACGACAATGCGCCGTTACCCCCGTCCGTGGGTCTGGACGGGGCACAACCTAAGATCGCGCTATTCTTGAGCCACGCCAAGGTCGACGGAACCGCCCCGGCTAAGCGTATTCGCGACTACATTTACAGCCAAACACAGCTTGCGGCGTTCTACGACGAGAACGATATTCGGTTTGGGTCTGCGTTTGGGCGAGTGATTCGCAGCAATATGCAGAGCGCGCACACTGCCGCGATGATCGCCGTGCGAAGCACGCGGTATGCGAGCAGGCCATGGTGCCGGCGCGAGCTTTCTTTGTTTCGACGGCCCTTGCAAGATGGACAAGCACTACAAGGTGGCGAACGGTGGCGCCTCAATCCTTTATTGATCGTTGATGTGCTCGACGGATCGGCTGAAACGAGGAACATTCCGGAGATCGGCAATGCCCCAGTCGTTCGATGGCGCGACGACAGCCCGGAGCAGGAAGAGCACGTGGTCACGACGGTTATGCGCAACGTGATGCTCGGCACATTTCATGCGGCACTCGGCCGTACGCTACCGGCTACGCCAGACACGATAGTCATCAATTGGGTGCCGGATCCAACGTCACTTCTTTGCATCCCGAGAGTGCGCGCAACAGAGCAAGACCTGCGCATTTTTTATCCCGGGCAAGGCCTCTCGGGGTTAGAGCTCGATATCCTTGATGAGTTTTTTCCGCGGCTCGCGTTTCATAGTTTCGAAAGCCTGATGTCATGACAAGCCGATATCGCTCCCGGGCAGTTGCGAACCAGCCGATTGGCCTTTCTATTTCGTATCAGCGCGAAAACCTGCTCGCGCGCGGCATGGGGCTCGAGCACTTGCGCGAAGCGCTAGTAAGTATTGCGCGCCCGCTTTTGCGTCACGGCGCCAGCCTCGCCTACGGTGGTCACTGGCGAGACACGGAAGATAATTTTACCTTTGAGCTCCTGCGGCTAATTAGCGCCGAGCAAGAGGACAATAGCTTGGGCGGGCCCGATACTCAGCAACCGATTGGGCGCATGTATAACTATTCGCCCTGGCCAGAGTACCTTGTGATCACCCCGCAGATCGAAGCGCAATGGATCAATTGCTGCCGCATTGTTCGCGTAACACAAGGCCATGCGGGTATCAGCGAGGCTGACCAAGTAACCGATTCAGCGGTCGGAGTTGAGTCGGATCGCCTTTACTTCAACAAAGCGGTCGTGCTCAGTGCGATGCGCCGCTTGGCAATGACAGGCGTGGATATCAAAATCCCAGATGTGCCGAGTCCGGAGAGTATTCCGCGCGTGATGGCGCGTATCATCTTGGGTGGCAAGGTCGAAGGGTTCTCTGGTTTCATTCCCGGTATTTTCGAGGAAGCTCTGCTGGCGCTTGAGCACAAGGTGCCGTTGTACGTGCTAGGCGGATTCGGCGGTGCTGCGGAAGTTTTGGCTGATGCGCTTCTTGCCGCGCCAGGCAATCGGGCGCCGCAACTCTCGATTGAATGGTATCGAGCCAATACACCGAGCGTTGCGAAGCTAGAGGCACTCTGCGCCGAGATGGTGTTACCCGCAGGGGTGCGAAGTACTTCGTTCGGGTTAGACGCAGTATTCGGAATGATCGAGCAAGCCAGAGTAAGCTTATCAACTTGCCTTAACACTGGGCTCGACGAAGTGGAAACGCGCGAGCTGCTGAAGACGGGCAATTTGGGACGAGCCATTCAGCTCGTTCGCAAAGGGCTTGGGCAGAAGATGAAACTTCACTCACTGCCTGCTTGAACGTCACAAGGCGTTGATCACGCTTTTCGCGCTGAATGGTTTGGGCATGCTTGTGCGAACGCTCTTATACTTTTGGATTAGGCCAAGGGCACATGGCGGAACGGTTGCGCCTATCCCTTGGTGGAGTTTCGCAGCAGGTTTATTCTGACCATACTTGAAGCGTGTTTGGCGCACAGCGCAACACGAAGGTGAGGGCACCATCGCGGCGGAGATAACCACGCCGGCAGATGTAATAAACTAGCACCGTGCAATGCTCGCGGCGGACTCGGTAACGGTCAGATGCATTGCCTCGCGGCTTACCCCCGAATCAAAACGAGCAATCGGAGTTGCGGAGGGAGGGACGATGAAAATTCTCGTAGTGGATGACCATCCGCTCATTCAAGAGGCAGCGAAAACCGTACTGACTCAGCTCGACGGCGCGACGGAAGTCATCGCGGCCACGACCTGCGCTGAGGCGCTGCGGCAGGTGGGGCAGCATCCGGACATCAATCTCATTCTGCTCGATCTTGGGCTGCCGGACGTGGATGGCTACGACGCGCTCGCTAAGTTGCGCAGCCAGCACGAGGCCGTGCCGGTGGTGGTGCTTTCCGCCAACGACAGCAAGTCGGCGGTTACCAAGGCGATCGAGGGCGGGGCGATGGGGTTCATCCCCAAGACCGCGACGACGGCGGTGATGGTCAACGCGCTGCGCTTAGTGCTCTCCGGTGCGGTGTATTTGCCTTCCGAAGTGTTGGGGCCGGATGCGCCGAGTGTGAAATCAGGCGCCGAGTCGCACGGCGAGCCCACTAAAACGCCTGCCGATTTGGGGTTGACCGAGCGCCAATCGCAAGTGCTGTCCCTGCTGATTCAAGGCAAGCCCAACAAACTCATCATGCGCGAGCTGGGTCTAGCGGAGGCGACGGTTAAAGTGCACATCGGCGCGATACTCAAGGCGCTCAGCGTCGACAATCGCACGCAAGCCGTAATCGCGGTGGCGCAGCGTGGGATCAAGCTCGGGCGGTTGGACGCGCCGCGGGCGGCGCCGTTTCGGGACGAATGAGAACTGCAGTCTGATTCCCTCTTGGGTACGGGAGGAATGAGATTCGCGCATGCGGTAAGTTTCGCGGTTAAGTTCGCTTCGGTCTTGCCTAGCGTCGGGAAGAGGAGCTCAAACTATCCGAGCGTTCCAAAGTGACTGGCACTGCGCAGTACCAATTTAGCAGCCCCTCAACTGGATCTCTCCCCGGTGCCGGGGTGAGGGAGAAGGAGGAAGAAGGGCTCGCCAACAAACGAGAGAGAATATATGCGCGTCGGTATCATGTTTGTGTACGTGGACTATCACCGCAGGGGCAGGCACAATCGCTTCGCGATGCAGCCGCAGATCGGGCCGCTCCTCGCCGGTTTGCTGCCACGGGATATCGAGATCGAAATCATCAACGAGACATGGCGCGAGCCCGATTGGAGCAAGCAATACGACTTGTTTTTCCTCTCTTGCATGCACTCGGATTTCGATCGCGCGCGCCAGATCTCCCACTACTGGCGCCGCCGCGGTGCCAAGACCGTGCTCGGCGGTAGTTTCGCCAGCAGTTATCCCAAGTTGTGCCAGCCGTACTTCGATGCCGTCGCGGTCGGTGATCCGGAAGGGACAGTCGCGAGAATCTATAGCGATTTCTGCGCAGGCGAGTTACAGCCGATTTATGTTGCAGACGAGTACCAAGCTGAGGCTGTGGCTACACCGCGGTTCGATCTCGCCGTTGGGCAGACGCCGCACGCGCTGTGCTTGGAAGCCACGCGCGGTTGCCCGTTTACCTGCGAATTCTGCGTACTGACCGGTTTAGGCACGCGCCATCACACGCGCTCGGTCGGCAACGTGTTGCGCGACATCGCGCGTGGGCAGGGCATGCTGCGCGGGCGCGTACGCGGGTATCAGCGGCGCATCGTCGGCTTTTGCGACAACAACATCGGCGGCGATCTCGCTTATCTGCGTGAACTGTGCGCAGCGTTGGAACCGCTCAAACTGCAGTGGTACGGCGCGGCTTCGTTTAACGTGGTGGCCAACCGCGAGTTGGTGACGACCATGGCGCGCGCCGGCTGCCGCGCGCTGTTCGTTGGCTTGGAAAGTTTCAATGCGAGCACATTGGCGGCGATGCACAAGCATCAAAACGTGCTGCACAAGATCAAAGCGACGCTGGATCATTGCCGCGATGAAGGCATCTTGATCGTCTCCGGCTTGATGGTGAGCCCGCTTACCGACGAC
This sequence comes from uncultured Burkholderiales bacterium, assembly GCA_964488915.1. Classification (GTDB taxonomy): domain Bacteria; phylum Pseudomonadota; class Gammaproteobacteria; order Burkholderiales; family JALYOK01; genus CADEHE01. The sequence continues at coordinate 20,511 of CAZAWU010000042.1, forward strand.
GCGGGCTACATCCGCCGCATCCCCGAGTATTTGACAGAGTGCGGCTTGCACATGCCGACCTTCATTGCTTTCGAAACGCCCATTCCGGGCACGCCGCATTTCTTGCGCCTGGCGCGGCAAGCGCCGACGGCATTCTTGCCCGATGCACTGCTGCGCGACTTCTCCGGTTACACGCTGGTGGTGCAGCCGGCGCTGAGTTCCACCGATGAGTTTCTACAAGCTTACCGCTGGGCGCTGGGCGAAGCGTTCTCGCTGCGCAACAAGCTGCGCAAGCTTGCCGACGATTTGCCGCGCTTCGTCAAGCGAGGCAAGTGGCTCCCCGCCGCGATCGATACGCTCGACGTGTACGCGACGGATTCGATCCCTGCTGAGAGCAGAAGCCTAGTTGCCGGCAGCGACACGCCGCCGCCCGAGCGTGTGCCGCTCAGCGAGGCGGACTTTGACTCAGAAGAGCAGCAACGCCAGATCATGACCCCGTGGCGCGTCACCGACATGGAAGGGCGCGTGCTCGATGCTTGGCTGCATCCCAACAAAGTGTTCGACAGCGAGCGCGCAAAGGAACTGCGGCGCGATCGCCGCATGAGCGTTGCCGCCGTGTGAGGTGTGCGGGTATATGGCAGATTTTTGGTTATTGAGGACTGCATCGTTCGTGACAACGCAAATCAAGATCCCTGTCATTCCCGCGCAGGCGGGAATCCATAGGCCACCTTGCGCGCCGTGTGGGTCCCCGCCTTCGCGGGGACGACGAACTTGTCGCAGTAGTACGTAACTCTCAAATAGATGGCGCAGCTACCATGAGCGAACAGCAATCGCTTGCACCGTCGACGGAAGCCCCCGCGTTGCCCAAACTCGACGTCGCGGCGCGCGTGCTCGCTGAGCAAATCCGCTCCGTTTACCTGCAGTCGCCCACCACCACTATCGGCTCCCTGGTCGTCGGTGCGTTGCTGTTGGCGATCATGTGGGACCATGTGCCGCATACCTGGCTGATCGTTTGGGCGCTGGTGTTGTGCACGCACCAAGCGCTGCGCGTGCATCACTACCTAAGCTACCGCCGCGCGACGCCGGCCGAGCAAGGTGACGCGCGCTGGGGCCGCTTGTACACCATCGCCGTGAGCCTCGCCGGCTGCATATGGGGCGGCGCAGGGGCGTTGATGTTCGTTTCCGGTGACATCGCTCTGCAAGCGATATTGCTGGTGTTCTTGACCGGCAACGTCGTGGTTTCCATGCTGGCGCTGTCCGCCTTTGCCCCTGCGGTCAACACGTTCGTGCCGCTCACCTTGCTGCCGTTCATCGTGCGTGCGCTGGCCGAAGGTGACGGCGCGCATATCTACTTAGCGATCTACGCCGGGCTGGTCCTCATCATCGCGTTTACCTTTGGGCGCAACATGCATCGGATGATTCGCGAATCGCTGACCAAGCGTTACGAAAACGTAGAACTCGTCGACCAACTGCGACGGCGCAGCAAAGAGCTCGAAGTTCAAACGGCCGTAGCGGAGAAAGCACGCGGCGAGGCCGAAAAGGCGCACAGCGCGAAGATGCAGTTCTTCCGCGCCGCCAACCACGATCTGCGCCAGCCGCTGCATGCCCTCGGCATGTTCGGCCGCGCGCTAGGCGAGCGCATTCGCTACCCGGAAGTGCATCGTATGGTCGAGGGCATGAACGAATCGATCCGCGCCCTGGAAAACTTGTTCAACGCGCTGCTCGATCTGTCCAAGCTCGAAGCCGGCGGCATCGAACCGCACCGCCGCCATTTCGCGTTGCGACCCATTCTTCAGAACATCGCGCGCGATTTCTCCGTCGAAGCCGAAGCCAAAGGGCTGGAGTTCCGCTTCAAAGCCTTGGAGTTGTTTGCGTACACCGATTCGATCTTGCTCGAGCGCGTCGTCCGTAATTTGGTCTCGAACGCCGTGCGCTACACGCACGACGGCGGCTTGCTGCTCACGTGCCGCAGACGCCGAGGCGCAATCGCGATCGAGATCTGGGACACCGGCCCCGGCATCGCGGAGAGCGAGCGCGAGCGCATTTTTGAGGAGTTTTATCAAGTCGGCTCTCCCGCGCGCCACAGCACTAAAGGCATCGGGCTGGGTTTGTCGATCGTGCAGCGCCTCACGCAACTGCTCGGCCACGAGCTCGAACTCGCCTCGCGCGTCGGGCGCGGCACCATGTTTCGGCTGAACGTGCCGATGGGCGAGGCGGTAAGCACCGCCACCCCCCCAGCGGTTGAAGCGAGCGACCTCGATACACTTGAAGGCAAACTCGTTTTGGTGATCGACGATGAACCCGCCATTCTCGAAGCGATGCAAGCGATGCTCTCGGGTTGGAAGTGCGAGAGCGTGCTGGCGGAGGGCTCCGACACCGCGTTGGAAGGTGTGGCGCAAGTGGGGCGCTACCCTGATCTCATCATCGCCGACTACCGCTTGCAAAGCCACGAAACCGGAGTGCAAGCCGCGCGGCGCATCCGCTGGGAACTCGGCGTGCAGATTCCGACGATTCTCATCACCGCCAGCACCAGCAGCGAACATTTGACGGACGCGGAGACGGCGGGCTTTTTGATCATGGGCAAGCCGGTCCTGCCAGAGGACATGGAGCGCTTGATGCGGCAGGCGCTAAAGCAGGTACAGCAAACGTTGTGATCTCTAGCAGAAGCGCTTATGAGTAAGGTAGAAAGAGCAAGGTGCGAGCGAGTATGGAGGACAACGGCTACCTTTATCCCGCTTTTAGTCACCACTTGCTCAGCGCACTGCGACTTAGTGAATTGATCGCGTGCGAACGTTCGTCAGGCTCTTCGTTATCATGAGCCGTCTGCGAGTGTCGCTCGCGCATTCGACTCTGAGTCAGGTCTGTTAAATGCCTATCCCCAACGATTGGAGGCGGCCACCATTGGTGGCAGCTCCGCATTCTGCCGAGCAACGTTTGGCTTAGTTGATGAGAAGCGGGACAATGGTCACACCGCCATCAGTTCAGACGGTCAG
>CAZAWU010000043.1:0-10707 GCA_964488915.1 uncultured Burkholderiales bacterium
ATGGACGCGGACTTCGCGGCGGAAACCGCCAACATGACCCGCAACCAGATCCTGCAGCAAGCTGGTACCGCGATGCTGGCGCAAGCCAACGCCCTGCCGAACGGCGTGCTGGCCCTGTTGCGCGGTTAATTCAACGAGACGAACAGCTAGGAGACTCAAATGCCACAAGTAATTAACACCAACCTTGCCTCGTTGAATGCCCAGCGCAACCTCAACATGTCGCAAAGCGCGCTGTCGACTTCATTGCAGCGCTTGTCCTCCGGTCTGCGCGTGAATAGCGCGAAAGACGACGCCGCCGGTCTCGCGATCGCGGAACGCATGAACGCCCAAGTCAAGGGCATGAACGTTGCGATCCGCAACGCCAACGACGCCATCTCTCTGTCGCAAACGGCGGAAGGTGCGCTCGGTAAGGTAGGCGACATGTTGCAGCGTATGCGCGAGCTGGCCGTGCAGTCGGCGAACGCTACCAACGGTTCAGGCGACCGCGCCAATCTGCAAGCGGAATACTCGCAGCTCGGCGCGGAGATCAACCGGACCCTAGGCGGTACTGCCTTCAACGGCACTACGCTGTTTACCGCTGGCACGGCGATGGTGTTCCAAGTCGGTGCCGGCACCACAACCAACGATACGATTTCCGTCAGCCGCACGCAGTTGACTGGCGGTACGGCTTCCGGTGCCACTGGCGCCGCCCTGGTCACAGCGCTGGGAACCGCTAGCGCCGCGGACAAAGTTGCGACCACGGCGGGTATTAACATCAGCACCTCCGCCGCCACCGCGACGGATGCGATCAACGCCATCGACAGTACCTTGGATGCGATCACCAGCCAGCGCGCTAACTTCGGTGCAGTGCAGAATCGCTTCGAGTCAGTGATCGGCAACTTGCAGGTGTCGGTCGAAAACCAAGAAGCGGCGCGCTCCCGCATCATGGACGCAGACTTCGCGGCGGAAACGGCGAACATGACCCGCAATCAGATCCTGCAGCAAGCCGGTACGGCAATGTTGGCGCAAGCCAACGCCCTGCCGAACGGTGTGCTGGCCCTGCTGCGTGGCTAAGTTCGGAAGTAAATGACGAGTAACGGCAGGGAAGGGGCGCTATTCGCACCTTCCCTGCTTGTTCTGATGGAGTAACTTAAATGAAGGTCGCACCCGTAAATGTAAACGTGACTGGGGCTGCACCGCAGCCACATGCGACCGCTACCGGCGGCACCGCCGAAACGGGTAGTGCCCATCCGGTCGCGGCGGTCGCTGAGCGCGTGGCGCAGCCTGCCGCCGTCAGCCACGAGCAATTGGATAGCGCCACGAAAGCAGTCAACAAGTTCATTGAGCCTCACGCGAGCAACTTGGAGTTTCAGATGGATACACAGTCGGGCCGCACGATCATGAAGCTGATCGACAAAGAAACAGGTTCGGTGCTGCGGCAACTGCCGTCGGAGGAAATGCTCGCCATCGCGCGTGCGCTGGACAAGCTTAAAGGCTTGGTCATTCAGGAAAAAGCGTAACCCGGAACTTTCAAGAAGCGACCGATGGCAATTTCGGCACCCGGAATCGGCTCAAACTTAGACGTCAACGGCATTGTTACGCAGTTGATGGCGATCGAGCGTCAGCCGTTGACGCAATTGCAGAGCCGCACGCAGGCGTTCCAGACCAAACTATCGGCCTACGGCACGCTCAAGGGTTCGCTTTCCACTTTCCAAACTGCGCTCAAAGAGCTGAGTGACGGCAGCAAGTTCAGCGCCGCCAAGGGCACCTTGGCGGAGGCGAGCATCGCCGGTGTCACGGTCAACGGCAGCAAAGCGGTGCCGGGCAACTACACCCTCGAAGTCGAGCGCTTGGCGCAACAGCACAAGTTATATGCGGCGGCCGCGGCCGATTCGTTCGCCGCGATCGGCAGTGGCAGCATCACCATACAGTTCGGTACCTACGACTCTGGCGGCAACACGTTTACGGTGAACGCGAGTAAGGCGGCGCAGACGATTACCATCGATTCCAGTCAAAGCAGCCTGGCCGGCATTCGCGACTCCATCAACGCCGCCAATATCGGGGTGAGCGCATCCATCGTCACCGACAATGCCGGGGCGCGGTTGGTGTTCACGTCTAAGGACTCGGGCGCCGCCAACAGTTTGCGCATCACCGTCAGCGACGACGATGGCAACCACACCGATACCAGTGGGCTATCGCAGTTGGCTTTCGACCCCACTGCGACGGTCGGCGCCGGGCAGAATCTGACGCAGTCCAGCGCTGCGCAGGATGCGCGTTTTGCGGTCGATGGTATCTGGCTGACCAAATCGAGCAACAGTTTCAGCGATGTCGTGGAAGGCGTGTCGCTCAATCTGCAAAAGACCAACCTTGGCAGTCCGACGGCGCTGACGATCGAGCGCGACAAAGCCAAAGTACAAGAGGCGATCGAAGCGTTTATCAAAGGCTACAACGACACCGGCAAGACGCTGCGCGATCTAACTGCTTACAACGAGACCACGCGCACCGGCGCGGCGCTGCAAGGCGATGGCACGGTGCGCAACCTGCAAGCGAAGCTGCGCAGCATCTTGACCACGCCGCTGGCAGGCACCGCGAGTTCGATCAATTCGCTGTCACAGATCGGCGTAGCGGTGCAGCGCGACGGTACACTGAAGCTGGATGCGCAGAAGTTCGAAAGCGCTCTTAACGATAATTTCTCCGCCATTGCCGGCATTTTCGCCGCAGTGGGTAGCGCGAGCGACAGCCTGATAACGGTGACCGGCTCCACCAGCAAGACGCAGGCGGGCAGCTACCCGCTCACGGTAACGCAGCTGGCAAGCCAGGGCGTGTTGAACGGCAGCGGAGCAGCGGGTCTGAACATCGTAGCCGGCGCGAACGACACTCTGTCAGTGACCGTCGATGGCGTGGCCGCCACGGTCGTGCTCAGCGCCGGAACTTACGCCAATGCGGCGGCGCTCGCCGCCGAAGTGCAGAGCAAGGTGAATGGCGCGTTGTCCGGCGCGAGCGTCGCCGTAACCGAGTCGGCTGGCGTGCTGACAATGAAGTCGCAGCGCTATGGCACCGCTTCGAGCGTTTCGGTCACTGGCGGCAGCGGTGCGGCGGGTTTGTTCGGCGGCGCGCCTAGCGGCACGTCGGGCAGCGACGCGCTCGGCACCATTAACGGTGTCGCGGCAATTGGAAACGGCCAGATCTTGACAGGTGCCGCGGGTGACGCCAGCGAAGGCCTGGGCGTGCGCGTGCTCGGTGGTGCCCTCGGAGCGCGCGGCGTAGTGCGATTGACGCAGGGATATGCGGCGCAGCTCAACGTGGCGATCGAGCAGTTCCTCGACAGCCAAGGCCCGCTGGCTACGCGCACCGATGGTATCAACGCCAGCATTCGCGACATCGAGAAACGCGCTGAAGCGCTCAACCGGCGTTTGGAGTTAGTCGAACGGCGTTATCGGGATCAGTTCACCGCGCTTGATCGTATCGTAAGCAATTTGCAGGCGACTAGCCGGTTCTTGGAGCAGCAACTCCAGAATCTTCCTTCAACTTCTGACAACTAATCTTGACGGATATGCAAGCGGCAGCCAAACACGCCTTGCAAAGCTATGCGACGGTGCAACGCGATGTCGGTGTCATGGGGGCCGATTCGCATCAGCTGGTTCTAATGTTGTTCGACGGCGCGGGTGTGGCCGTGGTGGAGGCGAAGAAGCATATCGCCAGCGGCAATCTCGCCGGAAAGTGCGCCAGCATCGACAAGGCGACGATGATCATCAACGACGGTTTGCGCGCCAGTCTCGATCTCAACGCGGGCGGTCAACTCGCCAAGCAATTGCTGGACCTGTACGGATACATGTCGCAGCGCCTTCTGCAGGCCAATCTGCGCAGCGACGGCGCTGCCCTGGACGAGGTGATCAAACTGCTGCGTGAACTGCGCGCCGCCTGGGCCAGTATCGGCGCCAGCGCGCGGGCGGGTACCGGTAGCGGCGGCGGCAGTGTGGCTGCCCGCCCCAAGTAATACGGAGGACAAAATATGACAGCAGACGAAGTGCTGGACCGCTATGAACGCCTACGCGGATTATCCGCCGCAATGCTGGCGTCCGCGCGCGGTGGCGAGTGGGACAACCTGATCAGCCTCGAGCAGCAATGCAGCGGTGTGCTGCAGCCGTTGATCAGTGCCGATGGTGGCCCGCCGCTTAGTGCGGCGCAGCACAAGCGCAAAGTGGCCGCGCTTAGATCGATACTGAATGACGACGCTGAAATTCGCGCTTTGACAACCAGCTGGATGAACAAGCTTCAACAATTGATTGGTCAGAGCGCACGCGATAAGGCCGCACGCCGCTTCTACGGCGATAACGCGTGAAAATGGATATGGCGCCGGTTGGTCCGGCGCCAAGTTCTGCGGCGCTAGCGCGCCATGCACAAGACCATCCTCAGTCCGGTGGCCAACGCGCACATCCGAGCGCGGTCGCGGCCAATGCCGCGACGCAGACGCACCTTAGCAATGCGCTGCGGGCGCTGCAGAGCGTGCTCGACGCGTTACCGATTTCCGGTTTGACGAGCGTGCCGGCCGCACCAGGGCAAAGCGCCGCACCGCTGGCGGCGCAACTTTCGTTGCCACAGCCTCTGTTCGATCCTGCCAGCGCGAAATCCGCTTCGCCGCAAGAACTCGGCGTACGCGTGCAACAAGCGCTGGAAGCGAGCGGCGCGTTCTACGAAGCGCACCAAGAGCGGTGGTTGCGCGGCGAGTTGCCGCTCGATGCGCTGCGGCGTGAACCGCAAGCGCGGTTGCCGGCCGAAACCGCGAACGTCTTGGCGCTCGCGCGCAACCACCACGACGTGGCGCCAAGCGGCGAACGAGGCGCGGCCACGGCCTCTGAACTCACCGGCAGCGTAGCGCGAAACGAGGGCACGAGTAGTGCGCCGCGGCTGCAAGTGCCGCCGGCACTGCTGCCCGCCTTGGAACAGCAGTTGCACTTCTTGGCATCGGGGGAGTTGATCTGGCGCGGTGAGGCCTGGCCCGGACAGCAGATGCAGTGGCGTTTGGCGCATGAGCAAGGTGGCGGGCACGAGGCGGAGCGCGCGCGAGCTTGGCAGACCACGCTGCGCTTGAGCTTGCCGCAGTTGGGGCAGGTCGAGGCGCAATTGCAGATTGTCGCCGGTCAGCTCAGCTTGCGCCTGAAGAGCGAAGCGCACGCCCGTCCCAGGCTCGCCGAAGCGGTGCCCGAGTTGGCGCTTGCGTTAGAAAGCGCCGGAGTGAAACTGAAAAACGCGAGGGTGCAGCCGCATGAATGAGCGCAACGCTGGCGGAGCGCACGAACCGCTCCGTTGCAACAATGCGGCGGTGGCGTTGGCCTATCGCGAAGGTGAGGCGGCGCCGCGCGTACTAGCCAAAGGCAACGGTTTGCTGGCGGAAGCGATCATCGCGCGCGCCAAAAGCAGCGGTGTGTTCGTGCACGAGTCTCCCGCGCTGGTGGCGCTGCTGATGCAAGTCGACATCGACCGGGAAATCCCGCCCAGCCTCTATGTTGCCGTGGCTCAGCTTTTGGCCTGGATATACAAGCTAGAGCATCAAGCCAACAATGAGACATGAAGGCATTATTGGTCACATACCAATCGATGTATATGCGAATTAAGTTGAACCGTTGGCTGTCGTTATCGACGTGAAGGACCACATTAAACGGGGAACCAGCGCATGGCCGCTATGCACGACTTAATCGACCTCACGGCGATCCGCGAGGACAGCGACCTTTGGGTGCGCTCTAAAAAAGAGATCGTCGGCATCTTATTGAACGTGATGCGCAAGCACGCGCTCGTCTCGATCTATTTCGCTGAAGGCAGGGAGTTCGTGCTGACCTCGATTCTCGACGTCGATACGGTCACCGGCGCCGTGGTGTTCGAGTACGGCGCTGACGAGAGTGCCAATCAGCGCGTGCTGCAAAGCGAGAAGATCATTTTCGTTACGCGCGACGAAGGCGTGAAAATCCAATTTATGGCGACCAAGCTGGAAAAGGCCGCCTTCGATGGCGCACGCGCGTTCCGCATCAAAGTGCCGGAGGCGCTCCTGCGCGTGCAACGGCGTGAGCACTATCGCTTGAAAACGCCGATCGTCAATCCCATCAAGTGTCAGGTACCGGTGCCGGAAGAGTTGGGCTACAGCAAAGCGCAGTTGCAACTAACCTTGCACGACATCAGCGTGGGCGGCGTGTCGCTGGTGGGCTATCCGCTGGATCTCAAGTTGGTGCCCAACATGGTATTTCCGGAGTGCCGTTTGGATATCCCGGTGGTCGGTTCGATTTGGGCTACGCTCATGGTCAGCAACGTGCTCGATGTCACTCTCAAGAACGGCGCGCGCAGCAAGCGCGTCGGTTGCCGCTTCGTCGATTTGGCTAGCGGCGACCAGGCAAAGATCCAGCGCTACATCATCAATGTCGAGCGTGAGCGCAACGCGAAGCTGGCGGGCGTGAGCTTTGGACTCTAAAGTGTGCCGCAGCCTAGACGTTCATGTTCATGATTTCCTGATACGCAGCAACCACGCGGTTGCGGATCTGGACCATGGCTTGAAACGTAATGTTGGCTTTTTGGCTCGCGATCATGGCGTCGTGCAGTTGCACGCCGTTAGCGCCGATTTCGAAGTCACGGGCCAGTTGCTGGGCCAGCTTCTGGGCGTTGCTGACGCCGTCCAACGAACGCTGCAGGACGTTGCCAAATTCCGCACCTTCCGCTTTAGGAGTTTTGTTTAATTTATTGATTCCTAAGCTTTGTTGGGCGGCGCGAATCTGCCCAAGTACGCGGTCGATCTCGTTCATGGCGCTTTCCTGCTGCGAATACTGCGAACGGTAGCAGTTTGTCCTAAGCCGCGACGCGCAGATAAGCGGCTGAAAGGTGGGGCTATTTGAGGCATCTAGTGCGCTGGGGGTGCAGATAATGCACATAACCCAAAAAACGGTCTCCAAACCCGCATGGCCGACGCACAGGCGCTAGTTCCCCGATTACCCGGCATCGCCCAACTTCCCGCCCAGCAGAAGGTCGGGTTGATGCTGGCTGTGGCCGCCATTGCGGCGCTCTTGGTGGGCGCGTGGCTTTGGAGCCGCACGCCTGACTACCGCGTCCTGTACAGCAATCTCTCCGAGCGCGACGGCGGCGCCATCGTCGCGGCGCTCGACCAGATGCTGGTGCCGTACCGCTTCTCCGACGGCGGCGGGGCGCTGATGGTGCCGGCGGAGCACGTACATGCGGTGCGCCTCAAGCTTGCCGGACAAGGCCTGCCCAAAGGCAGCCTGGTCGGATTCGAGGCGATGGACAATCAGAAGCTCGGCACCAGTCAGTTCGCCGAGCAGATCAACTACCAGCGCGCGCTGGAAGGCGAGCTGGCGCGCTCGGTGCAATCCGTGTCAGCGGTGCAGTCGGCGCGCGTGCATCTGGCAATCCCGAAGCCGACCATCTTTATCCGCGAGCAGCAAAAGCCGAGCGCTTCGGTGCTGGTCAATCTCTATCCTGGCAAATCGCTGGACCCGGCGCAGGTGAGCGCGGTGGTGCATCTGGTCGCGAACAGCGTGCCCGAGCTCGCGCCAACGAACATCAGCGTGCTCGACCAAAACGGCAACTTGCTAAGCCAGCCGGTCAGCAGCGGCGGCGCCAACCGCGCGCTGGAGCCGGGCCAGCTCAAGTACGTGCGGGACATGGAACTGGCGCTGGCCGAGCGCGTGCGCGCCATTCTCACCCCGATCATGGGACCCAACAATGTACAGGCGCAGGTGACGGCCGATATCGATTTCTCCGAGACCGAGACGGTGGCTGAGTCCTACAAGCCGAACCAAAACCAAGCCGAGGCTGCGGTGCGCAGCCAGCAATCGTCGGAGTCGGTCAACAATAACGCCGCGGCCAACGGCGGCGGCGTGCCTGGGGCGCTATCAAACCAGCCCGCGGCGCAAGCCAGCGCTCCGATCAACGGGCAAACAGGCGCCGGTGGCGCTGCCGGTAGCGCAGCAGGCGGCAGCAACAGCTCACGCCGCGACACCACCACTAACTACGAGATCGACAAGACCACCAAGCACACGCGCGACGCCACGGGCCGGCTCAAACGCCTGTCTGTTGCCGTAGTGGTGAACCATCGTACGCTGACTGACGCCAAGGGCAAGGTTTCGACCAAACCGCTGCCGCAGAACGAGGTCGAGCAGATCACCAATCTGGTCAAGGACGCCATCGGCTTCAATAAGGACCGCGGCGACAGCGTAAACGTGGTCAACAGCCCGTTCGCCGCGACGCCGAGCGAGCCGATCGTCGCCGTACCGATGTGGAAGCAGCCAGAGAACGTTGCGATGGCGAAGGATATCGGCAAACACGTGTTGATCGCTGGGGTGCTTTTGTACTTGGTGCTCGGCGTGATTCGGCCCTTGTTGCGTACGCTCGCCACGCCGCCACAGCCCGTGCAGCCCGAACCGGGGAACGAACTAGCGCTGACTAATCGCGTCGAACCCAGCGCCGGTGACATTGCTAGCCTGCCGGCGCCGCAACAGCAGGCGTTGCAATTGGAAAACCAAATGCAGAAGACGCGCGAGCTGGCCAAGCAAGATCCGCAGATGGTCGCCAACGTTCTGAAGAACTGGATGGGGAGTAAAGCCGAATGAGCGACGATGGCCTGCTGAAGAGCGCCATCTTGCTTACCGTCCTGGGTGAGGACGAGGCTGCGGAAGTGCTCAAGCTCATGGGGCCGAGGGAGGTGCAAAAGCTCGGCAAAGCCATGGCGGAGATGGAAACGGTCGACCGCGAGAAGCTGGCGCAAATCCTGGAGGACTTCAACGGTGAGGCTGAGGCTAAGTCGGGCGGCGTCACGGCCTCCAAGGACTATATCCGCGCCACGCTGACCAAGGCGCTGGGCGACGATCGCGCCGCGCAGATCATCGACCGAATCATGCAGGGTGGCGACACCAATGGTTTCGATGGCTTGAAATGGCTCGATGCCGCGGCCATCGCGGAGCTGGTGCGCAACGAGCATCCGCAGATCATTGCCACCATTCTGGTGCATCTCGACGCCGACCAAGCCAGCGAAGTGTTGAGCAATTTCGTCGAGCGTTTGCGCAATGACGTCGTGCTGCGCATCGCCACCCTCGACGGCGTGCAGCCGGGTGCATTGCGCGAACTGAACGATACGCTGGTGCGGCTGTTAAGCGGGGCCAATGAAGCGAAGAAGAGCCAGCTTGGCGGGGTACGTGCGGCGGCGGAAGTGCTCAACTTCGTGCCAAGCACGCTTGAGTCGAGCATCATCGAAAGCATCAAGGGCTACGACGAAGATCTCGCGCAAAAGATCATGGACGAGATGTTCGTGTTCGAGGATTTGCTGGAGCTCGACGATCGTGCCATCCAGCTTATCCTGCGCGAGGTGCAGTCCGATTCGCTCATCGTCGCCTTGAAAGGTGCGAGTGAGGAATTGCGCAACAAGATGTTCAAGAACATGTCGCAGCGCGCAGCCGAACAGATGAAAGAAGACCTGGAATCGAAAGGACCCGTGAAAGTCTCCGACGTAGAAGCCGAGCAGCGCGAGTTGCTCAAGGTCGTACGGCGCCTGGGCGACGAAGGTCAGATCGCCTTAGGCGGCAAGGGCGAGGACAGCTTTGTTTGAGAGCGACGTGATCCGCAAAGAAAATCTGAACGGCTATCAAGCGTGGCGCTTGGACGACTTCGACGGTGTCGATATCAAAGATGTGCCGCTGCCGACGGTTGCCGAGCTGGAGCAAATCCGGCAAGCCGCTCACGCCGAAGGCTACGCAGCCGGGGTGCAGGAGGGGCGCCACGAGGTTCAGGCGCAAGGCGCTCAATTGCGCGCTTTGCTTGGTTCCATGCAGGAAGCATTGCAAAGCCTCGACCATCAAGTGGCGCAGCAACTTTTGCAGCTCGCGCTCACCTGCGCCCAAAAGGTGATCGGCAGAACATTGGAGGTGCATCCGGAACTGGTCGTCGATAGCGTACGCGACGCGGTCGCCGAGTTGCCGCCGTTCAAAGGCGTACTTATCCTAGAGTTGCATCCCTTGGATGCGGAGATGGTGCGCAGCGCATTAGCGTCGGATAACGACATCGCGCTGGGGCAAGGCAATACTCTGACGTTCAAGACAGATGCGTCGTTGCAACGCGGTGGATGCCGTTTGCAGACACCGGAGAGTGCCATCGATGCTAGCATCGAGACGCGCTGGCAGCGCGTGCTGGCAGCTCTGTCCCTGGATCCCGAAGCACAGGCGGATGCATGAATCCGCACAGCCGCGCCTGGCGCGATTTTTTGCATGGGTGCACCGATCTGGTCGCGTTGCGGCAAGCTAATTCGCGTAGCGGCAAACTCACCAAAGTCGCTGGCTTAGTAATGGAGGCTACGGGTATTAAAAGTGCGATCGGTAGCCAATGTCTGGTGGCGCTGCCCAGCGGTCACACCGTCGATGCCGAAGTCGTCGGATTTGCCGCCAATCGCGTCTACTTGATGGGAACGCGCGAGTCGCAGGGGCTGTTGCCCGGCGCACAGGTGGTGCCATGTGACGTGCTCTACCCTCAGCCTAAGATCGGCGCCCCTTATCATCCGCGCCGCCGCGCGTCCGACCGGATGAAGCAAATGCCGGTCGGCAGTGAATTGCTCGGGCGCGTGGTCGATGCCAGCGGCGCCCCGCTCGACGAAGGCGGCGCGCTCAAATGTCAGCAAAGCGCGGCGTTGCAGGGCCGCGTACTCAATCCGCTGCATCGCGCCCCGATTCGCAACGTGCTCGA
>CAZAWU010000043.1:10807-23096 GCA_964488915.1 uncultured Burkholderiales bacterium
GAGTACTTCCGCGACCAAGGCAAGAGCGTGTTGTTAATCATGGATTCGCTCACCCGTGTGGCCATGGCGCAACGCGAGGTGGCGCTTGCGATTGGCGAGCCGCCCGCGACGAAAGGCTACCCCCCGTCGGTGTTCGCGCTGCTGCCGCAACTGGTGGAGCGCACCGGCAACGGACGTCCCGGCGGCGGTTCGATCACCGCGTTCTACACTGTGTTGACCGAAGGCGACGATCAGCAAGATCCGGTGGCCGACAGCGCGCGTGCGATTTTGGACGGCCATATCGTGCTGTCGCGCGCCCTAGCGGAGCAAGGGCGCTATCCCGCCATCGATATCGAAGCTTCGATTAGCCGCGCGATGATGAGCTTGATAGCGCCGCAGCAGTTCGAGCTGGTGCGCAAGTTCAAGCAGCTCTATTCGCGCTATCAACGCAATCGCGATTTGGTCAATCTCGGCGCCTACGTGGCGGGCAGTGATCCGATGTTGGACCAGGCCATCGCGCTGTATCCAAGTTTGGAGCGTTTTCTGCAACAAGGTATGACGCAGCGAGCGGAGTATCGTCCCAGCGTCGCGGCGCTCGAGCAACTCTTGGCGGGCGGCGCCGACAATGTGCCGCGCGCTGCTTAGGAGGAATGAAGCCGGTCCATGGAAGCGAACGCCCTGAAATTGCTAGTACAAGTTTCCGAGACCGCGGCGGAGCGCGCCGCGCAACAGTTGGCGAAAGCAAACCGCGATCTGGAGCGAGCGCGCGAACGCTTGACGCTGTTGTCGCGCTTTCAAAGCGAATACCAAGCGCGCTTCACGCAAGCCATGGCCGACGGTATCGACGCCAATTCTATCGGGAACTACCGCGCCTTCTTGGCGCAGCTCGGCCGTGCGATCGAAGAACAGTGCCGGGTTGTGGCGCAGGTCGATGCGGTGCGTGGCGTCGCCGAACGCGACTGGCGACAGAAGCAGCATCGCGTGAAATCCTATGAAGTGCTGATCGAACGCGCGCAAGCGGAGCAAGCGCGCGCCGCGGCGCGCAGCGAGCAGCGGCAAACCGACGAACGAGCGGCGGGCCTGTGGCAGCGCCGTCAGACTGAACAAAGCGCTTAGGCCAGCGGCTCAGGCGCGACTAATCGAGACAAGAGGGTCGAGAATGGAAGCAACGTCAAACGTAAACAACATCACCGATGCAAAGAGCAGCAAAACCGCCGCCAAACGCTTATTGCCCGGGCTAACTGGGCTGCCGGGAGTGGATGCGCTCAGTTTTGAGCAGTTGCTCGGTGATTCTGCGGCGCAGCTCGGCGCCGACACGTCTGGTTTAGTGCCTGCAGTGGAAGGCCTGCCCAAGGCCGACGAGAAAGAGAGCGAGTTGAGTATCACCGTGGACGCTTCTATTAGCGCGCTACCCGGCGGTGAGGCTTCCGCGCCTGCGACGATGCTGCAAGCATGGCAGGCGTGGCTTGCTCGCGGCGAGGCTGCTCCTGCGACGACTCAGGGTGAGCAAGGCAGTCAAAGCGAGGCACTGGCGAGTGTGAGCTTCGCGCGCGTCCAGGGGCGCGAAACGGGTACGGCCGATGAGCGTGAGTCGGAGCTGCAACTGCCGGTGCAACAGGCGGTGATGGAGGAAGACGAGCCGGCCGTGCGCTTGCCCCAGACGGTGGTGGCCGGCGTTTCTGCGCTCAAGCTGGATGGGGAGTCGAGCGGGGAGCCCAGCGGCATTGGCGCGGGCAAGGACATGCAGGCCGCCCTGAGCTTGGGACAATTCGAGGCGCGTAAGACGCCGCCGGCCCAGCCGGTGCCGGTCGTGCAGATCGGGGTGCCGTTGCGCACGCCGGAGTGGTCGAATGCGTTTTCGGAGCAGATCGTGCTACTGGTCAACGACGGCGGCGGGCGGGCGGAACTGCGCCTCAACCCAGCGGAGCTGGGGCCGATCGATGTGAGTTTGAGGGTACAAGACGACCGCGTGCATGCAACTTTCACGATTCAACATGCCGCGACGGTGGACGCCGTGCAGGCGGCTTTGCCCAAACTCGAACAGATGATGGCAGAACGCGGTGTGCAGCTCGACCGCGTTTCAGTCGAGGGCGGTGAGCGCCAGCCCGAGCAAAACTCGCAGCAGGCGCGTGGCGGGTCGGGCGGCCAAGGGCAGGGCCAAAGCCGCGGCGGTAGCGAGCGTGACGCACAGCAATCACCCGCGCGAGTCCTGCGCCGCAATGGCCTCGTCGATACCTTTGCATAAGTAGTTTCGCGGCTGCCGCTTAGATAGGAAGCGCGTTTGAGCGCCTCCGGGTCCCCTTGACTGGCGCATGCGGTAGTCGAGGCTAGCCGGCAGACTCAGGGGAAAAAGCCGCTCTATTCCACGCATGGTGGAAATAGGGACGTTGCCATAATTCCACTGTCATTTGACAAATTTCTCGCCAACCAAGGACCCAACATGTCGAAACCCGCAGCCGCCGAAGCTAGCGCTGAAGCCAAGCCCAAGAAGGGCAAGAAAATGATTCTAATCATCGCGGTGGTCGCCCTCTTGGCGGGTGGCGGCGGTGGGGCTTGGTTCTTCATGAAACCCAAACCTAAGGGTAAGGAGGCGCACGCGGAAAAAGCCGCAGAGCATACCGCCCCGCCGACCTTCGTCGACTTAGACACGTTCACGGTGAATCTGCAGCCGCAGAGTGAGGGCGTGTTCCTGCAGACGACGTTGGTAGCGAAGCTCAAGGAACCGGCGGCCGGCGACGCCATCAAGGCGCGCATGCCAGAGATCAAGGATCGCGTGCTCATGCTGCTGTCGAGCAAGTCGGCCGCCGATGTCAGCTCGCCTAAGGGCAAGCAGCAACTGAGCAAAGAGGTCACTTCACAGATCAAACTTGCCGTGGGCGACAAAAAGCACGCGGAACAGGTGCAGGGCGTGCTGTTCACTTCTTTCGTCATTCAGTAATGTCCGCGGCGGTTCATGGCTGACGAAGTTCTCTCGCAAGAAGAAGTCGATGCGCTGCTAAAAGGCGTTAGCGGCGAGGAGGCTGAGGCGCCGGTTGAAGAGGATACCGGCGGCGTACGCGCGTACAGCTTCGGCTCGCAGGAGCGAATCGTGCGCGGGCGTATGCCCACGCTCGAGATCATCAACGAGCGCTTCAGCCGTTTCTTGCGCGTCGGCTTGTTCAATTTCATTCGGCGCACACCGGAAATTTCCGTGCAGCCGGTCATGGTTTCGAAGTACAGCGAGTTCGTGCGCAACTTGGTGGTGCCCACAAACATCAATCTAGTGGCGGCACGCCCGCTGCGCGGCACCGCGCTGTTCATCTTCGACCCGAACTTGGTATTCGCAATTATCGACAATCTTTTCGGCGGTGGCGGCAAACATCACACGCGGGTCGAGGGCAGGGAGTTGAGTTCGGTCGAGATGCGTATCGTTACACGCACGCTACAGATCGTGTTCGAAGAGTATTCGAAAGCCTGGCAGCCGGTACATCCGCTCACCTTCGAGTATCAGCGCTCGGAAATGAATACGCAGTTCGCCAACATCGCCATGCCCAACGAAGTAGTGGTGTCGACGTCGTTTCGCGTCGAGCTGGGCACCGCCGGGGGCGACCTCATCATTTGCGTACCGTACTCGATGCTGGAGCCGATTCGCGAGCTGCTGTTCAGCAATGTGCAAGGGCAGCAAATGGAAGTCGACCGCCGCTGGGTGTCCATGCTGTCACAGCAGATCAAGAGCGCGCAGGTGGAGCTCGTGGCGCAACTGTGTGAGACCGAAGTGACGGTGCAGACGCTGCTGAATTTGCGTGTCGGCGACGTCATTCCGCTCGATCTGGCGGAGACGGTGCACGCGACCGTGGACGCGGTGCCGGTGTTGGCCGGGCGCTATGGCGTGAGCAACGGGCACTATGCGCTGAAAGTCGAACACATCATTGCCAACGGCGATTTGAGTCAAGTCGGAACGAACGATCAAGGAGAACGACATGCAGGAAGCAGCGCCTGAGACATCGGCTGCCGACGATTGGGCGGCGGCACTGGCGGAACAACAAGCCCAGGAAAACGCGGGCGGGGCGGTAACGCCCGAGCCGCCCGCCACCCCGGCTGTGTTCGAGCGCCTATCGCAGAGCGGCGGCAAAGAAGCGGCCAACGATCTCGAAATGGTGTTGGAGATCCCGGTCAATTTGACGGTCGAGCTGGGGCGAACCAAATTACCTATTAAGGAACTGTTGCAGCTTGCGCAAGGTTCAGTGGTCGAGCTGGATGGTTTCGCGGGCGAGCCGATGGACGTGCTCGTCAACGGTTGTCTCATTGCGCAAGGCGAAGTCGTTGTGGTCAACGATCGCTTCGGCATCCGCGTGACCGACATCGTTACGCCGAGCGAGCGCATGCGCAAGCTCAAGCGATGAGTGCTGCGCTGCGCCGCGTGCGCCTCGGGTTCGTTTTCAGCTGTACATATGCCCAGTATACCTGGGCAAATCAGGTTGAATCTGATACGAAGGTGGTTTCTGGCGGTAGTATCGTCACCATGCTGCTCGCGCTGGCGGCTACGCTGGCGCTCATCGGGTTGGTCGCTTGGTTGATGAAGCGTTTGCCGCAGCGCGCATTCGGTGCGCCGGCATTTCTGAAAGTTATCAGTTCCGTGGCCGTGGGCGCGCGCGAGCGCGTTGTCGTGGTCGAGGCGGGTGAGACCTGGTTGGTGCTCGGCGTGGCGCCCGGAAGAGTGAATGCGCTGCATCAGTTGCCGCGCCAAGACGCAGGCGCCGGCACTGCCAAGCAAGCGCCGCCGGCGCAGCGTTTCGCCGCTTGGCTGAAGCATGCCGTCGAGCAACGCGATCGTGGCTGATCAATTCGTCGAACCGCGGCGGCCGAGTCCGCTGCTGCTGGTATCGATAGCGGCGCTGCTGCTGTGCGCTCTGCTGTTTCCGCAAACTGCACTAGCGCAAGAAGGCGGCCTGCCGGCGTTCTCCAGCAAACCACTGCCGGGGGGCGGTCAAAGCTACACGCTGAGCATTCAGACGCTGCTGACGTTGACGGCGCTTTCGTTTTTGCCGGCGGTGTTGCTGATGATGACCGGGTTCACGCGCATCATCATCGTGCTTTCGTTGTTGCGCCAAGCGATCGGTACGCAGAGCGCGCCGCCCAATCAAGTGCTGATCGGGCTGGCTTTGTTTCTGACTTTTTTCGTCATGGCGCCGGTGTTCGAAAAGATTTACGCCGAGGCGTACGAGCCGTTCGAGCAGAATCAAATCGACTTCAACGTGGCGCTGGAGCGCGGTGCGCAGCCGCTGAAAACGTTCATGCTGCGTCACACGCGTGAAACCGACATTGCTTTGTTTGCCAAGCTGGCGAACGCGCCGAAGCTCGAAGCGCCGGAACAAGTGTCAATGAAAGTGCTCGTGCCTGCGTTTGTCACCAGCGAACTGAAAACCGCGTTCCAGATCGGTTTTCTGATCTTCATCCCTTTTCTCATCATCGACCTGGTCGTCGCCAGCGTTCTCATGTCCATGGGCATGATGATGGTTTCGCCGGTCATCGTTTCGCTGCCATTCAAAATTATGCTGTTCGTCCTAGTCGACGGCTGGCATTTGCTAATTGGCTCGTTGGCGCAGAGCTTCCTTAGCTAGACGCGACAGGAAAACCACATGACTCCAGAAAGCGTACTGACCATCGGGCGTGAAGCACTGCAGGTGCTGCTGGTTGTTTCGGCCCCGCTGTTGATTGCCGCGCTCGCGGTGGGCGTGATCGTGAGCATCTTTCAGGCTGCGACTCAGATCAATGAAATGACTTTGTCGTTCATCCCCAAGTTGCTCGCCATCTTCGCGGTACTGGTCGTCGCGGGGCCGTGGATGCTGGGCTACTTGCTCGACTACATGCAGCGCATCTTCGCCAACATTCCGTTTCTGATCGGCTGATTGGGGAGCGGCAATGCTCACTTTTACCAGTGCGCAGTTGCTCGAATGGGTGGCGACGTTCGTGCTGCCGCTGGTGCGCGTTTTGGCCTTGCTTGGGAGCATGGCCGTGTTTGGTGTGCAGACGGTGCCGATGCGTGTGAAAGTGGGGCTGGGCGTGTTGATCACGCTCATCGTCGCGCCGAGCCTGCCGGCCGTGCCGGCGACCGCGCTCGATTCCTGGTTCGCACTCGGACTCATCGCGAAGGAAATCGTTATCGGTTTAGCGATGGGCTTCGCCACGCGCATCGCGTTTGCTGCCATCGACTTCGCTGCGGAAGTGATCGGGTTGCAGATGGGTTTGGGCTTCGCGACCTTCTTCGATCCGCAGACCGCCGATCAAACCTCTGGTATCGGCCGCTTCATTGGCGCGATGGCGACGCTAGTCTTCTTGGCGCTCAACGCCCACTTGATGGTGCTCGGCGCACTAGCGGAGAGCTTTCGCGTGCTGCCGGTCGATGGTGCGTTGTTCAGCGGCAGTGCGGCGTTCGGTATGGTAGAGGCGGCCACAGCGATCTTCACCTTTGGGTTGACGCTCGCGCTGCCGGTGGTGGGCGCGCTCTTGGTGACCAATCTGGCGCTAGGGATTCTCACGCGCGCCGCGCCACAATTGCATCTATTCGCGGTCGGTTTTCCCATCAGTCTGGCGGTAGGCTTCCTGCTGCTCGCCATGACGGTGCCTTACTTCACTCCGATCCTCGAGCGCATGTTCCAACATGGTCTGGAACTGGCGCTGCGGCTTCTTGGGTGATCTGTATCCGCGCAATCGCGTGGGAGACTTGTTCCAAGATTCCTTAGATGTACTGGAAGATCGACAGCCTGCTGATCTGAGCGAAGGACTTCTGCGCGGCTTCGAGCTGAGTTTGCTGGCGCGTCAAGTCGGTGATTGCCTTGGCGTAGTCGATGTCCTGCAACTCGGAAAGGGTTTGCTGGTATTGCACGCTTTGTTCTTCGCCGGTGGCTTGCAGCCGCTCGACCTCTTGTAGATTTGCACCCACGTCAGCCAGAGCGTTGAATACCCCGCGTTGCGCGTTGTCCAGCTCCGGCACCAGTGCCTTTAAGCCGTTCTGCAAACGCGCGCGATCGGCATTGGTGGTGACCGGCGTCTCCAATAGGTTGGCCAAGTCGTTAAGCGTGGCGAACAGGCTGCGCTTGCCGCTCGGTTGCACGTCAAAGGCGTCGCCATTGGCTGGCGCGCCCTGTAGTTCGAACTGCAAACCGTCGAAAGCGATCGATTGCCCTGAGCTGTAGGCGTTGCCGGTGGAAACGGCGGCGCCTGCTGTTAGGTCAAACACGTCATAGGTCGTGACACCCGCGCTGACACTGAAAGTGACGCGGTAGTTGTGGCCCGTCAATGCGGGCGGGTTGGTAACCGAGCCGGTCGAAGCCACGCCCGTGCCGCTATTGGCGGCTTGCGCACTGGTGGCGAACACCCCATTGCCGGTACTGACGCGATCGAAGATCTGCCAGCCGGCGAGGTTTACTTTCACTTGCCGCGCGTCGGCCACTTGGATCAGGCGTTGGCCTTGATCGCCCACATACTGCGCACCGCCGTTGGTTTGCACGAACGGCGCTTGCGAGGATTGGTTGCCGGCGAAGATGAAATCGCCGTTCTCGTCGCGGCCGTTGGCGAGCATGAACAGTTCGCCTAACTGGCTGCGCATTTCCGTGGCCAGGGCGGCGCGGTCGGAATCGACCAACGCGGCGTTGCTTGCCTGCAGCGCCACTTCGCGCACGTCCTGCAATAGTGTCGAAACCGATCGAACCGCCACTTCGGCGCGTTGCAGGCTGGTATTGGCGGCCTGACGGTTGGTGGTGAACTGCTCGCTGCGCGCCAGCGCGCCGCTGACCTTGACCGCTTGCGCGGCGGCGATCGGATCGTCGGAGGGCGACGACAAGCGCCGGCCGCTGGCGATTTGCTCTTGCAGCTTGAAGATGTTCGTTTGCTGCTGCTGCAGTTGCGCAACGCTTTGATCAAAGATCATGTTGGTGCTGAGGCGCATGGCTTAAGCTCCTATAGCTCGAGCAGTTGGCTGAACAGCGTGCGCGCGATTTCCATCGCCTTGGCCGCGGCCTGGTAGGCCGCTTGGTAACGGATGAGGTTGGCCGCTTCTTCTTCCAAGTTAACGCCGGAGAACGATTGCTGCGCATCGCGCGTTTGCTTGACCACGCCGGCTTGCGCCTGGCTGCTGATTTCGAGCTCGCGTGTGCGGCTGCCGACATAGCTGACCAGTTTGGCATAGCCGCCCTCATAGCTCGCGGTGCCGCCTTCGAGCAACTTCTGCGACTGTAGACCGGCCAAGGCGAGGGCGTTGCGGTTATCCGACACGGCGCCCGGGTTCGCGCCGATGGTAAAACTATCGCCGGCCACCGGCGAGTTACTGATCTGCGCAGTCCAGCCGTTAAAGCTGATGTTGCCGCCTGGCGTGTAACTGAGACCAGTCGGATTGCCGGTGCCCGCGCCACTGATGTCGAAGGTACTAGCGCTGGTAAACGTGATGGTCACGTTGCTCAGCAGATTGGCGTTGCTCGCGTCGGAGGCAGCGACGTTGATGGTGCCGTCACCCGTGTTCGCTGTCGCGATGGCGCCGCGCACGGGTGCCGCCGCGGCGATCTGCGCGCTGTTGGTTAGCGCTAAAGCAAACTGGGTGGCGGCGTTGAAGGTTGGGCGCACGAGGAATTCGTCACCTGCGGCCATGGCGCCGCTCGCCAGGCTGAGCTGCACACCATCGATGGTCTGCGGCAAGCTCGCGGCATTGATGACGGAGCTGTCCGACAGGCGCGTGATTACGTAGTTGCTGCCGTCGTACTGCACGCGGTAGTCGCTGGCGGCGAGCTGCGTGTAGTCGGTGATGCTGGCCGCAAGGCTGGCGTTGCCCGTGTTCGTGGTACTTTGATTCACCTGCGGCACCGGCACTTTGAAGAAATCGCTGCCGAGCGCGCCGTTCAAGTCCTGACCAAGGCGGTGCTGAGCATTGAAGGTGCCGGCGAGATTCAGCGCGATGCGGCCGAGCTCGTTCTTCGCAGCATCCAAGCCCGCGCTCTGGAACGACATCAAGCCGGCCAAACGTCCACCCTGCAAGCTGTCGGGCTTGAAGCGGATGAACTGTCCGCCCGCCGAAAACGCCAGATCGAGTTTCTGTGGATCGGTGGGCGAGGTCAGCGCGCCGAGTCGTCCGGCTTTGGCACCTACGACCAGCGCTTGGCCGTTGCCGATGAAAACGTTGTAGCTGCCGTCGCTTTGCTCGACCATGGTAACCCGCACCTCCTCGCTGAGTTGATACAGCAGGTGGTCGCGCTGGTCGCGCAGGTCGTTAACTTGTTGGCCCTTCGTGTTGGATTCGAGCTGTGCTATTTGATCGTTGAGCTTGGCAATCTGGCTGGCATAAGTATTGACTGCCTGAATACTGGCGTTAATCTGTTCGTTGGCGCCTTCGCGCACGCTGGCGATGCGCGCGTCCAGCGACTGAAAACGCGCCGCCAAGCTTTCCGCCTGATTGAACGCGACTTGGCGCGTGGCGGTGTCATTGGGGCGATTGGCGACATCGTTGACGCCGCTGAAGAAAGCTTGCAGCGCGCCGTTCAAGCCGGTCTTGGTGTCCGCCAGCATGTTGTCGAGCTGGCGCATCTGCGAATGGTAGACGTCGAGTTCGGCTTGGGCCGACTGCGCGCTGTTGAGTTGCCCTGACAAGAACGAGCTGTAAATGCGCTCGATGCCCGCGACATCCACGCCTTGGCCGAGAAAGCCAGAGCCCGCGAGCTGAGGTGCGCGCGAGTTCTGCACTAGCACCTGACGCGAGTAGCCGGGCGTGTTGGCGTTGGCGATATTGTGGCTGGTCGTGGTCAGTCCAGCTTGGGCCGCGTGCAAGCCGCTCAAGCTAATGCCGAGTATGCTGTTTCCCATAAGACCCCGTTTGCCCTTTGCTAAGTTGCCTCAGTTACCGCGTCAAAACGGAGGAGTGGGGTTGCCCCCACTCCCCAACCAAGCCCGAGATTCCAAAACGGAGGGAAAGGAACCGGACTACCGCCAGGGGATGCTACGGTCCTTGCGGCAAAGAGTTTATCGGCGTAGGTTGGAGATTCTTTAGGCATGATCAGGCGAGCGCCGAGCGCATCGACCGGCCGTTGATGACGCTCGCCAGCTTTTCGGCATAGCGCGGGTCGGTGGCGTAGCCGGCCTGCTGCAGGCTGCGCGCGAAGCTGATGGCGTCATGCTCGCCTGCAAATACGTCGGCATAGCGCGGGTTGGTACGTAGGAAATCAGCGTAGTCGCGCAGTGCTTCCTCGTACGACGCATAGGCGCGGAACTTGTCCTTGACTACTTCGCGGCGTCCGTCGATGTATTCGGTGGTCGTCACCTCGACTACTGGACCGCCCCAACTGCGGTCGGCCTTGATGCCGAACAGGTTGTAGCTGCTGCTGCCGTCGGCGAAGCGCGGCTCGCGCCGCCCCCAACCCGTTTCCAATGCCGCATGGCCAAGCAAAAACTTCTCTGGAATACCCAAGTCCGCGGCCACTTGTCGCGCATGCGGGGCAAGGCGCTCGACGAACTCGCGCGGCGAAGCGGGAGCGGTTGTGTTCGGTTGGGCGCCGCGAGTGGCATGCGGTTGGCCCGGTGCAGTTGTCGCCGCCGCAACACCGCAGCCGCGCAATGCTTGAGCGATTGGATGCTGCGCCGGTTGCTCGTCGGCCGCGGAGCTCGCAGCGGGCGATACGGCGCTGGCAGCCGGCGTGGCGCCGGTTACTGCGGAGGCGCCCACAGTGGCACCCATCTGGAGCGTGAGCTGTTTGATCATCATGTCCGCTAAACCGACGCCGCGCTTAGACAGCGTCTGCGCGAATTGCTGATCGAGCATCGACGTGTAGAGTTTGGTTTGCTCGCTGTCGAACAAGCCGTCGCCTGTGCTTGCTTCGCGCATGCTCTTGAGCAGGGTATTGAGAAATAGCGCTTCGAATTGCTGGGCGGCGCCCGCAAGCGCCTTGTCGGGCGCTTGCGAGGCTTGCGAGCGCAAGCGGTCTAGCTCGCTGTTTTGCAGCGCCAGTTGTGGACCTACATCGGACATCTTGCCAAGCATGGGAAGGCAATCTCACTAGATGATTTCGAGTTCCGCGCGGAGCGCGCCCGCAGCTTTCATCGCTTGCAGAATCGACAACAGGTCTTGCGGCGTCGCGCCGATAGCGTTGAGCGCTTTGATGACATCGCCCAAATTGGCGCCTTGCACCAGGACCAGCTTGCCGCCGTCTTGCTTGATATCGATCTGCGCCTGCTCGGTAACGGTGGTTTGACCTTGGCCGAATGCGTTCGGTTGGCTGACCGAAGCTTGGGTGTTGATTGTTACCGACAAGTTGCCGTGCGCGACGGCGCAAGGCTCGACGCGCACGAGCTGATTCATCACCACTGAACCGGTGCGCGCGTTGACGATCACTTTCGCCACGCTCGGCGCGGATTTGACTTCGATGTTCTCGACCTCGGCGAGAAAGGCGACGCGTTCGTCTTGTCCAAGCGGGGCCCGCAAGCGCAGCGCACGGCCATCCAGCGCAATCGCGGTGCCGGCGCCGAGCTCAGCGTTGATGGCGTCGACAGCGCGCTTGGCAGTAGTGAAGTCGGTCTGTTTGAGTTCGAGGTGGATGAACTCCGCTTGCCCGAGCGCGGTCGGCACGGCGCGCTCGACAGTGGCACCGGACGGCACGCGCCCGACGCTCAAGTGATTCACGACAACCTGACTGCCCGCTGCGGCCGCGCCCACTCCGCCGACGAGTACGTGGCCTTGTGCGATGGCGTAGATCTGCCCGTCGGCGCCCTTCAGCGGCGCCATCAGTAGCGTGCCCCCGCGCAGACTCTTGGCATTGCCTATCGAGGAGACGGTCACGTCGATGGTTTGACCCGGCCGCGCGAATGGCGGCAGCGCCGCCGTGACCATGACCGCGGCGACGTTTTTGAGTTGCAGGCTGATGCCGGCCGGCAGTTGCACGCCGAGCTGAGACAGCATGCTGATGGTGCTTTGCACGGTAAACGGCGTCTGCGTCGTTTGATCGCCACTGCCGTCCAGGCCGACCACCAGGCCGTAGCCGATCAGCTGGTTTTCGCGCACGCCTTGAACCGTGGCGATCTCTTTGAGGCGCTCCGCGTTCGCCGCGTACGGTGCGAGGGCGCACAGGGCGATGACCAATAATTTCAACAATCGCTTCATGTTATGGCTCAATCGCTCAGAAGGGCAGCACCGACATGAAGAAACGCGAGAGCCAGCCCATCTTCTGCGCTTGATTGATGTAGCCCTTGCCGCGGTATTCGATGCGCGCATCCGCCACTTGCGTCGAGGAGACACTGTTGCCCGCGCCGATGGTGGTCGGGTTGACCACACCGGAGAAACGAATCAACTCCTCGC